>VFZO01000396.1 GCA_016871155.1 Acidobacteriota bacterium | reverse complement strand
GCGCTGGATGCCGAAGGCAAGGGTACGGACTCGTCGGTGATTGGCGCCATCAACCGCGCCATTGAACTGAAGAAGAAGCACGACATTCGCGTGATCAATCTTTCGCTCGGCCGCCCGGTGGTGGAGAGCTTCCGCACCGATCCGCTTTGTCAGGCCGTGGAAGCCGCTTGGAGAGCCGGTCTGGTGGTGGTGGTGGCCGCCGGCAACGAAGGCCGCGACAATACGTTCGCCAATCAGGGTTACGGCACGATCCAGTCGCCAGGCAACGATCCGCTGGTGATCACCATAGGCGCCATGCGCACGATGAACACGTTCGACCGCACGGACGATCTCCTGGCGACATATAGCTCCAAAGGACCCACCGCCATCGATCAGATCGTCAAGCCGGATCTGGTGGCTCCGGGGAACTCGCTGATGGCGCCCGCTCCCGCCGGCAGTTCGGCTCTCGCCAAAGAGCTCGCTGCCAACTTTGTACCCGAGAACGAATATCGTCTCGGCGGTGACCATTCGCAGAAGACCAGCTATTTCCGCCTGAGCGGCACCAGCCTGGCCGCACCGGTTGTCAGCGGCGCCGCCGCCCTGCTCCTCAGCCGGGACGGCAAACTCACGCCGGACCAAATCAAGGCGCGCCTGATGAAGACGGCATCGAAGACCTACCGCTCCACGGTGAAAGGAACCGACCCGGTGACAGGCGCGGCGTACTCCGCCGTGGAGGACATCTTCGCCAAGGGCGCGGGCTATCTGAACATCGACGCGGCGTTTAAGAACACCGAGTTGGGCACGGGCTTGACTGCTTCTCCCAAGGCCGTCTACGATCCGGCCACCAAGACGGTTCGTCTGGTCGGCAACACCAGCGTGATCTGGGGCGAGATGGCCCGCACCTCCAGCACCAGTGTGATCTGGGGCGAGTCGGTCATCTGGGGCGAACGCACGCCGCTGGCGCTGATGGGCCGCGGCGAGAAGCAGGTCCCGGCTGAGAGCGATCCCGTCTCGGGCGGGCCTGATCACAGGCAGCTTCACAAAGTGAGACCTCGCGATCATTTGAATTGAAATGGACCGGAGCTCTGGACGAGTAGCCGGCTACAGCTAGAAC
The DNA here is from genome assembly GCA_016871155.1 of Acidobacteriota bacterium. Taxonomy (GTDB): domain Bacteria; phylum Acidobacteriota; class Terriglobia; order Bryobacterales; family Bryobacteraceae. The sequence continues at coordinate 4,087 of VFZO01000396.1, read as the reverse complement.
CGCGCGGGGCCGTTGTGCGAGTCGCCGGCGATCCGGACGGAGGGCACACTATACGCTGTGGCGTTACTCATTCTCTGCCGGCAACTGCGGTCTCCCAAAGCATGCATCAAAATGGTGCATAATGGTGTCATGAGAGCGATAGCGAAGACCGTACGCCAGAGCGTGAGCTTGCCGGCCAAGACAGTTACTCAGGTCCGAAGCATGGCAAGATCGCGGCGCCTGAGTACGGCTCGTATGCTAGTCGAGTTGATCGAGAACGGCATCGACGCCGAGAAACGAAGGCAGCAGGAGTTCTTTGACCTGGCCGAGCGTTTCCGCAACGAGACGGATCCTCAGGAGGCGAAGCGCCTCGGAGATCAACTCGGCCGCTTGGTCTTTGGTGGCTGATGCCGAAGATCGAAAGCTGGAACAACTTCCCCGAGGCAGTCAAGCAGCACCTAGTGGAGCGGATGCGAGATCGAGCGATCAGCATCGCCGACTTGAATCAACTGCGGCTCTGGACCGAGACGCGGCCGGAGGTTCCCGAAGGCGAATGGTACAAGGACTTCGGAACATTCAAGATTTGCGGCCGGGGCTCCCTGGCGAAAACGTTCCTGGTACGCGGCCAAGCGGCAAAGGGCGAGAAGCTCTGACCGAAGTTGGCCCCGCACCCTTCGGACCCGTTAGCGTGGGTTCCGAGAACGTGGCACACTCAGGCTCCACAAGAGTCGCGTGCTCAACCGTAAACTGGATGGCCGATCCCCGGGCACGGTTGCGAGCGATGCGCGGCCCCGGCCAGATCGTGCGACTCGTACCGAACTCGGATCAAGCTGACGCGATCGCGAAGTCCCGGTCCGCCGGGTGGCCGGTTTGGTGAACCTCTGGCGCGGTTCCGCCGAGCGTCAGGTCAACCGCAGCCACATTCTAGAAATTCAAGCGCAGCATGAACTGCAACTGCCGCGAGGTGCCAGAGCCGGTGGCGCCGTCGTTGGTAGTCACCAGAATCCGCCCAAATGTGGCGTTGTTGCCGACGTTCACCGGGTTGCCGTACTGCGCGCGATTGAACAAGTTGAAGAACTCAGTGCGGAAGTCCAGGTTCATGCGCTCGGTGAGGCGGAACTTCTTCGAAATCCCGGCGTCAGCCTGCCAGAGGCGCGGCCCTCGGAAGCGGTTCCGGCCAGAGTTGCCAAACGTGCCGTTGGCCGGCAGCGCAAACGCGTCCGGGTTGAGCCACAGCCCCGGGCTTTTGTTGCTGGCATACACGGGACCGCCCACATAGTCGGTGCGCTGGCTTTGCGTTTGACCCGAAGGTACGGCCGTCGCGGTGCGGGCGATGCTGACGCTGAACGGCGTTGCGGTGCGCGCGGTGAACAGCCCGCTGAGATCCCAGCCGCCGTACCACTTGCCGCGCGCGAAGGGCGTGGCGTAGACGGTGTTGGCGGTGAAGGTGTGGCGGATATCGTAGTCGGCATCGCCGCGGTCGCAGGCGCGGCAGGCAATGTTCTGGATCTGCCCGCCTTCGCCGGAGCCGGCGTTGTCGCTGATGGCATGGCCCCACATGTATTGGGCCTGGAACAGAAGACCCTTGGAGAAAGAGCGCGTCAACGAAGACTGCAGACCGTTGAAGCTGGTGTTGCCGTCGAACCGCTTTTCGTCGATCTGTCCGAAGGCGGTGAGCGGCCGCCGGCGGGTGACCGGGTCGAACGTGTTGACGTAGGTGCGCGTCAGTTGGTTGCGGCCCACGTTGCCGACATAGGCCACTTGCCCCAGGAGCGAGCCCGGCAGTTGCTGCTGGATCGAGAACGTCCACATGTGCGACTCCGGCTCTTTGCGGTCGCGCTGCACGCTGCGCGGCGTCTGGCCTTGCGAACGGAGTTGGCCGAGGAACGGCGCGACTGGGTAGCTCAGCGTGGGAGTGTCCGCGGCGGTGAGCGACAGCTTCTCGGGCAGGCTGTCGATGGCGGCGGTTACGTCGTCGTTTTGTCCGGGGCCGAAGTAGCGGCCGTAGCCCGTGCGGATGACCGTTTTGCCGCCCAGCGCCTTCGGCGCCCAAGCGAGCGAGAAGCGGGGCGCGATGTTGTCGTTGTCCGGGAAGAACCACGGCGTGCCCGGAGCGCAGAAGCCCTGGCAGCGCACGATGTCGAAGACGCGCCCGCGGCCGTAGTGATCCTTGGACACGGTGTATTGTTCGTAGCGGAGGCCGAAGTTGAGAGTAAGTTCGGAGTTGAGCCGGATTTCGTCCTGAACGTAGATGGAGTGGAAGGTGCGGCGCACGCCGACGGTGTCGAGCCGGCTGCCGATGGAAACGCTGTTTACGGCATTGCGCAGGAAGGCTTCGATGTTGGCGAAGGCTACGCTGGTGGCCGGTCCGTTGCCCACGTTGAGATGGATGCGCCGGATTTCGCCGCCCATCTTGAACGTGTGGCGGCCGCGAATCCAGGTGAAGTTATCCACCACGGAGTACGTGCTGGGCTTTTCGATGATGTAGGTGGTGGGCTGGGTGGAGGTTAAGCCCGGGATGGCGATGCCTTCCGGTATGCGGCCCACATCGTTGCGAGTGAGCGCCGAGCGGTTGAAGCCGAGCTTCACTTCGTTGACGATGGCGGGGCTCCACACCTGCTGCCACTGCGTGGTGACGTTGGACGGGCGGATGGAGGAGTCGCGGGTTTCGAGCAGCCCGTTGCGGATCTGGCTGATCTCGCCGTTGGTCATGGCGAAGCGGAAGAGGAGGCCGTGGCGGTCGTTGATGCGATGGTCGACGCGGGCCATGCCGCTATGCTCGTCGCGCTTTTCGGGCGTTTCGGCCACCAGGACGTCGACGTTCGCGTCGGGTCCTGGACCCGTGCCGGCTGGATAGAGGTTGATCAGGCTTTGCAGGGCCGCGGGTGTGCGCTGGCGCAACGCGGCGCTGGGCACCAAGCCGTCGGCGCGCGAGATGGTTAGCCGCTGGGCGAGGCCCTCGTAGTTAGCGAAGAAGAAGGTCTTGTCGCGGACGAGGCGTCCGCCCACGTTGCCGCCGAACTGATTCAGACGGAACGGCGGCGGGTTGCGGCCATCGAACGGCCGGCGCGCGTCGAGCTTGGAGTTGCGCAGGAACTCGTACACCGAGCCATGAAATTCGTTGGTGCCGGTCTTGGAAACGAGGTTGACCTGCGCGCCGCCGCCCACGCCGCCTTCGGCCGTGAACGGGAGCGAGTTGACGCGGAACTCGGCGATGGAGTCGGTGGAGATGACCAGGCGCAGATTGCCTTCCTGGCGCGGGTCTTTGATGCCGGTGGCGTCGACGCCGTCGAAGGTCCAGTTATTGTCGTCACGCGGGCGGCCGAAGAAGCGGATGGAGTTCTGGCTGCCTTCGCCGGAGTTGACCGCGCCGGGGGCGAGCATCATCAGCGAAGCCCAGTGGCGGCCGTTGAGCGGAATGTTGCGAATCTGCTGCTCGCCGATCACGGTGCCGATCTCGGCGTTGGTCTGTTCGAGGGGGGTGACCCCGGCTTCAACAATCACAGCCGTGGCCATGCTGCTGACGGCGAGTTGAGTGTTCAGCGTCCGGGTTTGGCCGACGGCGAGGATGACGTTCTCAAACTTGGCAGTGTTGAAGCCGCTCTTGCTGACGGTGACGGTGTAGGCGCCTACCGGAAGGCCAGGAAACTGAAAGTCACCCGCCGAGGATGTTACAGTTTCGCGGCGGAAACCTGTGCCCGCGGATTCGACGGCTACGCTTGCTCCGCCGATCCGGGCGTCCGTTGCATCGGAAACGGCTCCTGTCAAGAAGGCACGGTCCACCTGAGCAAGGCCGGCCACGGAGAAGACAGCAATCAGGAGAACAACCCGAATGGTCGATACCACGACCGGAGTGTAACAGGGCAATGTTTCGATCCGGTTTCAATTGGGTTATGATCTGATGTTACTTTCCGCTTCGTGGCCCGACGGGGCAGTGCGCGGCCGGGATGATTGTTGACACTTTAGACCGGCGTGATTGTTGACACTTTTCAGGTGCCGGTACGTCGCTCATTTGACCTTACCCTGCCGGCGCGAGAACGGAAAAGGGCTGGGCGGAACGGAGCCCGTCGCCGCCGTCAGGCGGCGGCCCGCAGGGCAGGGCGCAGTG
>VFZO01000395.1 GCA_016871155.1 Acidobacteriota bacterium | reverse complement strand
CCACCCAGATTCGCCGCGAGCTGCTTGAGCGGCTGGTGAAGGTCGCTCCGGAGGGGCTGGATAAGGCGATTCTGTTCTCGTCGGGCACGGAAGCCAACGAGTGCGCGCTGAGCCTGATGCGGAAACACGGTTTGCAAATCGCGCCGGACAAGTTGGGGATTCTGTCGTTTGAATCGAGCTACCACGGGCGGACGCTTGCGGCGAAGCTTGCTGGCGGCCCGCCGGGAATTGTGGACGGCTTCCAGAGAGAGAGCCTGTTCCATTGGCAACTGCCCCCTGCCCGGCGGGCCCGATTCGCGTGGATTCGACGAGGATCTGGCCGCGCGAGGCATCCGGCCGGAATCGGTGGCGGGGATCATCCTCGAGTCGATCCCCGGCTGGACGACCACACTGCATCCGGCGCGCTACATCCACCGGATGGTTGAGTGGGCTGGTCAAAACAACGTGCTGGTAGCCATCGATGAGGTGCAAAGCGGAATCGGGCGTACCGGCCGCATGTTCGCCTTCGAGCACTACGGAATCGTGCCAGACCTGATCGCGTGCGGAAAAGGACTCAGTTCGTCGCTTCCGCTCTCCGCCGTCATCGGACGGCAGCAGGTGCTGGATCTTTCAGCGCCCGGGGAGATGTCGAGCACCTTCGGCGGCAATCCGCTGAGTGCGGCCGCCGGGCTGGCCTGCCTCACCGTCCTGGAGCGAGACGGGCTGGTGGAACGGTCCGCGGCGTTGGGCGAAGAGTTGGGCCGCGCCCTCGGCGAGATCGCCGCCAGACATGCCCGTTATGTGAGAATGCACAATGGCTGCGGGCTTTTCTACTCAGTTCACCTCCAGGATCCCGCCAGCGGCGAGCCTTTTAATGAGATCGTCGACCGGATCGTCATGACGTGCCTGCGCCGGGGCGTCTTGATGTTTCTCACCGGCAAGGGATTCTTCAAGATCGTGCCGCCGCTGACGATCGAGCGGGACGCACTGTGGGAGGCGATCGAGGTGATCGGCGGCGCCATGGATGAGATACTCGGAGCGTAAATGGGACATTTCGGCACGATCGATTGGGTGGTTCTTGCGGCCTACTTCCTGGGCTCGATCGCGCTCGGCAGCTATTTCGGGCGCCGGCAGCACGATGCCGAGGACTATTTGTTGGCGGGCCGGAAGATGTCGTGGTTGCCGGTGGCAATCTCGATCATGGCCACCAACACCAGCGCGGTGAGCTACATGGGCGTGGCTGCTTACATCTACAAGCAGAACCTGATGCTCTACCCGAACATCATCACTTTGGTTCTGATCACTCCACTGGTCCTCTATCTATTCGTGAACTTCTACTACAACTTGAAGGTCTACACCGCCTACGAGTACCTGGAGAGGCGGTTCAACCCGCTCGTGCGGAGCATTGCGAGCGTATTGTTCATCTTTCTGCGCCTGTGCTGGCTTGCCACCATGATCTATGCGACTTCGATCGCGCTGGCCGAGATCACCGGCATTTCGCAGGTCTACTGCTCGCTAGCGCTTGGCCTTGGCACTGCCATTTACACGACGCTCGGCGGGATGGAGGGCGTAATCTGGACCGATGTCGCGCAGGCGGCGGTATTCATCGCGGGCATCTTCCTTATCGGCATCTACGTGCTGATGGACTTCGGCTGGGATATCGGGCAGATTTACGCGGTAGCCGACGCGGCGGGAAGAACGCGCATGGCCGATTGGTCATTCGATCCGTCGATCGATATCACCGTCTGGAGCGTGGTGTCCGGCTACGCGGTGATCAATCTGGCGTCCTACGGCGTGGATCAAGTGGTTCTGCAACGCTATTTCACTGCAAAGAACCTCGAGACCAGCCGCCGGTCGGTGATCGCCAACGCATGCATCGATTTTCCGACCTCAACGTTGCTGTTCGCCGTTTCGGTCGGGATCTTCTCCTACTTCCATAAGCACGCCAGCCAACTCCCAGCCGACTTTAACGCGGACCGGGTTCTGCCCTACTTCGTGATCACCGCGTTGCCGCAAGGCGTGGCTGGCTTGGTGATCGCCGGGATCATGGCCGCCACGATGTCGAGTATCAGCTCCGGCGTCAACTCCATTACTACTGCATCGCTGGTTGACTTCTACCAGCGGTTCTTTCGCCCGGAAGCTCCGGCTCAGCACTACCTCGGCGTATCGCGTTGGATGTCGCTCTTCTGGGGCGTCGTCGCCACCGTCATGGGCCTGTTCGTGAGCAGACTGGGAACCGTACTCGAGATTTCGGCCAAGACCAACAGCTTCTTCACGGGCATCCTTCTCGGCATCTTTCTGCTCGGCATTCTCACGAAGCGAGCGAACTGGCAGGGAACCAGCATCGGCGCGATGGTGAGCCTGCTGGTTGTGATCTACACGGGTACATTCACCAAGACATCGTTTTTTCTCTACGCGCCCCTGGGGCTTGGACTCACCATGGTCTTGGGCTACCTGTTCAGCCTCGCGTTTCCCGTGATGAGTCCGGAGAGTCTGCGAGGTCTAGTGAAAGGACATGGCGAGGACGGCGTTCGAAGCGAAGCGGTCGCGTAAAGGAGGCTTGTCAATGAAAACGCGTTTTCGGCGATGGCTGTTGCCGCTACTTCTGGCGGCCGATGGGGCACTCGCTTTGGCTGCCGCTCCGGTGGATTTCAAGACGCAGATCGAGCCCCTTTTCAAGGAGCGTTGCCATGGCTGTCACGCCGGATCGAAGCAACTGGGTGGACTGCGGCTGGACAACCGCGAATCGGCTCTGGCGGGTGGCTATTCGGGCGCCGTCATCAAACCCGGCAATGCGGCCGCGAGCAAACTCCTCGCTCTGATCGGCGTGGCCGAGAAGGAAAAGACGATGCCAATGTCCGGCCCCCGATTGACGGCCGCGCAGGTGGAACTGGTACGCGAGTGGATCGATCAGGGCGCTACCTGGCCCGTCAGCGCCGGCCCGGCCCCTCCCGCGCAGGCGAAGACGAAGCACTGGGCGTTCACGGTTCCTTCGCGGGCTCTGCTGCCGCGGGTGCGAGATGCACGATGGGCACGAAACGAGATCGATTACTTCGTTCTGTCGAAACTGGACGCCGAAGGGATCCGCCCGTCTCCGGAAGCCAGCCGCCAGAGCCTGATCCGCAGGGTCAGTCTCGATCTCACCGGTCTGCCGCCCGCGCCGGAGGAGGTGGATGCCTTCGTGAACGATAAGCGGAGCGGCGCCTACGAACTACTGGTGGACCGTTTGCTGCGCTCCCGTCACTACGGCGAAAAGTGGGCACGGCAGTGGTTGGATCTGGCGCGCTACGCCGACAGCGACGGATTCGAGAAGGACAATCTCCGGCCCGATGCGTGGAAGTGGCGCGATTGGGTGATCCGGGCTTTGAACGACGATATGCCGTTTGACCGGTTCACCATCGAACAGATGGCGGGCGATCTGCTTCCGAACGCAACCATTGCTCAGAAAACCGCTACTGGTTTCCATCGCAACACGCTCACCAATCGGGAGGGCGGAGTGAACGTGGAAGAGTACCGCGTGGAGCAGGTGATCGATCGCGCCAGCACGGTGGGCACGGTCTGGCTCGGGCTTACGGTAGGATGCGCGCGCTGCCACGACCACAAGTACGATCCGATCAGCCAGCGCGAGTTCTATCAACTCACGGCGTTTTTCAATTCAGCCGACGAGGCGAACATCGAGGCTCCGCTTCCGAACGAACTGGCTGCGTACCTGCAGCGTCAACCCGATTGCGAAGCCCGGCGGCGCGCCCTGCTTGCCGAGTACAAGGTGGCCGAACTGCAGCCTGAATGGGAGCGAAAGACACTGCTGGCAGCCTCGCAACCGGGAGTCGACGCGCTGTATGACACCACCTGGGACGTTCTGGGCTTGTACCTGGATGGCGGGCAGCAGCACCTGCGAATCCCGGCTTCGCGCAGGACGGTGAAGTGGAACGCGAAGGTCACGGACTTCTTCATCGGCAACTACTCGCGCGTGGTCAGCAAGGAGACACTCGAGAAACTGAAGTTCAAGGAACTGGGAGAAAAACTCCGGCAACTCAAGGCAGCCTGTCCGGACCTTTCCGAAGTGCAGATGCTGGCCGAACGCGCCGAACCGCGCAGGTCGCATATTCTCATACGCGGGGATTTCCGCCAGCCCGGCATCGAGGTTGAACGCGCGGGGCTTGCCGTGCTGAACCCAATGCGGGATGCGCCGCGGCCGTCGAGGCTGACGCTGGCGAACTGGCTGGTATCGCGCGACAACCCGCTCACCGCGCGGGTGACGGTGAATCGGGCCTGGCAGGAGTTGTTCGGCCGCGGCCTGGTGACTACCTCGGAGGATTTCGGCGTCCGCGCCGAGCCACCCACGCATCCGGCGCTGCTCGACTGGCTGGCCGTCGAGTTCATGGACCGCGGCTGGAGTCTTAAAAAGCTGCACCGGTTGATGGTGACCTCTGCCACGTACCGGCAATCCTCCAACTCACGGCCGGACCTCGCCGTTCGCGATCCGGCCAACGCTCTGCTGGCGCGGCAACAGCGGCTCCGTCTCTCCGCCGAGGCGATTCGCGATGTGACGCTATCGGCGGCGGGCCTTCTTGACTTCGAGATTGGCGGCCCGAGCGCGCGTCCGCCCATTCCTGCCGGCGTGTTGGATCTAGCCACCGGCAGCGGTTCGAAGTGGAAGGAGAGTACCGGAGCCGAGCGCTACCGGCGTGGCCTCTACACTATGTTTCTTCGCACGGCGCCTCATCCGCAGATGGCCAACTTCGACGCTCCGGATACCATGGCCGCCTGCAGCCGCCGCGAGCGCTCCACCACTCCGCTGCAGGCGCTGAACCTACTCAATGACTCCACCTTCTTCGAAGCCGCGCAACTTCTGGCCGCCCGCGTTCTACGTTCGGAAGCCCGAACGGTGGAGGAACGCCTGCGATTCGCGTTCCGCGTTTGCCTCGCCCGGGAGCCGCGCCCCGGCGAAGTGGAACGCTTGGCTCGCTTCTACCGCCTGCAGGTGGAGATTCTCGAGAAGGATCCGGCGCTGGCAGAGTCGATTTTCCCGGCGCGCGATCTCGACGGAGTCACTCCCGCGGAAGCCGCCCCGTGGGTAGGCGTGGGGCGCCTACTGCTCAATCTCGACGAATTCATCACCCGAGGATAGACGCTATGGACCCGAATCTGTTCCATCAGATCCACTCCCGCCGCCGGTTTTTCGACCGGTGCGCCGGCGGCTTGGGCACGATCGCTCTGTCGCATTTGATGGCG
>VFZO01000394.1 GCA_016871155.1 Acidobacteriota bacterium | reverse complement strand
CGCGAACTGTCCCGCCGTCACGTCGGTTACGCCATAGCCCACGCGCACAGACTCGCCGGCTTCTGTGCCCGTAATACTCATCAATCCCGAGGAACACTGCAGCACCAGATCCATGCCGGCCTCTTCGCGGGACGGCCCCTCCTGCCCGTAGCCTGAAATCGAACAGTAAACTAGCCGGGGATTTCGCTTCTTCAACGCCTTGTAGCCGAGGCCCAAGCGGTCCATCGTGCCGGGCCGGAAGTTTTCGACGACGACGTCCATACGGTCGATCAAGCGCAGGCACAAATCGAGACCCTCCGGCTGTTTCAGGTCGATCGAAATTCCTTTCTTTCCGCGGTTGAGCGTGAGAAAAAAATTGGACTGCCCTCCGCGGAACGGCGGCCCCCATCCGCGTCCCATGTCGCCCTCGCGCGATTCGAGTTTGTACACTGTTGCGCCATAGTCGGCCAACAACAACGATGCGTACGGTCCTGCCAGCGCGTGCGAAAAATCGAGCACGCGAATCCCATGCAGCGGCGTCATCCGTTCCAATACCGTTTCGCCGGCGGCAAGACGCGGCCGGACACAATTTGCAACCGCTCAGGCATATTTACACAGTACCGCAGCTTGTTTCAGGGAGCCGAACCAGCATCCGCGCGAGCGATTTCCTGTATGAGACCGGTTGTTGCCGATCACCATGCCGGTCAGCGGCATAAGAAAAAAGCCGCGGTATCTTGTTGATGCCGCGGCTTTTCGAAATGGTGCGGAGAGCGGGACTTGAACCCGCACGGTGTTACCCGCTAGCACCTCAAGCTAGTGCGTCTGCCAATTCCGCCACCTCCGCAAACTCATGGCTTACTGCTTTTTCTGCTCGGCCGGTTTCGCCGGGTCGATTTTCGGGATCTTGTCCAGATCGATCGGCTGTGAACCGACAACCTTGCCCGACGTTGGATCGACGATTTCCATCGTCGGCTTGGGAGCTTCCGGCTTCGCACCGGCCGGTTCCGCCACCTTTTCCAACACCGAACTGCCGCCACTTCCCGCTCCGCCGCCGCCCCGGGTGGCAATCACTGAAAGGCCAAGCGACGTCACCATAAACAGGACCGCCGCGATCGTTGTGGCCCGGCTCAACGCCGTCGCCGCGCCGCGAGGGCCGAAAACGGTCTGGGATCCCATGCCGCCAAACGCCCCCGCCAGATCCGCCGCCTTGCCGCTTTGCAGCAACACGACCACAACCAGGAACAGGCAAACGATCACGTGCACGATCGTCAAAATAACAGTGAGTATCATGACAGCAACCAGAATTTTAGCGCATCCGGCGCTTTCACCGCAATCCGGTCTTGCGGACAGGGGTGCGAGACGCGAAGGTGAGGCGAGCGGGCCTCTTCTTTGATTGCGCGGAGCGGCGCCTTCGACTCCTGCCGAGGCCTGATCCTGAATTGAAGGCCGATACTGGCCGCCGATCACCCTTTGCTGTAAGCCGGTCGGCGTTCATCCCGTTCATTGGCGGCCAATGAACTTTGCACGATGCCGGTGCTTAATCAGAACATCAGCTTCAACGCCATTTGGATGAGCCGGGGCTCATTCGCCTGGGCGTTGACGACTCCGAACTGCGGAGTGCCGAGACTTCGGCCGGGCAGCGCAAAATGCACGCGGTTGAACAGATTGTAGAACTCGGCCCGGAACTGCACATTCAATCGTGCCTCCGGTCCGAAATAAGTGTTCTTGAAGACGGACAGATCAATGTTATTCATGTTGTGGCCGCGGGTATCGGGCAGGTTTCGACCCACATTGCCGAAGGTAAAGGCGGCCGGCTGGGTAAAGACCGAGGTGTTAAACCACCGTCCGAGCCGCTCCTGCGCTGGGCCGCTCAACTTCGCGCTTTGCCCAGTCGAGTTCGGGCGGGGATTTTGCGAGAATCCGTAGGATCCGGTGAGATTCGCCGCGGTCGTGATGCCTAGCGGAAATCCGGCTTGCCACGTATAAATTCCATTGACGACCCAGCCGGAAACCACCGCCCCGGCCAGCCCGGAGCTGCTCCCGAGATAGTGTTTGCCACGCCCGAACGGCAGGTCATAGTTACCGCTGACGACCAGCCGTTGCGGCACGTCCGAACTCGAGATCGCCCGCTCGGCCCGGAAGTTGTAGGCGTCCTGCGCATTCGCAACGGCGTCCAGCCAACTGGTCTGGGTCTCCGTGTCCGAGATCAGCTTCGAATTGGTGTAGCTCACCAGGATCCCGGCGCCGCTGGAGAACCTCTTTTGAAACTTCGCTTGCAGCGAATGATAGATACTGTTCCCCGCGAAGAGGCCGCGAATACCAACCGTGTCATACTGCGGGAACGGCCGCAGCAGACGTCCTCGAGCGATGGTGGGCGTCGACAAGGGTCCCCGGCTCACCAATCCGGCAAAAGGATTCGGCACCAGGGTATTGAGCGAGGGTCCCTGGGCCAAAGCATCGGCGCTCAGTTGATTGATTCCGTACAGATTGATCGGAAGGCGGTTTCCTTTGAGGCCTGCGTATGCCACCTCGACGAGCGTGGAGCCGGCCCATTCCTGCTGAAGGTTGAAGTTCCACTGCTGGGAATAGGCGTACTCCTTTTCTCGAAGAGTGGACGGGAACGTCTGACCGGCGAAAATCGCCTCCAGATCGCGGGCGCGCCCCGGCGGCTGGCGGATGCCATCGGGGAACGGATTCGCTAGCGTATGGAAGGGCCTCAATCCGCCGTCAATCGATCCGACGAAGGTTGTTGTGGCCACCGCCACCGGTTCCACCAGAGTTTCGCGGCGCGCAATCGTCGGCGGAAGCCAGAACAGGCCGTAGCCGCCGCGGAGAACTGTCCGGTTGGCTAGGCGATACGCGAAGCCGAAGCGAGGTGCGGCCTGACCGAGATATGTCCCCTTCCACTGCCTGGAAGGATGCTCCGGCGTATTGACAAGGATCACACGGCCCTTCAGAGCCAGTCCCGCCGTTGCCGCCAATGGATGCGGCAAGCCGGGATTGAAGGTACTGAACCGGTCATTGCGTTCGGTGAAATCGCCGTCCTGGTCGTAGCGCAACCCGAGGTTCAGCGTCAGCTTTTTCGTAGCCCGATAGTCATCCTGGACGTAAACCGCCCGATAGAAGCGAGACTGCTCCTGGAGGGCCGGAGTATTGGCGGCGCCAGTGGCCGCGTATCCCAGCATGAAAGAGGCGAAACCGGTGCCGCCCGAAGCGGTGAACGGGCTTCTTGCCGTGAACGGCGCGTTGAACGTAAACGCTCCTGCCGAATCGTTGGTCTGCGTGTAATTCTGGCGGAAGATGCGGAGGTCGGTACCCACCTTCAAGGTGTGCCGATCCCAGATCTTGGTGACGTTGGCGGTAAACTGTTGCGTCCTTTCCGCCTGATGAATCTTGCTTCCCGGGAAGATCAACGTCATGCCGGCGACCGTCAGGTTGGGAATGTGCCGGAAATCGCGCGGGATTTCACTGTTGAGGTTCGGCGCGAACCCGAGTGCCGTCATGTCCTGCCCCTGGCTGAGCGGGATGCGGTCGTACTGAAACCAGAGATACGTGTATCGGAAATCAGCCACGGTGGTAGGCGAGAACGAATGCACGTCTTCAACCATGAGCTGCTGCGTCTCGCGAAAGTCCGGAAAGATGTCGAGAACCACCTGCGTGTTGTTCTGGAATGGGTCGAGTCTCGGAGTGTCCGCGCGCCAATAAGAGTAACGGCCGAAGAAGCGATTGTTGTCGCTGACGAGATAGTCGGAGCGGATCATGGCCTGGTCCGCATCGGCGGCCATCGCCGTATTGCCAGCCCAGTTGTTGATATTCGTGTAGGGAGCGCCCTGCAGGTTCGGTGCCGCATAGGCGAGGTTGGCGAGCCTCCTGGCGGCAGCGTCGAGACGATTCTGCGGAATCACGTTGTTCGGAAACGGCGTTCGAGTGGCCGTGCCGTCGGGCAAAGTTGTCGTGGTCAGCGCGTCATGGATCGGAATCAGATTGCCGTTGGCGCTGCGGGTCTGCGAAAAGTCCCCTGAGCGCTCTGGCAGCGTCGGCACCGTCAGCAGGAATGAGCGGCCCCGCCGCTGCCGGAATCCCTCGTAGCTCCCAAAGTAGAACAATTTGTTTGGAAGGACGGGCCCGCCGAGTGTGCCGCCGAACTGATTTTGCGTGAATGCCGGAGTCTTCACCCGGTTGGCGTTATTGAAGAACGTGTTGGCGTCGAGTACTTCGTTGCGGAGAAACTCGAACAGGCTGCCATGCAGTTGATTCGAGCCGGACTTCGTCGTCAGGTTGATGATGCCGCCGGACGTGCGGCCGTATTCGGCGGATAGGTTGTTGGTTTGTACTTTAAATTCCTGAATCGAGTCCTGAGTCGGAACGAACCGGACGCTGTTCATCAGAGAGCCCATGACCGTGGCGCCGTCTAGCATGGCTTCGCTCTGATTCCCCAGGGCCCCGCTGATCTGGAAGTTGCCCCATGCAAAGAAGTTCGGCACCGCCGGCGCATCTGTCGATGAACCCTGGGGTACGACGCCGGGCACCAGCGCCGCCAGCGCTAGGGTGTTGCGGCCGCTTAGCGGCAGGTCTTCCACCTTCCGGCGTTGGATCACCTCTCCGAGAGAGGACGTCTCGGGTTGCAGCAGGGGCGTAGCGTCAGTGACCTCGACCGTCTCCGACACTTCGCCGAGCGCCATCTTGATGTCGATCCGCACTGTCTGTTGCACCTCAAGCAGAACGGGCTCGCGAACGAATCGCTTGAATCCTCTCATTTCAGCTTCCAGGCGGTACGAGGCGGGCAGGAGGTTCGCGAATTGATACAGACCGGCCGGGCTCGTGGCCGTGGACCGCCGCTCATTGGTCGCCAGATTAGTCACCGTGACCCGGACTCCGGGGACTACGGCCCCCGTACCGTCCGATAGGGTTCCCAAGATCGACCCGAAGGTCGATTGAGCCGAAGCCGTGTCGAAGCTGATCGAGCCAAGCCCGGCCAGAATCGCGAGGGTTACGCCGCAGACCCTACGCCAAGCGATTAGACAACTGTTCTGACACATGCTGTTCCTCTTCGCATTCGCTATCCGCTTCCCAGACAGCCATACTATCCCACATTTCCGTTTTGAGCCGCGCGTGCGAATCTCCCGGATGCTCGTCCGCATCAATATCCATAGGGGTTTGAAGGCAGCGAAGACCCCTGCGGAGGACAGCACCCAATGGGTGACAAACAAAACCAGCCCTTTCAGCTCTCGTTCAACGGCCTTCTCAAGATCGACTTCCAGGGATCGCGCGTTACT
>VFZO01000393.1 GCA_016871155.1 Acidobacteriota bacterium | reverse complement strand
TCCTCGTCGGGTTGGATTCTGTTCTTGGCGGAACGTCTTCTAACCCTACCAGGACCTTGCCTCTCTTCTTTCAGAGCCTAATTTGGACAGGCGTGGTGTCGAACACAGTTTTCGTTCGAGTGTTATAGCCGTGCGATGCGAGGAACCGTCCGAGTTTCAAACGCTATTGACCGCGGCCTGCCCCGCGGTTAGCGGCTCAGAATTTTATCCCGATGCCGACGGCGGTCCTTTGATCGTTCGGATTTCCGATTTGAAACATTTCCGTGTACCTTTGTAAGATGCTCCGACGCTGTTGTTCATGCGGGTTTGAACGTCGTGAAGACGCTTCGGAGGTCAACTCCCAATGGGTGAGAAACAAAATCAACCTTTTGAGCTCTTTTTCAATACGTGTCTGAAGATCGATTTCAAGGGTACACGCGTCACCTCGGAGGGCGGTCTCATTGTGGTGCGGGAGCGAGATGAGCGATTGGGTTTCGGTGCTCTCTACGCCCAGAACCTGACCGACTCACGGCGTGTAGACAGCACGCCGCTTGCTCGTCTGGTGGTTCCGCCGAGACTCGCGCTGGCAATCCTGGTCCTCGCCACGCTTCTGCGAGCTCAGGAAAACAAGCAACCCAGTCCGCCGCAGCCAGCCCAGTCCCAGGACGCCAACACCAACCGAACTGAACTCAATCTGCTCGGCCAGACAGATGCCAAAAGCGGCGAAAGCCGCCGAAACGAAAATGTCCAATTCAACCTGATCGACAACAACGCGCTGAAGGAGATTAACCAGCGCCTCGGTGTCACGCCGACGGTCCCCGCCGAGTTTCAGCCGGAACGTAACTACTACGGCTCTGAATTCGGCACTCCGCCCACGGGCAACATTCTCGTTGCCGCCAAGTCACCGGTTCAAGCCTGGCACGGCCAGGTCAACTGGACCCACCTCAACAGCATCTTCTCCACACGCGCATTTTTCCAGGTGGGGCCAGTGCAGCCGGCACGGGAGAACAGCGTCTCCATCGGCGCCACCGGACAGTTGTGGCGAGGGGCAAGCCTCACCGTGGACGCCACCAGCCAACGGATACGTGGCATCGTGAACGGCAACGTGCAGGTACCCGCAACGGACGAGCGCACGCCCCTAGCCACTCAACCCCAGGTCCGGGCCTTCGTCCAGAGGATTTTGTCGGCATATCCGGACACGCTGCCCAACCGCACAGATATCGACCCCCGCATGCTCAACACCAATGCGCCTCAACGTGTCAGCAACGATCAGGCGACGTTGCGGCTTGACCAGACGGTCGGCCGGAAGGACGCGGTAACCGCCGGGTACACGCACGTGGGCGCGCGGGTCCAGGCCTTCCAACTGGTGCAGGGCCAAAATCCCGATACGACGACCATGTCGCACCAAGCCGGTCTGCAATGGCGGCGAACATGGTCGCCCCGCACTCAGACGACGGCCGCGCTGCGGCTGGACCGCACGCGTTCGCTGATCGTGCTCGAGAACAACGCGATCGGCTACCAGATTTTCACAAGCGGGTTGCTCCGCGCCATCAGCGATAACAACGCCGTACCCATTGACCGCGTGCAGAACTTGTGGAAGCCGGCGGCGCAGATCGCCCACTCCGCTGGGCGGCACCAGATCAAGGCTGGCTTTGAGCTACTGCGGCGCCAGATGAACGGCCGCGAATCGGACGCCCACGTCAACGCGATCGCCTTCTTCAACAACTACGGCAACACCACGATGACCAACCTGCGGCTGGGCCTGGGTTCCACCTATTGGATCGCTCAGGGCGACCTGCACCGCGGATATCGTAATTGGGACAACTGGTTCTACATCGCCGATAAGTGGACGGCGACATCCAACCTGACCCTGAATCTTGCGCTAGGCTACCGGCCCATTTCGCGACCCGTGGAGGTGAACGGCATCGATCGCGTGCCCTACTACGCGGACACAAACAACTTTGGTCCGGTGATTGGCCTCGCCTATCGGCTTCCCGGCCGCTGGGGCGTGTGGCGCGCCGCCTACGGACTGCATTATGGCGAAGTTTTCCCGGTCACTTTCCAACAGGTGCGTTTCAATCCTCCCAATAACTACAAGGCCGTGATTCAAGACCCGGATTTGCTCCGCGCGTTGACCGGCGGCTACGACGTCCGATCGAATCCACCGCGCCAGTCTGTGTTCTATGACTATTCGCCGGATCTGGTGAGCCCGTATTCACAGCAGTACAACGCGACGTGGGAACTGCAGCCGTCGCGCGATTGGACTTGGCAGTTTGCCTACGTGGGCAGCCGGTCCATCAAAGTGCTGAATCACTGGTATCTCAATCGTGCGCACCCGAGGGCGGGCATCCCACTCACCACCGCTACAGTGGATGCACGGCGGGCGATTCAGAACGTGGGAGAGATTCGACGGGTCACCAATTCCTCGCGCGGCTACTTCGACGCGTTCCGCACAACGCTCACTTCGCGCGGATATCGCGGCCTCAACATCGAAGCTTCCTACTGGTTCAGCAAGGCGATCGACCTCGGCGGCGACTACACCAACACTGCGCACGATGTGGATTCGTTCCGGTATCGCAGCCAGGGCGAGTTCGAAGTGGCCGGCGACCTGCGCAGCTTGAGCCGATTCGATTCCCCGCACGCCCTATTGTTGAAAGCCGACTACCGTCTTCCGGCGATCACCCGCCGCCGCTGGGCCGGACGCTGGAGTCTGGACTCGGTGACGCTGCTCAAGACCGGAACGCCGTTCAGCGTTTCAACCGGCTCGGACGCCCCCGGTTTCGGCAATGTTGACGGCATCAGCGGAGACCGCCCACATATCGTGAATCCTTCGATCCTGGGCCGCACCATCTCGCACCCGGATCGCTCGCGGCAGCAGCTACCGCGTTCGGCGTTCTCGTTTCCATTGCCAGGCGACCCGCGCGGCAATCTAGGGCGCAACGTCTTCCGCCGCGCATCGATTCGCAACTGGAATGGCGCCGTTACCGGCCAATGGGCGTTGGGGCAGGAGTGGGCGATCGCGTTCCGCGCCGAGTCCATCAATCTCACGAACACCCCTCAGTTCGCCGAACCCGGTTTCACGCTGACCGATCCCAACTTCGGTGTCATCACCAATACGCTGAATGACGGGCGAACCCTCCGCTTCTCCCTGCGGCTCGTGCGGTAACCTGCCGTCGCAGTCTTTAACGCGCAGGAGCTCCTCGCCGAGGAAGAGCTTCTTCGGGATTTGCAATATTCAGCAATTCATTGATGGCGCTGCAAACTGTCCCGTAGTGGACCCGATTCGAGTTTGCGTTCGAAGGGCCGCTGGGCTCGACAATGCCATCAGGGCGTAGGTATCCCGGTGGGCTGGCGAGTGACTCCGTCCTTCATTCCCTTGGGCACACGCGTGAGGAATACTGGCGCCGATGCCTTCAGGGATGGGCACTCGGCGGTGGCGGTTTCGTGGCGCTACGTGCATCCTTCGCTGGAAGCGGTAGAATTGGCTTACGAGAGGTTGACCGCGCTGAATATGCAGAAGGTACGCACGATTGCGGGTACAGTTCTGGAAGGCGATTCAGTCACTCGTTTGTTTTCGACGTGCCCGGGTGGCGAAATCGGCAGACGCAACGGACTTAAAATCCGTTTTTCCGCAAGGAGAGTGCGGGTTCAATTCCCGCCCCGGGCACCAATAACAAGGAGATTCGGTGATGCGCTCTACAATAAAGAACTCGCCCATTTTCGCGTCCTGTGCTTTCTTGTTTGTTCCGGCGCTGTTGGCGCAGAACGCGGTTGATGCGCGGGCGGCGCTGGAGAATGCGGCGAAGTCGCTGGTGCGGTATCAGCCGCCGAAAGCGGCGGTTCCGGTTTTCGTCACACCGGCTGGACCTTGTGCGGCGGCGCTTGTGAATGTGACGCCGCCTTCGTCATCGAAGATCAGGGTGGTTCCGCCACAGCCGACTTCCGAAATGCCGGTTGTCAACGTGCCGGCACCGGCGTGTCCGGCGAAGTGACGCATAGCGCGTTCGATTTCAATTTTTGATGGAGGCTTGTGTAACGCAATGAAACTTGCAGCTTTCTTCTTGATTCCGGCAATGGCGTACGCGCAGGAGTTCGCGCAAGGTTGGATGGGTGAGTACGAGCACGCCTCGAAGCAGATCCATCAACTGTTGGAGGCGACGCCGGAGGCGAAGTTGTCGTGGCGGCCGGCGCCGGGGATTCGCTCGACGGCGGAGGTTTACGGCCATATCATTCAGGGCAACTACTTTCTCTTGCGGCAGGCGGGCATCGCGTCGCCGGGCAATTCGAAGGACATGCCGAAGTCGTTTTCGTCGAAGGCGGAGATGGCGAAGTGGTTGAAGGATTCCGAAGACGCCGTGCGAGCGGCGTATCCGAAGGCCGATATGAAGAAGGCGGTGAAGTTCCTTGGCAAGGACACGACGGTGGAGGGGGTATTCTTGCGGTTGCTGGTGCACAGCCACGAGCACATGGGACAATTGATCGCTTACGCCCGCTCGACGGGCGTCGTTCCTCCATGGTCCGCCAAATAGTCCTTGCTTGTTGCATGATGCCGCTTGCGGCGCAGTCGCCTGAGTTGGGCCAGGGATGGTTGCCCGAGTTCGAGTTGGTGTCGAAGCAGTTCTTGCAGTTGGCCGAAGCGACGCCGGAGGAGAAGTTCGCGTGGCGTCCGAAGGACGGCGCACGATCGGTGAGCGAGATCTACATGCAGGTTGTGTTGGGAAACCTGGTGCTGTTGACGCGGTCGGGAATTGTGGAACCGATGGGGTTGAGCCAGTTGCCGAAGGATTTCGAGAAGACTCTCACGTCGAAGGCGGATGTGTTGAAGTGGCTGAAGCTGTCGCAGGACGCGGTGCGGATGTCGGTCCCGAAGGCGAAGCTTAAGACGCGCGTGAAGCTGTTTGGGCAGGACACAACGACCGAGGGCGTGTTGCTGCGGCTGCTCTTGCATAATCACGAGCATTTGGGGCGGCAGGTTTCGTACGCGCACATGATGGATGTGGCGATTCCTTGGGAGAAGCGTTAGGGGGCCGGCGACGGTGGATTGCGCGTTGGCATCGCAAATAGGAAAAATCGCTGCACCATTTCGAGTTCTGGGTCTCGGCTTTGCCGTGTGTTGGTTAAACGTGTATCTCGTTCGCCAGGCGTTGTCGATTCCGTTCCTGGGCCAGATCACGCCTGTCCAAATTAGGCTCTGAAAGAAGAGAGGCAAGGTCCTGGTAGGGTTAGAAGACGTTCCGCCAAGAACAGAATCCAACCCGACGAGGACCAAGCCCTGACACGAGTATCGAGCATTTTCA
>VFZO01000392.1 GCA_016871155.1 Acidobacteriota bacterium | reverse complement strand
AGTAACGCGCGATCCCTGGAAGTCGATCTTGAGAAGGCCGTTGAACGAGAGCTGAAAGGGCTGGTTTTGTTTGTCACCCATTGGGTGCTGTCCTCCGCAGGGGTCTTCGCTGCCTTCAAACCCCTATGGATATTGATGCGGACGAGCATCCGGGAGATTCGCACGCGCGGCTCAAAACGGAAATGTGGGCTGGAATGTAATGGATCGGCCAGTTCGTGGCCTCGGCCAGCGCGCTAAGCTCCGCGGCGATATTGCCCCGCAGCGTGGAGTCCGTCTTTTTATAGATCAAGCCGCCGGCGGCCTGAGCCCAGCGCCGGATGCGCTCCGCCGCCGCTCTCGGCGAAACGTGCCTTGTCTCCGTATCTGCGACGAGGTATTCAGCGATCGGCTCGTCGGGCGGCTCTGGGCGCAGCCACACGCGTACCTCCCGCCCCGCCGAAGCGAGAATCGAGCCGCACTCCAAGGCGCCCGTGGCATCATCGGCCAGCACCAGCATGCGCGCCCATCATTTCACAAAACATCACTCCGGGAAAAGCTGACGGAGGGTCCCAACTCGCTCCAGGACCATTCGGGAATCGCGCCCTGGCGGCTGGCCACCAACGACCCTAGCCGGTTGGCGAATTCGGCCGTTCGGTCCAGCGGCCACTGTTGGACGAATCCGAACAGCAGCGCCGCGGAAAAAGCGTCGCCCGCTCCTACCGTATCGACCGTGTCGATGGCCGGCGCCGGCGCCTCAACCCGTTCCCCGTTGGCGAGAAGCCGGCAGCCTCTCGCGCCGAGCGTGACGCAAACGGCGGAGGCCGGATACTGCCGGAGCAAATTCCTGTCGTCTTCTATGCCCATTCGCTCCGCCAGCCATCGTAGCTCGGATTCGTTACACTTCACGACTTTGGCTTGCCGAAGAAGCTCCTCCACCGTGTCCGGATCTTCGAAACCCGGCCGTAAGTTGATGTCATAAAAGAGCGGAATCGGCCGAAGCCGCTCGCGGACCCGCCTGGCCGCCGGGTAAATCTGCTGGAGGGTCCCACAAACCAGCCAGTCCGCTGTGACCTCGGCGGCCAGCAATGGCTCCTCCCAGGCGGCGGGCCGCCGGAGATGGAAGGTTGGCTGTTTCTGTGCATCCAGAGTTACGCCGACGACACCGGTCGGAAACTCCGGATGCACTCGGGTAAGTGACATGTCGACGCCTAATTCAGCGGCCCGCTGCACGGCCAGCCTGCCCAGTTCATCGTCGCCGACGCCGCTGAGCAACCGCGCATCGAACCCAAGCCGGGCCGCATGGGCCGCGACGTTAAACGGCGCTCCGCCAAGCAGTTGGCGGTCCGGATAGACGTCCCAAACAATTTCTCCAAGCGATAGCAGCGTCGTTCGCGGGGCCATTACGAGATAGTGGACCTGAAGGGATTCGGACTCCAGACCTCTTCCATGGTAATTGTGAAACGCGCCAAGGAATGGAAGGCTCATCTTGTAGCGGTCCGCTCCTGAGGGCAAAAGCCAGTCGACCGAATGCTGCTCGGAACTGTTACGAACGCGCCGACTGCAAGAGCACCTTGCCCGGTTGAAGTCATCAGATGCGCATCAAGGCCGCGAACCCAGCCTGACTCAAGGCAAATCGGGTCGACGAGCCTGCCCAGGATAACCTGGGAGCGGCGAGGACGTTGGACTGCATGAACTGGCATCGATTGACAACAACCGCTGTACTCCAGGAACTTGAAACCGCAGATCGAGGGCTAAGAGCGGCGGACGTTGCCCAGCGGCTCGCACAGCACGGATGCAACGAGTTGACCGGTACTGGAATCCGCAGCCCGTGGATGATCCTGTGGCAACAACTGACAGCGTTTGTGGTCGTCATCCTGATCGCCGCGGCGATCATTTCTGCCCTGCTGGCCGATTACAAGGACGCTGCTGCAATCGGCATTATCGTCGTTCTGAACGCGCTCCTCGGCTTCAGCCAGGAGTACCGGGCAGAAAGGGCGATGGCGGCCCTGAAAAAGCTCTCTGTGCCGCTTTCTCGCGTCCGGCGGGACGGTGAGGTTCTTGAGGTGTCCTCACTCGACCTTGTCCCAGGGGATATCGTTTTTCTGGAAGCTGGCAACTTCATTGCCGCCGATGGACGCGTAATGGAGATCGCGGATCTGCAGACTCATGAGGCGGCCCTGACCGGCGAGTCCGGGCCCATTCGCAAGGCCGTCCAGCCTATCGATCTGCCGGACCTGCCCGTCGGCGATCGAAGGAACATGGTGTACCGGGGGACGTTCGTCACGGCCGGACGCGGAACGGTGGTGGTGACTGAAACTGGAATGCGTACCGAGCTCGGCCGGATCGCCGCAATGATTCAAACGGTCGAACAGGAAGCCACACCGTTGCAAGGCCGCCTGGAGCAACTGGGCAAAGGGTTGGCTGTGGCGGCCTTCTTGATTGTGGCCGTGATCTTCGCGATGGGGCTTCTCCGCGGCGAAGAGCTAAAACTGATGCTCCTCACCGCTGTGAGCATAGGAGTCGCTGCCGTGCCAGAAGGGTTGCCCGCCGTGGTGACCAACGCGCTCACGCTCGGTGCGCAGCGCATGCTGAAGCGCCGGGTGCTGGTACGCCGGTTGGCCGCTGTGGAAACGCTAGGCTCGGTTACGGTTATCTGCTCGGACAAAACAGGGACATTGACAGAAAACAAAATGACGGCTGCCAGTCTGCGGGACGGCATTCGCGCATTCGATGTTGCCGAGTCTACCGAAGTCCCACCCTCTGTCCGCTTGCTATTAGCCGGCGGGGCTCTGTGCAACGATGCGGTGTTGCAGAGCGGAGCGCAGCCGCCAGCCTCGCTGTTGGGCGACCCAACGGAAGTTGCGTTGGCGGCCGTTGCTGCCAAATTTGGCATAGACAAATACGAGTTGGAGCGGCATCTTCCGCGCACAGGCGAGATTCCGTTCGATTCCGGACGAAAACGGATGACCACCATCCACAGGCTTCCGCGAGACGTAACGGCTCTGCCTGCAGCCATTTGTGACCCACTGAATGAATCGGACGCGACGAGCATCGCGTTTACCAAAGGGGCCGTGGACGGGCTGGTTGGGATTTCCACATCCGTCTGGGTCGACGGCCGGCGAGAAGTACTCGATCAGGTCCGTCGCGCCCAAATCGCAGCGGCGAACGAGGATCTCGCCAGCAAGGGAATGCGGGTTCTGGGCGTCGCCTTTCGTCCGTTGCCCTCACTCAATGCGGCCGTTGATGCGTCGCTGGAAAGTGAACTGACGCTGGTGGGCATGGTCGGAATCATCGACCCGCCCAGGCAGGAAGCAGCATCCGCCGTGGCTACCTGTCAAAGCGCGGGCATCCGGGCGGTCATGATCACGGGCGATCATCCTCTCACCGCCAACTACATTGCAGGTCAATTGGGAATCGCAAGCAACGAACCCGCTCTGACGGGTCCACAACTCGAGCGGATGACTGTGGAGGAATTGGAGCAAGTTACGGCATCGACCGCTGTCTATGCTCGCGTCTCGCCGGAACACAAACTCAAGATCGTGGAAGGACTGCAACGGCGTGGACATATCGTCGCAATGACCGGTGACGGAGTGAACGACGCCCCAGCTCTTAAACGTGCCGGCATCGGCATCGCCATGGGAATCACGGGGACGGATGTCGCTAAAGAAGCCGCCGATATGGTTCTGCTAGATGACAACTTCGCGACCATCGTGGCGGCTGTCGAGGAAGGGCGCGTCATCTATGACAACGTACGGAAGTTCATCAAGTACATTCTGGCCACCAATTCCGGCGAAATCTGGCTGATGCTAGCCGCTCCCTTAATCGGAATGCCGCTTCCGCTGTTGCCCCTGCAAATTCTCTGGCTCAATCTCGTTACGGATGGCCTGCCGGCCCTTGCGCTCGGCGTTGAGCCGGCGGAAGCGGACGTCATGCGCCGGCCACCACACTCCCCCGGCGAGAGCGTCTTCGCCCGCGGACTGGGCGTTCATGTACTGTGGGTAGGTCTGTTGATGGGCTTACTCTCTCTGGGTGCCGGGTTCCACTATTGGAGTTCCAGCAACCCGCACTGGCAGACCATGCTTTTCACCACGCTTGCTTTCTCTCAAATGGCCCACGTGATGGCGATCCGGTCCGAGCGCCAGTCACTGTTTCACCTCGGCCTCTTCTCAAACAAGCCTCTGCTGGGCGCCGTCGTTTTGACATTTGTGCTTCAGTTGGCTTTGGTTTATGTTCCGGCGTTGCAGACTTTCTTCAGCACATCGGCCCTCTCAGGGATGGACCTCGCCGTAACCATTGGACTGAGCCTAACCGTCTTCGTGGCGGTTGAGATCGAAAAATGGCTGTCGCGGCGGGCTCGGCCGGAGTAAAGCAAATGATCTGGATTCAGTTTGCCGTCTGCACTGCGATCATCCTCAATTCCGGTACGCGGTTCTCGCATGATGGGGACGTCATCGCCGAGGAGCCGGGTTTGAGCCGAACCTGGATCGGCGTGATTCTACCGGCCTCGGTGACGTCTCTGCCCGAACTGGTCACTGGGATCAGTTCGGCCGCCAGCGACATCCTTCCCAATGTCGCTGCCGGAGATGTTTTGGGCAGTTACATGTTCAACTTGCCGATCCTGCCCATGCTCGACATCAAACGCAATGGATTGCCATTATCACCGGCCTAAGCCAGACGTTTGTGGAGAGTGTCTTTAGCGCTCTCGCCACCTTACTTCCGGAAGCCGTCAGACCTCGCGCGGAGCCGAATATTGGAGCAGTCAATCTTGCGGTGGGCAACGTTCTCGGCAGCAACCTCTTCCACATTGCGATTCTCGCCATCGATAATGTTCCGTCCCGGCAGGGGCTTCGTGTCGTATCAGGAACGAAATTCAGACGTCAACAGCAAAGTGAATCTGGCGGCGAGAACCGACGTGATGGGCTGCGACAGGCAACGTCCTTATCTCGAAAGGACTCGTTGTCGTACCGAGCAGGCAAGAGGCGCGAAAAACGATGCCCAGACGGCCCGTAGAGTAGATCGCCTTGAAGATGAGAACCGAACGACGGGAAGGCTTCGAAATCCTCCCGGTGCCAGAGGCGGCCTACGGATCAGGTTGGGGTACGGACTCCACAGCGGAGGGCCTGAGCGGGCCGACGCCTGAATGTCTTTGAGGAACTTGGTGGACCTGAAGGGATTCGAACCCTTGACCTCTTCCATGCCATTTGTCAAGGGCAGACCAAAAGTTTCCCATCAGGGCGGAGCAAAAGGGGACCACTGTGGGCGAAGGTAAAGAGGACAAATCTCACGATATGGGGGCGGCT
>VFZO01000391.1 GCA_016871155.1 Acidobacteriota bacterium | reverse complement strand
CTCCGCTTGAATGCACCTGAAAAAGAATGGGTAGGTGATCTGACATATCTTCACGCGGCCGTCCGTTGCATTTAACAAGACTGCACCCTCCTGCGTTGGTAGGTACGCTCAGTTCGTCGTCGCTAAATGCATCAAGCATGGCCGGTGTGAGGATTACGTGATCAAGGGTGTGCCAATAGAATGCGAGCGCATCGCTGCCGGCGTAGTAGTGTGTGCCGAGAGATTCACCGCCCCAATGCCGCCACATCGGGTTGTAGAGCTTCGGTTTGGTGCGGCATCCCAGCGTTCGCTCCTTCTTGGCGTCTGCTCTACTCATGACCGCCTGCAGTCCGCGGAACGAGGCAAGCCCTGGATCACATGGATTCATGTTGAAATCGCCGCACAATAGGCCCCGGTCATGCCGTTCTCGACACAACCAGTAATATAGATCTTCCCGCAGTTGGTCCGCGAATTCTTCTTGGCGTCCCGCATCGCCGTGCAACTTGCTCGGGGAATGAGTCGCTACTAGAACGAATGGCGGTTCCAGCCCGCAACGGATGCGATAGCCGTTCCAGCGCGTTCTTGGACCAGGAGGGTCAAGAAGTTCGCAAGATAAGTTCCGCCTGCGCCGGCGATAGATATGCACTACGGCATCACCAGGATGGGCGATTTCGAACTCCACCTGCGATTCGTTCAGCCGGAGGAGGATCCTGTCTTCGAGATATTTCGATTCCGCGAATATCAGCAAGTCGAGAGATTTGTTCTTCGTGAATCCTTCGATCGCACCTAGGACGTTTGCGACTTCCGTCTCTGAGCGCTCCCGCGCCATCCGCAGGTTCCAAAACAGAACCGAGAGAGGCTGTGCCATCGCTCTGCGCTCATCCCCCCAGCCGGTTCAGCCCGTCCAGCGCCGCCGTCTTGTAGCATTCGGCCAGCGTCGGATAGTTGAACACCGTGTTCAGGAAGTAGTCGATGGAGCCGCCGAAGCTCAGCACCGCCTGTCCAATGTGCACCAACTCGCTGGCGCCTTCCCCGATAATGTGAACTCCCAACAGTTGCTTCGTTTCCTGATGAAAAATGAGCTTTAGAAAGCCGGTCTGGTCTCCGATAATCTGCCCGCGTGCGATCTCCTTGTACCGCGCTTTGCCCACCTCATACGGAATGTTGGCCTGCGTCAGTTCTTCTTCGCTGCGGCCGACCATCGAGATCTCCGGAATCGTGTAGATGCCGTACGGGAACAACGCCGGGACGCTCACGGCCGGCACGTCGAAAGCGTGACAGGCAGCTAGGCGGCCTTGCTCCATCGACGTGGACGCCAGGGCGGGGAATCCGATCACATCTCCGACCGCGTAGATATTCGGCACTTCCGTTTGAAAGTTCGTGTTTACCTTAATGCGCCCCCGATCGTCCGGCGCCAGGCCCGCGTTCTCCAATCCCAGACGCGCCGTGTTACCCGTGCGGCCGATCGAGTAGAGAACCTTTTCGGCCAGCACCTGTTTGCCGCTTTGCAGATGAATCTTCACGCGCGGGCCGTGTTCGTCCGTGTACTTTTCAATCGATTTCACCTCTTCGCCCAAACGCAGGGTGACGCGATTTTCCCGCATCTGGTACGCGAGTGAGTCGGCGATTTCATCGTCGATGAAGTCGAGAAGAATGTCGCGCTTGTCAATCAAGGTGATGCGCACGCCCAGCGCCGCGAAGATCGTCACATACTCGGTGCCGATAACGCCTGCGCCGACCACGGCGAGTGTTCTGGGCAGCCGCGTGAGGTTCAGAATCTCGTCGCTCGTGAAAATCGTTTCGTGGTCGAATGGAATCTTGTCGCTCTTAGTCGGCGTGGTTCCGACGGCGATGATGATTTTGTCCGCCGTGAGTTCCTGTGCCCCGTGCCCATCCGAAGAGTCCACCCGAACCCGGTGCGGGTCGACGATGGAGCCCCAGCCTTCCAGAACATCGACTCCGTTTCGCACCAACTGGTGCCGCGTCACATCCTGTTCGTGCTTGATGACATGATTGGTGCGGAACAACAGATCCTGCATCGTGATGTGCTGTTTCACCGAATACGAAGAGCCATAAAAACTACGCTCCCTGTATCCGGAAAGATGCATCACGGCTTCTCGCAGCGTCTTGCTTGGAATGGTGCCCGTATTTATGCACACTCCGCCCAACACAGTCTTCTTTTCGATGACCGCCGATTTCTTTTCGAGCTTTGCCGCTTGAATAGCGGCCCGCTGCCCTCCGGGCCCGGAGCCGATGACGATCAGATCATAGTCGTACTGTTGCATGGTGCACGCGCTCCCCTGTTTCTCCACGTCCGATACTGCGAACTTCTATTATCTATCCTGGAAAGAAGCTGCCTGAATATCCAGACATCACGGTCTACATCGAGTCGATCGCGGAACGCACGCGCGGCCGCGCTCTAGAGCGCCTTCGGGTTCTGTCGCCGTTCGTCGTCCGGACCTACGCGCCGCCCTTCCAGTCGATCGAAGGCGCACGCCTGGAGCGATTGAAGCGCGTCGGAAAACGAATCGCTTTCGGCTTCTCGAACGGGCACTGGCTGGTGCTTCATCTGATGATTGCCGGACGCTTGCATTGGAAACCGGCCGGCATCGCCTTGAAGGGCAAACAATACTTGGCGTCGTTTGATTTCGAGAACGGGTCTCTCGTTCTGACCGAGGCCGGTAGCAGGCGGCAAGCGGCCATGCATCTCTTCGACTCCGAGGCCGCGATCTCTGCTATCGATCCTGGCGGCCTGGATGTCTTCGATTGCTCGTTCGACGAGTTCTGTGCCCGCCTTACCGCTTCCAACCACACATTGAAACGCGCGCTCACCGATCCCCACATCCTGAGCGGCATCGGCAATGCGTACAGCGACGAGATTCTGCTCCATGCCCGCCTCAGTCCCATCCTGCTGACACAGAAAATGCAGGCGGCGGCCATCGAACGGCTGCTGGCCTCGATCCGCGACCGCTTGAACCATTTCACCGCGCTGCTCCGTAAACAGTACGCGGGCACGTTTCCGGAAAAGGTAACGGCCTTCCGGCCGGAGATGGCGGCGCACGGAAAGTTCGGCCAGCCGTGCCCGCAGTGTGTCACGCCGATTCAGCGCATCGTCCACGCGTCAAACGAGTCGAACTACTGCCCTACGTGCCAGACGGGCGGGAAGCTGCTGGCGGACCGGGCCCTGTCGCGCCTTCTGGGCAAAGACTGGCCGAAGACTCTGGAAGAGATGGAGCTGCGAAAGAACCGCTGAGCGAGCCGTAGAGTTCCGGCCTGCGAAAACGATACAGGTACTCCGGCTCGGCCCGGGCCGATTGCAGTTCATCGCGCCGCAGCTCTGGCCCGCATTCGCGTCCGCGAGGATCTAGCATCAGGCTGCCGCCCGGAAATTCCTGCGCGATTCCAGCGGCCTCCACGCGTCCAACATAGTTCGCCGCCACACCAAACACTCCGTTCTCCTGGCACCGCGCTCTCAAAGCGCCTCCCGCCCACTCCCGGAATCCGATGGCCGGATCCGCGGCGAACGGAAACAGCACGATCTCCACGTTCCGCACGGCCAGCAGTCGTGTGGACTCCGGAATCAGCGCGTCGAAACAGATATTGACTCCAATACGCCCCAGCGGCGTTTCGGCCACCATCGGCACTCCGCCGCCGTTGTAAAAAGGCGCCTCGAACATTGGTATGTGCATCTTGCGCCAGTAACCTAGCAGCCCGTCCGGCCCCGCCAGCACCTGCGTGTTGTACAAAACGTTGCCGGCATCTTCCAGCAGCCCGGCGCACAACAGCGCGCCGCTGGATCTGGCCAGCGCCGTCAGTCCGCGCACGGCCGGTCCGTCAAGCCTCTGCGCCGTCGAACGGGCAAAACGCAACGCTTGACGCAGCCATGTCTCATGGTCGCCTGTAGGGTGATTTGGTAAGAAGCCGGTCAGCGACAGTTCCGGGAACAACACGAGGTTGGCTGCGGCGGCGAACTCCGCCATAAGCTTTAAATTTCCGCCAACGTCGCCGGGCTGACTGGGAACCGGGCAGGCCGCGGCGCGAACCAGATCCTGCATCGCTCTACCGGAGCGGCAGGGCCGGGTCCGGCCCTGCGTCCTTCGGCGTCGTGATGGTCCGGATGATCTTCCGCTGCGCGACATCGATCACGTGAATCTTGCCTTGACTCTGCACACCGGAGAACGCGAATTTGCCGTCGGCAGACATCGTCAGCGAGAGCGGCTGCCCGCCTAGCGCGATCTGGCCCGTCTGCTTGCGCGTCTTCGTGTCGGCGAATCCAACCGCGTCTCCATTTAGCCCCAGCGAATAAACCAGCGTCTGGCCGTCCGGCGTGATCGCGACCCGGTTCGGATAGGTTCCCGTGGAAATCTCCGCGGCGACGCGATCCCTTCGCGGGTCAATCAGAGAGATCTTGTTACTCTCCGCGTTCGTCAGGTAGATCACCTTCCCATCCGGCGAAAGCACGCCGCCTTGCGGGTACTTGCCCGTGGGTATGAGTTTGACGGCGCCGTTGGTGATGTCGATCGAGGCCACTGTCCCGCTATTCGTATTCGAGACATACGCTCGGACGCCTCCGGGGCCGAACAGCACCATGTGCGGCGACTTCCCTTGGACGTCGAACTTGCGCAGCACTTTCTTCTGCCGCGGATCCACCAGCAGCAGGCCGTCCGGATTTTCGATTGTCACAACCAGGTTGCCGGTCCCCGGATGGACAGCCATCCCATGCGGACGCCGGTACTCGCCCAGGTCGATCACGCCGGACTTTTGCCGCGTGGCCGCGTCAATGATGGAGATCGTGTTGCCGCCCTTGCCGGCGTACTGCATCCAGAGAATGCCGTTGTCGGTGACGTAGAGCGACCGGCCATCCAGAGAATAGACGATCTCGTGTGGATAGGTGCCCACCTTCACTTCATGAGTTCGAGCGCCGGCGGCGTCATAGAAGCCCACCTTGCCCGCGATCTTCTCAACGACGGCAATATCTGGCTGCGCGAAGGCGGCGGCGCACGCGAAGAATAAACAGCGCATGATAGGGCATCATACAGGAAAGCGGACCCGGCGCCTGCGCATGGCCGGGCCCGCTTGTTCGGGTAACGATCCCCCGGCAGAGCCGGGGGCCTTCGTTCGTGAGCCGCTCAAAGCGGCTGGTTGGGGTCGCTGGCGCGGCCCCGTGGTTTAGCACCACCTCAAAGGTGGCGCATCAGTAGTCCAGTTTCAACTGGTCCAATCTGGTATCTTCGGCTTCTTGGCTGCGAATGTAGTTGCGGATGACGGCTTCGTCTCGGCCCACGGTCGAGACGAAAAATCCTCTCGC
>VFZO01000390.1 GCA_016871155.1 Acidobacteriota bacterium | reverse complement strand
CCCCATTTCCAAAACATTCTTGCGGGTTTTGTTTCTCTTGAAATTTGCAACTCCGCGAAAATCAACATTTTAGGCCGCCTTGAGTTTTGCAAGTGGCTCGCGTGAACGGGTTTTCCGGCCGCCGTACTTTTCCGACCGACGGCCGTAACCGGTTGATTCCACGCCTTTTGTGCGCGCCATCCGGAATCGCTGTATGATGGAACAGCTACTGCGATGCTGGACCTCAATCGACGACAGTTTTTCATCTCGTCCGCCGCGACCGCCTTCGGCTTTCGTCTCGCCGCGGCCACCAGCACCGCGCGCGGGTTAAGAGTCGCAAAGACGAACCAGGTTCACAGCGTCTGCCCGTACTGCGCCGTCGGTTGTGGCGTCGTCATCCACACTTCCGGCGAGCAGGTAAAGAACGCCCGGCCTTTCGTGGTCCATATTGAAGGCGACCCGGACAATCCGATCAACCGGGGCACACTTTGTTCAAAGGGCATCTCGCTCAAGGAGTTCGTGGTCAACGACCGCCGATTGACCAAGCCGCTCCACCGGGCGGCCGGCGCTTCGGAGTGGAAAGAGATCTCGTGGGACGAGGCGATCGCGCTGGCCGTCAAGAAGATCAAAGAGACCCGTGATCGGGACTTCGTAGAGAAAGACGCGCAGGGCCGCATCGTCAACCGGCTGGACACGATCGGCATGATCGGCGGCTGCACCGACACCAACGAGATCAACTACCTGCTCGGGAAGTTCCGCTTCGGCCTCGGGATCCTGCCGTACGAAAACCAGGCCCGTCTTTGACACGGCCCGACGGTGGTCAGTTTGGCCGCCACGTTCGGAAGAGGGGCGATGACCAATGGCTGGTGCGATATCGCCAATACCGATGTCGTGCTGGTCATGGGTGGCAATCCGGCCGAGAATCACCCAGTCGGCTTCCGTTTCGTCATGGAGGCCAAGCGCAAACGCAAAGCGAAGCTCATCTGCGTCGACCCGCGCTTTAACCGCACCGCGGCGGTCAGTGACGCCTACGTCCCGATGCGCGCAGGTACCGATATCGCGTTTCTCGGCGGGCTCATCCACTATACGCTCACCCATAATCTCCAGCACGCCGAGTATGTGAAAACCCACACCAACGCGAGTTTCCTGCTCCGCGAGGACTACAGTTTCGAGGAGGGGCATTTCAGCGGCTGGAGCGGCGAGAAGAAGGCGTACGATAAGACCTCGTGGCAGTACGATCTCGATGGCGCCGGCTTCGCCAAGGTCGATCCGTCGCTCGAGCATCCGCGCACCGTTTTCCAGGCCATGAAGCGGCACTACGCCCGCTACACGCCCGAGAAGGTCGCCGAAATCTGCGGCTGCACGGCCAAGGAGTTCTCTGATGCCGCGGCTGTCATCTGCTCCACGGGCAAGGCGGGCAAAGCTGGCACGGTTCTGTACGCCCTCGGCTGGACGCATCACTCCCACTCGGTGCAGTTGATTCACACCGCGGCGATGCTCCAAATGCTGCTGGGCAATATCGGCCTGCCGGGAGGCGGCGTGAACGCGCAGCGCGGCCACGCCAACATCCAGGGCTCCACCGACATGGGCGCGTGGAACATGCTGCCCGGCTATCTACGGCTGCCGCGCGCGAGTCATCAATCGCTCGACGACTACTTGAAAGCCACGACCCCAAAACCGCTACGCCCCAATTCGATGAACTATTGGGGCAATACGCCCAAGTTCGCTACATCGTTGCTGAAGGCCTACTACGGTCCGGAGGCGAAGAAGGAAAACGGTTTCGGGTTCCACAACCTGCCAAAGCTCGGCGAGACGGAGAACCAGAGCTGGGGCTTCTTCTTCGATCGCATGCATCGCAAGCAGATGCGCGGCTTCCTCAGCTTCGGCATGAATCCGGTGGCCAACGGACCGAACACCGAGAAGATGCTGGAGGCTTTGGCGAACCTCGATTGGCTTGTGGTGGTGGAGAATTTCGAGACCGAGAC
Source organism: Acidobacteriota bacterium (assembly GCA_016871155.1). Classification (GTDB taxonomy): domain Bacteria; phylum Acidobacteriota; class Terriglobia; order Bryobacterales; family Bryobacteraceae. Next base: position 3,373 of record VFZO01000390.1, on the reverse strand, counting down.
TGCTAGCTTCTGGAACGCCAAGAAGCTCGGCGAGAAATACTACCCGTCCTTCGTCGACCCGGCGTCCATCAAGACGGAAGTGCTGCTGCTGCCCGCGGCGTGCTTCGCCGAAAAAGACGGCTCGTTCGTCAATAGTTCCCGCTGGCTGCAGTGGAAGCGCGCGGCGGTGCCGCCGCCGGGCCTGGCGAAGCCGGACAACGAGATCATCGGCAGGTTGTTTGCCGGGCTGCGGGACGCGTATAAGAAGGAAGGCGGCAAGAGCCCGCAAACGCTTCTCGCCATGCAGTGGAACTACGCGCGGCCGGAGTTCCCGTCGATGACGGAGGTCTCCCGCGAAGTGAACGGCCGGGACCTGACCACCGGCCAGCAGCTGCCCGGTTTCGCCGCGTTGAAGGACGATGGAACCACCTCGTGCGGCAACTGGATCTACTCGGGCTCCTGGACCGAAGCCGGCAACCAGATGGCGCGGCGCGGCCAGGAAGATCCCACCGGCCTCGGGTTGTTTCCCAACTACGCCTGGAGCTGGCCGGCCAACCGGCGCATCTTGTACAACCGCGCGGCAAGCGATTCGGAAGGAAATCCCTGGGACGCTCGCCTGGCCACCATCCGTTGGGATGGAACGCGCTGGATTGGCGACACGCCGGACTACAAAGCCGACGCCAAGCCGGACCAGTATGGCGCGTTCATTATGCTGCCCGAAGGCGTAGGAAAGTTCTTCACGGCCGAACTGGCCGAAGGCCCGTTTCCGGAACACTACGAACCTGCGGAGTCGCCCGTGCCGAATCCGTTGCATCCCAAGGTATCGTTCAATCCCGTCGCGCCCGTGATGACGTCGGCCAAGGATTCGCTCGGAGACGCATCGAAGTTTCCGTATGTCGCAATTACCTACCGGCTAACGGAACACTTCCACTACTGGACCAAACACGTGGCCAGCGGCAGCCAACTGCAAAGTAATTTCTTCGTCGAACTCCCGGCCGCGCTGGCGAAGGAGAAGGGAATTCGAGGCGGCGACCTGGTGAAGGTCAGCTCCGCGCGCGGTTCGGTGGAGGGCCCGGCGCTGGTCACCGATCGAATGCGGCCATTGCTGGTGGCCGGCAAGACTGTCTATCACGTCGGCATTCCCATCCACTGGGGTTTCGTCGGCCGCGTTCGCGGCCCGCTGGTCAACAATCTTACGCCCAGCGTGTTCGATCCGAACTCCGGAACGCCGGAGTATAAGGGCTTCCTCGTGAATGTGGAGAAACTCGGATGAGCGTTACGGTCGCCAAACTGATCGACACGTCGCTCTGCATCGGCTGCAAGGCCTGCGAGGTCGCCTGCCAGGAGTGGAACGAGCAGGAGTTCACGCTCGGCGTTTTCGCCAACACCTACCAGACACAGCCCGATCTGACTCCGAGTTTCTGGAACCTCATCAAGTTCAACGAGACTTCGGTGGACGGCGCACAGGCGTGGTTGATGGCCAAGTACCAGTGCATGCACTGCGCCGAGCCGGGCTGCCTGAAGGCCTGCCCGGCGCCGGGCGCCATCGTCCAACTTCCCAACGGCATCGTCGACTTTCACCAGGACAACTGCATTGGCTGCGGCTACTGCATCACCGGCTGTCCGTTCGATGTGCCGCGTTTGAGTCCCACGGCAAAGAAGGTGTACAAGTGCTCGCTGTGCTCGGACCGCGTGGGCGCTGGATTGACGCCGGCATGCATCCGCACGTGCCCGACAAACTGCCTGACGTTTGGGGCGCGAACGGACCTGGTGCAGCTGGCGCATCAACGCGCCGATGAGCTGAAGTCCGATGGATTCAAGGACGCGGGCGTCTACGACGGTCCCGGCGTCGGCGGCACCAACGTGGTCTATGTGCTGAAGCACGCCTCGCAGCCCGAAAGCTATGGCCTTCCCAAGGACCCCACGATTCCATGGACCGTCGCTCTGTGGAAGGGGCCGCTGAAGTGGGTGGCCAACACCGCGTTTATTGGCGCGGCCATGGGCGCGCTGCTGCACTATCTGAAGTTCGGACCAAAGGAGGCGCACGATGACGAAGCTCATTGACCGGTTCTCGTTCGCCGAACGCGCGTCGCACTGGGTGTCAGCGGCCTGTTTTCTCTACGCGATGTTCACCGGCTTGGCGCTATGGTCGCCCCGGCTGTTCTGGATGTCGGGAGTTTTCGGCGGCGGCGAGACGGTGCGTGCGTGGCATCCATGGGCGGGCATGTTTTTCGCGGCGGCCCTTGGAGTGATGTTCCGCCGCTGGTCGGCGCAGATGCGCCTGGACGCGGACGACAGAGTGTGGCTGGCCAAGTCGCATCTCTACGCGCAGAATATAGAGGCGGGCATGCCGGAGTCCGGGCGCTTTAACGCGGGCCAGAAGATGTTGTTTTGGACGCAAACGGCGGCGGCTCTGACGTTGGTCATCACCGGTATCGTGCTGTGGTTTCCGGAGTCGATGCCGCGCGCGCTGCGGCTGGGCGCGATCCTGCTTCACCCCGCCGCTGCGTCGGTGTCTATCGGTGGCATCATCGTTCACATCTACATGTCGACCATCGGCGTGCCCGGCGCCCTGCAGGCCATGGTGCGCGGCCGGGTGACGGCCGGGTGGGCGCGCTCCCATCATGGCAAGTGGTATCGCGAGGTAGCCGGGCGTTGAGAGCCCAGCGCGCGCGCGCGCTGGCAGTCCAGCGTCCGGACGCGGCCGAGGTTTTGGAACTTGCGGCGCGCGCTTACGAAATTCTCGATCCGCGCCCGGCTCCCGATTGGGATCAGCTGCCCGGTGTTCTGGACGAGCTCTACCGCGAGCTGTCTCCGTTCGCGCCCGGCCCATTGCGCAACGCCAAGCCGGAGGCGGAGGAGCTGGGGCGCTATCTGCACGAACCCAACCCGCTGATGCCGGCCTCCTTTTATGCGCGTCTGGCGCTGGAAGCCTGGGCCCGCGGCGCGCCGATTCAACAGACAAACCCCAAGCCAAATGAGTGCCCGCACTGCGGCCACGCTCCGCAGCTCGGCGTGCTGCGGCCGGCGGGCAACGGGGAGGCGTTGATGCTGGCGTGTTCGTTGTGCCGGCGGGAGTGGCCGTACCGGCGGATTAGCTGTCCGCAGTGCGGCGAGAGCGACCACGACAAGCTGACGTTCTATACGACACCGAAATACGAAGGGGTGCAGGTGCAGACGTGCTCCACGTGCAGTGCCTACATCTACCTGTTTCAGCCGGAGAAGGAGCCCGCCCTGGTGCCGGAGGTGGACGAGTTGTCGCTGCTGGCGCTGGACGTGTGGGCGTTGGAGCTCGGGTATCAGAAGGTGTGGCCGAATCTGGCGGGGGTGTAGGGGGTTCGGGCTGCGGAGGTGTTCCGGCGTGCGGCAGCTGACCGACTTTCGTCGGGATGGG
>VFZO01000389.1 GCA_016871155.1 Acidobacteriota bacterium | reverse complement strand
TTCGCAGGTCTGCGCGATGCCTTTCGATTCCAGGAACCGGTCCACAACACTGGCCACTGTCGACGCGGACGGCCGGCCCTGCTGATTCAGGAACCTGTCCACGGCGGCCGAAATACGGGATTTGTCGACTGGCGTACTGGTCATAGCGGCCGGTTTCGGCGCAGCTTCATTGGACCACGGGCGAATGCCCCATGCCAAGCGTTTGATGTTGACCAGGTGCATCGGCGTAACGTTGTCGCCCGTAGCGTTGCCGGCCACCGCTCCGCACCCCAGCGTCATCGCCGGGAACAGCCCGGTCGTTATGCCCACCGATCCTTGCGGCGTCGGCGTATTCGCCAGCACCCGGAACGCGGGCATACGCTCGGCGTAGGCGCGTGCCTTTGCCTCATCGTTTGTGTAGATCCCGCACGTGTGGCCCAGCCCATGGAAGCGCAGGATCGCTTCGCACGCGTTCAGCGCAGCGTCAAAACTCTCCACGAAATGGAGGGCCAGCACTGGGGATAACTTCTCGGCGGAGAGCGGAAAGTCTCGGCCGATGCCGCCAATTTCCGCAGCCAGCACACGCGTCGACTCGGCCACGGGGAAGCCCGCCTTCCGCGCGATCTCCGGCGCCGCATGCCCGACAAGATCCGGGTTCACCGTCGTGCCCTTGTTGAATAGCACGCGCGCCAAGGCCTTCGCTTGGGCCTCATCGCAAAGATGCGCGCCGTTCGCCGCCAACGCGCTCAGGATATTCTGGCGGATCTTTGCCTCTGCCACGATTGTCTGTTCCGACGAACAAAGCGTCCCAAAATCGAAACTCTTTCCCGCCAGCACGCCCCGTACCGCCCATTCGGTGTCGGTGCTCGAATCGATCAGAACCGGAACGTTTCCCGGCCCCACTCCATATGCGGGCTTGCCGCTGGAGTACGCCGCCTTCACGATCCCAGCGCCACCGGTAGAGAGTATCACCGCCGTTCGCGGATGGCGCATCAGTTCATTGGTAGATTCCATCGTCGGCTGCGTAACGCACTGGATAATACCCTCCGGCGCGCCGGCCGATACGGCGGCCCGGTACAGCACCTCGGCCGTTGCGCACGTGCAACCCTTGGCCCGAGGATGAGGGCTCATCACAATCGCGTTCCCGGCCTTCAGTGCGATCAACGTCTTGTAGATCGCCGTGGACGTAGGATTTGTAGTCGGCAACACGGCCGCCACCACGCCCACTGGCACCGCGATCTCGGTCACTTTTTCGTCGGCGCGTTCGCGAATCACGCCAATCGTCTTCATTCCCCGCAACTCCGCGGGCAATCGCTCGGCCGCCAGCATGTTCTTGGCCAGTTTGTCCCGCGCGTTGCCGTAACCGGTTTCCTCGACGGCCAAACCGGCTAACCGTTCCGCGTGCTGACGCGCGGCCTCCGCCATCCTCTCGACAATCGCGTCCACCTGCTCCTGCGAGAATGTGCGAAATCGCTGCGCGGCGGACCACGCCTTCTCGATTTTTGTGCGGACCTCCTGCAGGGAGATCAAATCTGGGTCTTGCAGCATGGCGCGGCTTTAGCGAGCGCGCTTATTTCTTGCTGTTGTTCGCGCCGGGGAGGATCTTTTCCGTTTCCGCGTGCGGATTCGGGATCACGTGCACCGCCACAAGCTCGCCCACGCGCCGGGCCGCCGCCGCGCCGGCGTCCGTGGCCGCCTTCACCGCGCCCACATCGCCGCGAACCGTCACCGTCACATAGCCGGCGCCGATGTATTCCTTGCCCGTCAATGTAACGTTGGCGGTCTTCACCATCGCGTCGGCCGCTTCGATCGCGCCGACCAGTCCTTTTGTTTCCACCATGCCGAGAGCTTCCATGTAATCCTCCAGCGGTCTTCGCCGCGATTTTTCAAGGTAACACAACTATTCAAGAATTCGGGCCGTCGTGATCGTGTCCAGCCTCGGAAACTCGCGTTCCAGATAGCTGTAGCCGCGCGTCTGAATCTCTTTTGGGTCGGGGCCCGTGCCGCGCGGCGGGCCATCGCCGTAAACGAACGCCAACTGGTCCATCACATCCAGGCCTTCCACCACCTTCCCTATCGGCGAGAATCCCTGCCCGTCCAACGACGCCGAGTTGTCCTTCAGGTTGAAGAACAGTTGCGTCGCCCGGGTATTCGGTCCGCGGGTCGCAAAGGTGAGCGTGCCCCGGCGGTTTTTCTCCACAACCGGATCATCTGGGAGGGCAATGCTCGACCAAAGCTGATTCCGTTTCAGATCCGGATGAATACCGAACTGTGCCGCGAAATTTCTCAGTACGCGGTGAAACTTCACACCATCGAAGTACTTATCGTGGACGAGTTCGTAAAAGTGGTCTGCGCCGCGCGGCGCCCACGCACGTGTCACCTCCACCACGATCGCGCCTTTCGTCGTGTCCAGCTTCACCTTGTACACATCCGGAACCTGCAATGGTTCGCGCTTCTTCGTTCCGGACGCCGGATTGGATCCGCCGCAGCCCGTAATGATCACGGCAATGGCGGCCAGTAAGAGTGTTCGCATCGGGTTTATTCTACCCTTACAGATATGCCGCGTCCCGATCCATCCGAGCATGCTCCGTACTTTTCCACTTACATCGATAAGGTTCCCGGTGACGACCCGCTTCTCGTGCTGGGCACGCAACTCGCGGAGAGCATCGCGCTGCTGGACCGGATCGGTGAGGCCCGCGCCAGCCTACCGTACGCCCCGGGCAAGTGGACCGTGAAGCAAACGGTGGGGCACCTCATCGACACAGAGCGCGTCTGGGCCTACCGCGCGCTGCGCTTCGCTCGCAATGATATGACTCCGCTGGCCGGCTTCGAACAGGACGGCTTTGCCCGCAACGCGCCGTTCGACCGCTATTCGCTCCGCGAACTGATTGAGGAATGGATGGCTGTGCGCGCCGCCTCAGTCATGCTGTTTTCGAAACTCAACGACGAGGAGTGGTCCCGCACCGGCTCGGCCTCCGGCTCTCCCTGCAGCGTTCGCGCGCTCGCGTTCATGATGGCCGGCCACGAGATCCATCACCGCCGCTTGCTCAGCGCCGCATGAGGTATTTGCTCGCCCTGGTTCTGTTGGCAAGTTGCGGAACCAAGCCCCCGCCCGTGGCGGAGGACCGCACCGACGCGCGCCTATGTGCGGCTTGCCACACCAAGGAAGCGGCAGCATTTCGCAACACCGGCATGGGCCGTTCGTTCTACAGGCCCACTCCGGAAACGGTCCCCGCCGGCTCTTTCACCCATTCACTCTCAGGCCGGACGTTTACGATTCAACCTCGCGATGGCAAGTTCTATTTCCGGCGGGAGCCCGGAGGCTTGGATCTGGAAATTCACTACGTCTTGGGTTCCGGTAGCCACGCTCGAACGCTTCTGCATAAGAACACGCGAAACCGCCTGATCGAATTGCCTGTCACTTGGTATCCGCCAGGCAAGTACGCAATGAGCCCCGGCTACGACCGCCCGGATCACTTCGACGCGCGCCGCGCCGTTGGATTCGAATGCATGTTCTGTCACAACGGCTACCCGGAAGTAAAGAATGCCGCCATGACCGAGGACCCCGCCTTTCCCGGCCGGATTCCCGAGGGGATTGAATGCCAGCGCTGCCACGGCAACGCCGCGGCCCACGTCCGGGCCGCGCAAAACAATGCCGCGCCCGGGGATGTTCGGGCCGGCGTTGTGAACCCACGCAAGCTTCCGGCGGACCGCCAGATGGAAGTGTGTATGCAATGCCACCTGGAAACGACCAGTTTCCCCCTGCCTAATATGCTGGTCCGCTTTGAGCGCGGCGCGTTCTCATATGACGCCGCCGAGCCGCTCGCCAACTACGCCCTGCATTTCGACCACGAAAACGGCCATGCCGGCAAGTTCGAGATCGCCGGGTCCGCCTACCGCCTTCGCCAATCGAAGTGCTTCACCGCGTCGGCCGGCCGGCTCACATGCCTGAATTGCCATAACCCGCACAAGGCGTCCACGGATTACGATGCCGCCTGCCTCCAGTGCCATACCAAGGCCCACAAGAAACCGGACTGCGCATCGTGTCACATGGAGACGCGCCGCACTGAAGATGTCGTTCATGCCGCCGTCGTCGATCACAAAATCCAGAGGCCGTCGAACCGGAAGGATCTCCTCGCGCCCCGGGCAGAAAGGCATGAAGTAATGGGCGTCACGTCGTATCGCGGTCCGGTGAAGCCTTACTATCCGGCGCAGGCGCCTGAACTCTACACGGCTATCGCGCAGGTGGCGCATCAAAGCAATCTCGCCGCCGGACTTCCGCGCCTGCAAGCCGCTCTAAAAGCGGAATCGCCGAAGCATCCGGAGTACTACTTGCATATGGCCTTCGCCTTGCAAAATGCGGGCCGTCCCGTGGACGCTGTGAGTTACTATGAATCGGCGCTCCGCATCGATGGTGCTTATCAACCCGCTCTGCGCGCCTACGGAGCCGCTTTGGCGAAGTCGGGCCAAACCGGAAAAGCCATGGAACTCTTGCAGCGCGCCGTAAGTCTGGATCCGAACGACGCGGCCTCCTGGCTTGCGATTGCCGAGGTGCTCACCAAGCTTGGGCGATCCGCCGAAGCCGCCAACGCCGCGCGGCGAGCCGTTGAAGCCGAGCCCGAAAACGCCGAAGCGCACAACACCCTGGGGCTTTTGACGCAGGATGCGCAAGCGCTGCGCGATGCGATCCGCCGCAAGCCGGAACTTGCCTCGGCGCACTTCAACCTGGCCCTGTTGTTGGCAAATCGAAAGGAGTTTCGCGAGGCTACCGAACACGCTCTGCAAGCCGCGGCCTCTTCGCCGGAGGCCGCCGATCTACTCGGAAATCTCCAAGCCGCGCAAGGGAATTGGCGCGGCGCAGCGCAGGTCTATCGCGACATGCTGGCCCGCTGGCCCGGCCAGCCCAAGGCCCTGATAGGGCTCGGGACCGCCCTGGCCGGCCTTCGCGACGTGGCCGGCGCGCGCGCCTACCTTGCACAGGCGGCGCAGTCGGCCGATCCGGCGGTTCGGCAGGAAGCCGCTTCCCTGCTGCAAGAGCTACCATAGCGGGATGCGCTTCCTGCTTCCGCTTTTCGCCGTTGTTGCCGCCGCCCAGCCTTCGCCCGAATCCCTCGGCTTTTCCAGCCAGCGCCTTCGCGCGCTCCACGCGGAACTGGACGGTGTGGTCGCACGCAAGGAATTGACCGGCATCGTCACCTTGATCGGCCGCCACGGAAAGGTGGTCGACTCCCACGTCGCAGGCGCCGATTTCAAGAAGGACTCGATCTTCCGCATCTACTCCATGACCAAGCCCATCGTCGGTGTCGCCATGATGATGCTGTATGAGGAGGGGAAGTGGAGCCCCGACGATCCCATTGCCAAGTACCTTCCGGAACTGAAGGGTCTCAAGGTCATG
>VFZO01000388.1 GCA_016871155.1 Acidobacteriota bacterium | reverse complement strand
CCGCCGGAAGAGCCGCCTGGCACTCGATCCAACGCTACAGGATTGCGGACCGGGCCGTAGGCCGAGTTCTCGGTTGAGGAGCCCATGGCGAACTCGTCGCAGTTGGTCTTGCCGATCATGATGCCGCCCGCCGCTTCCAACCGCTCCACGGCGGTTGCATTGTACGGCGGCACGAAGTGTTCCAGAAGCTTGGACCCGCACGTAGTTCGAACGCCGCGCGTGACGATCACATCTTTGATCCCAACCGGCACGCCGGCCAGCGGACCGAGCGGTTGACCGGCGGCCAACGCGGCGTCCACCTTTTGCGCGGCCGCCAGTGCGCGTTCGCCGGAGAAGGTCAGGTACGCGTTCGTCTTTGCGTTTTCCTGACGCGCGAATTGCAGCGCTTCCTGCGTCAGTTCTACGGCGCTGAACTGTTTCGAAGCCAAGCCGTCTCTTACGGCGGCGATGGTGAGCGAAACGATATCCATGCTAGCGCTCAATGACCTTCGGAACCTTGAAGTAGCCCTGTCCGGCGACGGGCGCGTTCGCCAGCGCCTCCGCGTTCGACAGGCAGGTGTGCGGGACATCGGCCCGCAACGACGCCGTATCCTCTGCCTCAAACAGCACCTGCGCCATGGGTTCGACGTTCGATGTGTCCAGCGTGTTGAGATTTTCTATGTGCGTTAGGATCTCGCTCAGGTCGTGTGCGTAGCGCTGGATCTCATCGCCGGTCAATGTAAGGTTTGCCAGGCCGGCTACGTACCGGACCTGCTCTTCGGTAAGCTTCAAGCGGAAATCCTCATGCGTTCGGCTTCCTCGCGCTCCGTGCGCGCGCGGGAGATCAGATAGAGCTGGCGGAAAATCGGATCGGCGATGCCATCGGCCGGGTCGGCGGCTTCCATGCTCGCCGCGATCCCCGGCGGGCGTCTGGGCGTGCCAATGCGGAACTCGAGTTTTTCGATTACACCGGGGCCGGTGATGCGTTGCACCTTGGAAAGAATCTGCCCGCCGAGGGTGGTGAGTTGATTCTTCCACACGGCGTCCTCGACCTCCACCACCAACCTGGTCCCGAACAAGCGAACCGGGCCGGTCCGGAGCGCAAGACGCTTTCCCACAGCCGCCGGCCAAACAGCTTCGGCGAGTTCGTCCGGCGCCATACGGGCCGCGCCGAGCTTCATTTTGGCCAATAGTCGAGACGTCCTCTGCATCGCGGAATCCTCGATTTTAGCACTGGTGGAACTATAAGCCGGTTTCTGTGTCCCCCTTTCGGAGGATGGCAATCATTCCTCTGGGCCAGCCATCGCTGGCTGGCTCTAGCGACCTACCCGGGTGTTGATTAGGACGGGCCGCCCCTCCACCCCTATTTGGTCTTGCTCCGCGTGGGGTTTGCCTTGCAGCCGCCGTTACCGCCGGCACGGTGCGCTCTTACCGCACCTTTTCACCCTTACCGCGTTGCCGCGGCGGTATATTCTCTGTGGCACTTTCCGTGCAGCCCGATTTCGTCGAGCCTCCCCGGCCGTTAGCCGGCACGCCGCCCTATGGAGACCGGACTTTCCTCCAGCGCAAGCGCCAGCGATCACCCGTTCCACCAGTGCAGGTACCATTATTCCATGCGCAGGTTTATTCTGTTCGCCGTGCTTCCGTTGGCGGCCGTGGAGCCACTGCCGGAGGACCGGGGGGCGCCTGGGCTCTTTCGAGCGCTGAAGAGGCTGCAGACCACGGCCCGCGTCCTGCACGTTGTGGCTCACCCGGACGACGAAGACGCGGCGACGGTCACTTATCTAAGCCGCGGCGTGGGTGCCGATGTGGCCATTCTCTCTTTAACGCGAGGAGAGAGCGGCGCGAATCTGATCACCGGCGACTTCTTTGACCGGCTCGGTTTGCTACGGACCTTCGAGTTCGAGCGCGCCGCGCAATACTACGGCGCGTCGCTGCGGTTCACGCGCTCCGTCGATTACGGGTATTCGAAAAACGTCGCCGAGACGTTTCGCAAATGGGACCGGCGGGCCGTGCTGCGCGATGTGGTTCGTGAGATTCGGCTGTACAGGCCTCACGTCGTGCTTTCCAGATGGCAGGGAACTCCGCGTGACGGGCACGGGAATCACGAGGCGGCCGGGTTGCTCGCGCGGGAGGCGTTCGCCGCGGCGGCCGATCCGGCGGCTTTTGCGGATTTAGGTCTGCCGGTATGGCAGGCTTCCAAACTCTATTCCGATAACCGGAACGCTCTGGATGACTGGACAGTCCGCGTCGAACATGGGGTTGTGGACCCGCTGTTGGGCCGTTCCTACTCGCAGTTCGGGCGCGAGGGCTACCGCATGCACCGTTCGCAAGGCGCCGGCGCCGCGAGCGCGCGGCCGGGACCTTCCTTTTCTTACTACAAGCTATTGGCTTCCACGGTCGGCGACGCGGCGAAGGAGGCGAGCTTTCTTGAACGAATCGACGTTGCCGCAAAGGGTGAGTTTGCCTCGCGTATCGCAGAAGCTCGCCGCGTGTTCGACCTGCAGAACCCGGGCGCCTGCGTTCCCGCGTTGACCGCTGCTCTGAGAACCGGGGAGCGCTCCGGACTGGTGCGCCACGCACTCGCGTTGGCATTGGGGCTGCAATTGGAAGTCCGCGTGGATCCGAAGTTGGCCGGGCCGGTCTCGCCATTTCGCGCGGCGGAGACTGTGGCCCGCGTAGTGCCCGGCCAAACACTTGGCGTGACGGTTAAACTCCATGGAGCGGTTCCGCGCCGCACCACGATTACCGGCCCGGCGAATCTCGAGGTGAAGGATCTTGGCGATGGCAAATTCAGCGTGCGACTGCCGGAGGGCACGCCGCATTCGGTGGTTCCGTGGCGGCGGGAGTCGGTTCACGAAACCGCGTATCGCTGGGATGCCAAACATGAGGCCGCTCCCTGGATCGCCACCGTCACCTACGACGTAAATGGCGTGGAGTCCCAAATTACCGCGCCCGTGCTGGTGACTCAGATCGACCCGCTCGGCGTTGAAAAGCTGAAGCCAGTTGCGGTTGCCCCGCCTATCGCCGTGAAGTTTTCAGCCGAGTTCGGCGTATTGCCGCTCACCGCCTCGGAGTATGAACTGCGCTGCAACGTGACTTCGAACGTCGACGGGCAGGCCGCCGGTACGGTGCGGCTCGCACTACCTTCGGGCTGGTCCAGCGAGGCCGTTTCGTTCGCGCTCGAGCGGGAGCGGGAGGAGGCGACGCTGCGATTCCGAATTCAAGCGCCACCGGGCCGCAGCGCCAGCGAAACGGCCGTTCGTGCCGTTGCCGAGTATAAGGGGCGGGAGTACTCGGAGAGCTTCGAGGAGATCGGCGAGTCGATTTACATGGCCGTGCCGGCCCGGCACGTGATCCGGTCGGTCGATGTCCGCGTGTCGCCCGGCCTGCGTACCGGCTACGTGATGGGCACCGGCGACGACGTTCCGGAAGGCCTCCGGCAACTGGGCGTGCCGGTTGAAATGTTGGACGCGTCCGCGCTCGCGTCGGGCGACCTTGGCCGCTATTCCACGATTCTCCTCGGAATTCGCGCCTACGCGGCGCGCGCCGATGTGAAGACCTACAACGCGCGGTTGTTGCAGTACGTGGCCAATGGCGGCGTGCTGGTTGTGCAGTACAACACGCCGGAGTTTGACCGGAATTTTGGACCCTTTCCGTACACAATGGGCCGCAACCCGGAAGAGGTGAGTGAAGAGGATTCGCCGGTCGAGATGCTGAATCGGAAAGACCCAGTCTTTCTCACCCCGAATCGGATTACGAACGACGATTTCAAGGATTGGGTGGAGCAGCGCGGATCCAAATTCCTGACCTCGTGGGATCCGCGCTATACGCCGCTGCTGGAAACGCACGACACAGGGCAGGCTCAGCAAAAGGGCGGCTGGCTGGTGGCGCGGCATGGAAAGGGCCTCTACGTGTACTGCGCATACGCCTGGTACCGGCAATTGCCATATGCCGTGCCCGGCGCCGTCCGGCTGTTTGCGAATCTTGTGAGCCTCGGCGCAAAGGAGAGCGCATGGCGCGAGCGCTAGCCGCATTCCTGCTTCTGAGCGGGTGCGGCGGCTACTATCGATACGAACGCCTGGCGAATACGGATCTGGTGACGCCACCGAACTCCAAGCTGCCGCGGACGAAGTGCGTGATCGAAACGGAAACTATTGCGTTGCGCGGCAATCGGATTCGTTACAAGGCGCCCGAACAGGACGATCCCAGCCGTATTCCGATGTACGTGCTGAACGATTTCCGAACGCTCCGCCGGGAGTTGGACCGATGCCTGCCGCCGGCAAAGGCCGCGGCCGCCGTCCACCAGGTCGCACTGAAAGTGCCGATGGCGTCGGGCCTCGCGGCGCAGTTGGTGTATGGAGGCAACCTGGAGTTGCGTCCGCCGTTATCGCTACACTACGTGACGCCGAATGAGCCCGGAACCGGCGTCCTGACGGCGCGCTACGCGGTCGAGCCCAACGGGCGCATTCGCCGCGTGGAAGGGCCCGAAACAGCGCTAGATGGTTTTGTTTCGAAGCACCAGGCGTTCCAACTGCTGTATCTGACGCGCGGCGCCGACGCGAACCACGGAGAAATCCTCTTGGGCGCGGCATCCCGAGAGGCTTTGCGCCACACGACGGCCGCCTGTGAAAGCGTGGAGTATTCGTGTTTTCCGCTCGAGAAGGGAACTGTCCTCCGTCCCGAGTTCGCCATCACCGTGGACGGCGTCCGCAAGTACGTCCCGCACTTTTCCACGGTACGCGACGCTACGGACCGGAAGATTGTTTTCATCACCCGCGGCGCGTCCAAGCGCCCCATTCGCACGCAGGCCTCACTCAACGGCTTGGCGCTTCTCGGCGGGGAAATCATCAAAACCGCGCCTTAGTGTCTTCCGGGAATGTCCTTGCGGCCCACCCATTCGTCATTGCCGTTATCGTGCGGCCGTGCCTCTACGCGGGCGGACTTCAGAAACGTCTCCATTTCCGCCACAACACGCGGATTCGCATCCGGCACACTTGCGGTCTCCAGCGGATCTTTGGAGAGATTGTAAATTTCGAGCGGTTGTCCGGGCTTACGGCGGATCGCTTTCCAATCGCCGATCCGCACGGCTTGCGCCAGCGTTCCGGGCCGCATTCGTTTGGTCTTTGCGTCCCAGTTTTCTTGTTCCCAGTAGAGCGGCCGGCGCTTGAGGGGCTTGCCTTGCAGGACGCCCACCATCGACTCGCCGTCCACTTTATGCGGCTTCACGCCGGCGATCTCAGCGGCGGTGGGAAGAAAGTCCGCAAAATACCAGGGAGTGGGGTTGGTTTTGCCCGCGGCCACGTGGCCCGGCCACCGAACGATCATCGGAACCCGGATACCGCCCTCCCACAAGGAGCCCTTGAAGCCGCGTGCGCCGCGATTGATCTCGAAGAACTTGCCATCTGCGTCGCCCGGCGGCGCGGCGCCGCCGTTATCGGAGGT
>VFZO01000387.1 GCA_016871155.1 Acidobacteriota bacterium | reverse complement strand
AAAGAAGCCATCCGCAGGCACTGGCCCGCCCTCGGAAAGGGGATTCTGATCAAATCCGGCACGGGAGTGAGGCGTTGGTGTATACTGTGGGGGTCCGGGAGACCCAAAATGGAAATCCCGGTTAAACCTATCGATCACGGCGGTCAAGAGCCGCCTATTGCGCGCGCGCCTCCAACTTCGGGAGCGGCTCACGCGGCAATTCAAGCGCAAGGGAGAAGACGTTTTTGCTTACCTGTAGAGAGTTTCTTAGCGAGCTGAACGGCTATCTCGACGACGACATGCCGCCGGAGATGAGGGCGGAGTTACAACGGCATATGGACGAGTGTCCAAACTGCTGGGTTGTAGTGGACACGACGAAGAAGACGATGCAGGTCTACAAAGGCATGGATCCGAAACCGGTGCCGGACGCGGTGTCAAGCCGGCTGATGGCAGCGCTGGCGCGCAAGATGGCGGAGAAAAAGCGCGAGTGCGATCAGTCGACGCGCTCGGCACAATAGCGCACCACGCGGCTTAGCCTGCCACGCGGGCCAAAATCGGCGAAAGTAAGCGGCTCTTCATAACGAACCACGCGGAGCGCCGAATAGAGCCGGACCAATTCGCCGGACTGGAAAACGACTCCGCGGCCAATCGACGCGTTCTTTGCCGCATCCTCGTGAGACCCTTCAATGATTAGCAGGCCACCCGGCTTCAGCGCGCTGATGAGCCGCCCGGGCATCTCCCGCCCGCCCGCATAGCTCAACAGAATTAAATCCCACTGCTTTTCTCCAAACGCGAACTGCTCACGCGTGGTGACCTCCGTCTTGATCTTCAATCCAAGCTTGGCGGCGTTTTTCTCCGCCAATGCGACTGCCTCACCCGCCGGATCAAACCCGGTGACGTCCCATCCGGCGCCGGCCAGCCATATCGCGTTGCGGCCCTGGCCCATACCGGCGTCCAAAGCCCGGCCCGGCTTCCGTCCCCTCGCCATCTCCACCAGAAACTCATTGGGATTGGTGTTGAAGCCTGGATTTTCGGCCGTCAGAATCCGGTTCCAACGGGCAATCTCCATCTTCGTTCCGTTGGCGCGGATCATTGCAGTCTGCGCTTCGGCATCCGGGAAGCCTCGCTCGATCAGCACCTGTCTGTAGGTCTCCAGGCTGCCGCCGGAGGCCTTGCCGGCGGAGTTGGCCCAGGCCCGGTAGCGCTCAAACGCGCGCTCCGCTGGGGGAAGCCCCGCAATCGACTTTTCGGTTTCAGCCTCGGAAGGCTGGGCAAGGGCGTATAGCGAGAGCAGGACAGCGAACAGCAGGGACTTCATGTCCAGGGATTTTATCGCTTCGGGCTATACACTCGCTACGTGGAGTTGGCGGGTCCAGGTGCGGGTGTCGATGGCATCGAAAGCGATGGCGTCACCCGTTCGTTTCCAGCGCGGATGGAGATCGCAGCGGGTATCCCCGCTCAGGTACTCCTCGCCGTTCGGTAATTTCATGGGAAACTCGCCGAGTTGCCGCAACAGCTTCGAACGAAGGTCGTATACAAAGAGCCGCTTGGCCGGAACGGCTGGAACGTTTTTGTCGGTGGCGAAGATTTCGCGGGAGGGTCCGAAGGTGCAGTGGCCGTCCCCTTCCAACTGCTCCGGAGCGACGGCTTGAAAAGCGGGCGATGGCGTATCGGAAAACAGGACGTGACGCACCTTACCTTCCATCGAAAACGTGGCCATGATCTCCGATGGCCCGCGCCAGGTGAAATGGCTGACGCCGCGGCCATAGGGCACCACCTCCCGCAGCCCCGTGCCGTCCAACGACGCCGTAAACATGGCCGACGTGAGGCGCCCCCGCTCGATGGTGCGCGCCAGAAAAAAGAACCGTGTGCTCGCGGGGTTGATGACCGAGTGCTGGAAGAACATGGCCTTCTCCCTCAGTTCCGGGTGCTTGCCTTTCAGCGTCTGGTAGACGTCGCGAATCGATACGGCCAGGTGCGATTTGCCTGTAGCCAAATTGAGCACGTGCACGCCGTCGTTGTCCGGATGATTCGCTTCCGGGTTGGGATCCTTGGCCGCCGCATAACCCACTACGGGGCGCAGGCGCGCCAGGCGGCCATAGGTGACGCAGGTGGCGAATTTTCCGTTGGCGGCGACACTCTCGATGGCGCGCGGCCAGGTGCGGCGCTTCTTCCGGCGGATGTCGAAGGCGGCGGAAACGACGTCGCCGTTCTCATAGTCGTTGTAGAGAAACTCGTCGTTCGGCGAGAGGGGGTTCCAATTCAACATCGCCCCTTGCTGCAGGTTCCAGGCGCGAGTCTCCACGAGCGGAACGAAGGGCCGGCCGGCCAACCCGATGCGGGCAGTCTCGCCGGGCAGCGGCATCCGGTTCTGGAAGTCGCTTTCGAGGCACAGCACGTGGTCTCCGCGATGATTCCAGGGCGAGACGCCGTAATAGCCGAAGAAGTGATGCTT
This sequence comes from Acidobacteriota bacterium, assembly GCA_016871155.1. Lineage (GTDB taxonomy): Bacteria > Acidobacteriota > Terriglobia > Bryobacterales > Bryobacteraceae. Next base: position 3,024 of record VFZO01000387.1, on the reverse strand, counting down.
GGGACCCTCCGTCAATACCTGGAGGGGCGAATCCCCGGTCAAGGCCGCCAGCAGAATCTCCCTGCGGGTCATTTCCGGACGCTGATCTCTTTAAAAGTTACGATCGACTGCGGGTCGTGATTCTGAATGCCGATGTAACCGGTCTTGGCGCGCGGTCCGCGAATGGGCTCGTACCACTGTTTGCGCTCGGGAACGGGCTGGCCTTCTGTGAATTCGTTCACCTGCTTCCCGTTCAGCCGGATGCGCGTCAACGGGCCTTTCAATTCGATCTCCAGCGTATTCCACTCACCGGCCGGCTTCTGATTGCGGGCCGAGACCTTGCTAATGGAATAAATGGCGCCGGTGCAGTGCCAATCGTCTCCGCTTGAGTCGATCTGCACCTCATAGCCGTTGTGCACGCCGTACCAGGCGTCGGATGGCTTTTCCGGCATGCGGATATAGACGCCGGAGTTGCCTCGCGCCCCGGTTGTCTTAAAGACAACCTTGACGGTCGCGTCGCCGATGGCCTCTCCTTCATAGAAGAGCAGCCCCATACCGCCGCTGGTTTTGATCGCACCGTCCTCTACCGAGAAGCCGGGCCAACCCACCTGCTTCCAGCCGCTGAGATCCTTGCCGTTGAATAGCCGCTTTTCGGCGCCGAATGCGGCGGCGGCCATAACGAGAACACTGAGTGCGCGTTTCATTTTCTGCGGACTATTGTAACGGCAACGCCCAGCGCCGCCCAAGCCAGCCCGATCCACAGCGCCTTGGGACTCAGGCTCCACCACAGGTACAGGCACAGCAGGAAGCCGGCGGCAGGAGCCAAGGCGGAGGGCGAGCGCTCCCGCAGCGCGCGCAGAAACGCTGCCAGGTTGACGCCCATGAAGCCGATGAACGCTCCAAAATTGAGGAGTTCGGCACCCAGTTCATACGTAGCAAGGTAAGCTCCGGACAGTGCGATGGCGCCGATCAGCAGCACGTTGCGCGCGGGGACCTGTCGAACGGGATCGATCACGCCGAAGAATCGCGAGGGTAGCACACCGTCGCGGCCCATTCCGAAAAGCAGCCGGGCGCCCGCCATCTGGCCGCCGGAGCCCGAACCGATGGTGGCTGCCAACAGAGTTAGATTGACAGCGTGGAACAGCCAAAGGCCGCCGGCCTTGCCGGCGATGTGGACGTACGCCGTGTCGACATCAGGGAAAGGAACGCCGTGGGGCCAGACGATCTGCGCGACGTAGACCTCCAAGGCGGAGAGCACGCCAATCAGCAGGCAAACGATCACGGTGGCGCGCGGTATCGTTCGTTCGGCGTCCACGGTCTCTTCGGAAAGCGTGGAGATGGCGTCGAAGCCGATGAAGGTCAAAACGGCCAGAGACGTCGCGGAGGAGAAGGTCTGCCAGGAGTAGGTGGCCGGATCGTAGAAGGGCTTGGAGAGATCCGCCGTGGCGAAGAACTTGAGCGACGCGCCAACCATCCAAGCGACAACTGCGCCCATTACGAGAGCGAGATTCCGGTGCGTCGAAGCTGCCGCCTGTATGTTCCGCAGATTCAGCCAGGTAAATAGCAGAGCGAAAAAGAGAACCCAAGCTTCGTAGGGAACCATCGGCAAAAGATTTCCGGCAGCTTTCGCGCACCAGATCACGCAGATCAACGGGTTGATGACGTAGTCTAACAGGAGCCCCCAGCCGGTGAGAAACCCGAGCGAGGGGTGAATCTCCTTGCCGACATACGTGTAGGCCGAGCCGGCGCTGGGGTAGAGGCGCGCCATGCGGCCATAGCTGATGGCCGTGAGCAGCATGCCGGCCATCGCCACCAGAATCGTCGACACGACGTGGCCGCCGGCCTTGTTGGACACGACGCCGAACAGCGGCATGGGCGCCGTGGGCTGGATGATGATCAGCCCCATGAAGATCAGATCGCGCAGGTGTAACGCGCGCCGCAATTCCCCGGTGTTCGCCATCGTTGTATTGTCAACCATATGCGCCGCATTTGGCGAAAAATCCGGGACAAGCTGAAGGATCGGATCGAACAACGCATCACGGGCGCGGGCTATGCGTTCGTGGCGACGATACTTTTAACCGGCACGGGTGCGTTTGTCAGCGGCAACAACTTGATCTTTCTCATCACCTCCGCGCTGATGTCGACGCTATTGATTTCGGGATTAATCAACCGGCTCTCGTTGAGCGGCCTCGAGGTGGAGTTTCATCCGCCGGAACATCTGTTCGCCGGTGAGCAGGCGATGGCGCAATTGGTCATTCGCAACGAGAAACAGTGGATGCCCTGCTTCTCAACGAGGCTGCAATCGATTCACGCCGACGGCATTACGCAGCCGATCTACTTCGCGATGATCGGCGGGGGCGAATCGGTGACCGAATACGCGCCGGTCCGGTTTTCCCGCAGAGGCCGGTTTCGCGACAACTCGCTCGAATTTACATCGAGATTTCCATTCGGCTTCGCGGAGCGGCGGGCTCGGGTAACGCTGCTGGCCGACGTGCTGGTGTACCCGGCGCTAGATCCGCAGGCGCGCGCACAAGACTTCCTCGAGCATGTCCGGGGTGTCCGGTTGGCGCGCGGCGCGGGCCACGGGGAAGAGTTCCACCGGCTGCGGCCCTACCAGCCGTCGGACGCGGCAAAGCGGATCGATTGGCGGAGTTCGGCACGGCACAGCGAGCTTCACGTGCGTGAGAACACGCGCGATGAGACATCGTCGGTGACGATCGTTTTGGATCTGCTGCGCGGCGAAGAGAGCGCCGAATGGTTCGAGGCCGCGCTGCGCAGTGTCGCCTGGATGGTCGTGGAGTTGGACCGGGAAAACATTCCAGTGACGTTCATCACCCAACAGCGTGCGATTGCCACGCCGAATGGGGGCGACATCTACACAATATTGCGCTATCTGGCCGTGGTGGAGCCGATCTTTCTGGATGCCGAGGACGGACTGGAGCGGTTGATTCCCAACGACGACGGCGGACAGCTTCTGGTGCTCACGCCAAGCCCCGCGCGCCTTGGCGGGAGCCGTAACCGGTTATGATACAGATTCGCCTTCTT
>VFZO01000386.1 GCA_016871155.1 Acidobacteriota bacterium | reverse complement strand
AACCATCATTAATTTACTGAGCGCGCAGTCGCCCCTTGCCATTGTCTGATAGCCTATGAAGAATTGCCCTCATCATGAGTCAAGCTCTTAAAACCATTACTCCCATTTCGCAATCACGGGAGATCAACTGGATCACTGTGATTTTTCTCGCCATCTTTCACGCTGGCGCGGCGGCGGCTCCGTTCTATTTCGAGTGGAAGTCCGTGGCCGTGATGGCCCTACTCTACTGGATTACGATCGGCTGGGGCATTGGGATGGGCTACCATCGCCTCCACACGCATCGTTCCTACGTGGTCCCCAAGTGGATCGAATATTTGTTCGCGATTTGCGGAACGATGACCCTCGAAGGGGGGCCCATCTTCTGGGTCGCCACCCACCGGATTCATCATCAGAATTCCGACCTGGAGGGAGATCCCCATTCACCTCGCGACGGCAAATGGTGGTCCCACATCGGCTGGATCATTTTCGGTGAATCGAAACACAACAAGACGGAACTGCTGGCGCGTTACACGCCAGACCTTGCGAAGGACCCGTTCTACCGCTGGCTGAACACCTGGCATTTCCTGCCGGTCGCGGTATCGTCGATTCTCATCTGGTATTTCGGCGGCTTCTCGATGTTCTTGTGGGCCGTGTGCATGCGAATCGTGCTGGGGCTCCACTCCACCTGGTTTGTCAACTCCGCCTCGCACATCTGGGGCAAGCGCCGTTTCGACATTCGTGACGATTCCACGAACTCCTGGTGGGTCGCTATTGTTACGTTCGGCGAGGGCTGGCACAACAACCACCACGCGCATCCGAACTCGGCCCGCCATGGTTTGGCCTGGTACGAATTCGACCTGACCTGGCTGCAGATCCGTTTCTTGCAACTCATGGGCCTCGCGTCCAAGGTCAAGGTCGCGACGGTCGATATGGAATCCTCTCTGGCGCGCAAAGTCGCTTAAAGGGATTCCGACTGGACTACGAAAGGACCGCTCCTGCTGGGGCGGTCCTTTCGCGTTTAATACCCGCTTTTCTTGTCCACCTGATTCAGCAACGGCTCGCCGCTGGTGAATCGCCGGAAGTTCTCCAGAAAGAACTGCATCGCGTCATCGGTCCATGTGGCCGTGTGGTCGGCGCAGTGCGGAGAGAGCAGCACGTTCTCCATTGACCAGAACGGATGCCCGGCCGGAAGCGGCTCCACGTCGAAAACGTCCAAGCCCGCACCCCGCAGACGCCCCTGCTGCAGCGCGGCGATTAACGCCGCTTCCTCGATCACGGGTCCCCGGCCCACGTTCATCACCACCGCCGAGGGCTTCATCACCGCCAGTTCGGCGGCGCCGATGAGCCCGCGGGTTTCCGGGGTCAGCGGAGCCGCCACCAGCAGGTAGTCCACCTCCGCCAGCATGGCGTTGCGTTCGGCGACGCTGTAGCTCTTTTCGACGATCGGATCTTCAATCGAAAGATGCGGACGCCGCCGCAACGCGTGGATTTTCATTCCGAGCGCATGCGCGCGAACCGCCGCCGCGCGTCCGATCTCGCCGTATCCGGCGACGCCGAGCGTCTTCCCATGGACCATCTCGACATCGAACTGATCCCACACCCCGGCCGCCTGGCTTCGCGTCATACGGCGCAGGTCCTTGGCGAAATGGAAGATGGCGGCGATGACGAACTCACCCAGCGATTCTTTGAATACGCCGCGCGAGTTAGTCATCGGCACCGTGCTCTCGGCCAGAGCCGGAAACAGGATACTCTCCAGGCCCGCAAAGAGCGAATGCACCCACTGCACGCGCGGCGCGATATTCCAGACATCCTGCAACGCCAGGCCCGGCCCCATGCAATAGAGAATCGCATCGGCGCGGTCCGCGGAGGGCTCAAGTTCGGCCAACTTGTTCGAGACCACATAGCGAGTTTCAGCGGGCAGTTTCGACAGCCACTTCAGGTACGGGGCGTCAGGTTTTGAGACGACGAGTAGGGATAGAACCGACATCGCCTTCCAACGTATCACGCCGCTGTGACAAACTAATTTTGTGGGCGGATTTTGCACTTGCGGCGCGAAGCTTCCCGACGATGCGCGCTTTTGCCATCGCTGCGGAAAGTCCTTGTTTGCGGAAGCTCCCCCAGAAGGCGCTCCGGAGCCCGTGGACGCGGAACCAACCCCCGCCGGCCAGGCGACGCCGGCCGGGATCAGCTTTCATAATGCGAACGCGGTCCGGGCCGGTTTTTTCACCGCGATCATCGTCTGGGTGCTGATTGTGCTGCCAGTGGGCGGCCCGCTCGGCATGCTGTTGAAACTCCTGCTGCTGGGCGCGGGCGGATTCCTAGCGGTAATCTTCTACACCCGCCGCACCGGCGAAATCCTCTCCGTAGCGTCTGGCGCGCGGCTGGGCTGGATCACCGGTGTCCTGTTCTACGTGATCTGGATTCTCTTTTTCACTGTGACGCTGGTCGTCGTCCAACAGGAAGGCGGAGGGCTGATCGAGGCTTACCGCAAACAGCTTGTGGAGGCGCAGACACCGGCCGAGACGATGAAGCAGATGATGGAACTGATGAACTCTCCGGGGATTTTTGCTACGGCGATCATCATGATGCTGGTTCTGTTTTTCGCGATTTTCACGCTTCCGATGATTGTTGGCGGGGCGGTTGCCGCGAAGATGCTAGAGCGCGGACAGACTTCAGTTTAACGATCAGAACACCGGCGAAAATCACCGCCATCGCGGCGAACTCTTTCGAGCCGAAGGGCTCCTGGTAGTACAGCCGCCCCAGCACAACGGCCACTACGGGATTCACGTACGTGTAGACCGACACCAGTGAGACGGGCAACGTCTCCAGCGCGTAGATGTAGGAGCTGTAGCCGACAATAGAGCCAAACGTTACCAGCCATAGCAACCCGGTAACGCCGGTCGTTGTCCAAACGACGGGACGTTCCTCGACGAAAAATCGCGCGAGAAAGTAGACGCTGCCAGCGGCCAACTGTTGCACCGCGCCCGTCATCAGCGGGTGCACGTTCCCACGCCAGCGGCGCTGCAGAATCGACCCGGCGTTCCAAAACAGACTGCCCACCTGCAACACCACGAAACCCTTCCAGAGGTTGGGACCCATCTCCAATTTTCCGTTCGACGGTACTAGCAGCAGGATCACGCCGCCCAGCCCGGCGAGCAGGCCGATAGCCACCGGCCACGTGACCTTTTCGCCGCCCGGCATCAGCGACTCCAGGCCAACGAGCCAGAAGGGCGCCGTTGTAAGCAATAGAGCGGCGAGACTGGAAGGGATCCAGGTTTCCGCAAACGTAAGGCACCCATTCGCAATCCCGAGCATCATGAAGCCGAACAGGCAGGTTCGCACCAGTTCCTTGCCGCGCGGAATCTCCCAACCCTTCCACAGCGCCCATGCCATCAGGATTCCACCGGAGAGCAGGAACCGCGTCGCCACCAGTGTGACGGGCGGCAGAGACTCAAGCGCCATTCGGATCGTAAGGTACGTCGTGCCCCAGAAGAAACACACCGAGCAGAACGCGGCGTACGGGAGGAGGTTCGAGCGGGACCCCATGCACCAGGGTATCACCTCGTTGCTAGAATAGCGGCTTGATCGTTACGCTCACTGTGAACCCAGCGGTCGACCGCAATGTCCAGGCGGACCGCCTCGTTTTTGAGGATCGCGCCTACATTCTCTCGACCAGCGAGACCGCCGGCGGCCGCGGCATCAACGCCTCCACCGTCATTCATTCCTTCGGCGGCCCCACCAAAGCCATCGCCTGCTCCGGAGGCAAGGCGGGTAAGCGATTCGAGGAGTTGCTGGTCATGGGTGGCTTTCCCACGATTCTCGTGAAAATACGCCACTCGATCCGGACAAACCTGACGATCGTCGACAAGCAAGGCCTGGCTGTGAAGCTGAACGAGCGCGGGCCGCACATCCAGGACGTCGAACTGACGCGGGTCGAGAAGACCGTGGCCGAACACCTCGAGGGCGCGAATTGGTTAATGCTGTGCGGCAGCCTGCCGCCCGGCGTCGATCCCGCGTTCTACGCGCGCTTGATTCAACTGGCAAAGCGGGCCGGCGTGAAGACGCTGCTGGATACCGACGGCGAAGCGCTGGTGCACGGGATGGACGCCGAGCCTACGGCCGTCGCGCCCAACCAAGCCGAGGCGGAGCGGCTGTTGAACCGCGTGCTCATCACCCAGGCTCACTTTCAGGAGGCAGCCACGCGAATGGTCGCCATGGGAGCCGAAATGGTGATTCTTTCACTCGGCAGCCGCGGCGCCGTCGCGGCCAATCGGGAACGAGTGCTGCACGCCGCCGCGCCTTCGATCGACGCCGTGTGTCCAATCGGCGCGGGCGACGCTCTGGCCGCCGCGTTTATCTGGTCGCTCGACCGGGGCGACAGCTTCGAGGAAGCGGCTCGCTGGGGTGTTGCGGCCGGCACGGCGTCCGCTTCGCTGCCTGGTATCTCGTTCCCGACACTGGCGCAGACGGAGAGAATGTATCCTCGCGTCACGGTGCGATAGGGGATCTAACCGAAGACCAGTTTCTTCCGAACGGCGTAAAGCACAATCTCCGCCGTGCTGTGCAGGTTGAGCTTGCGCATGATGTGCGTCCGGTGCGTCTCCACAGTGTAGGGACTGAGCCTCAGCACCGCCGCCACGTCTTTATTCGAACGGCCTTCGGCCAACAGTTGCAGAATATGGCGCTCGCGCTCGGTAAGAAGCTCATAGCTGTCTTCCAGTTGGCGGCTGCGCAGTTGCCGCATATGCTCTTCGGCCAGCGCTTGGGCAATGGCGGGGCTGAAATAGGACTGCCCGCTCTCGGCCGAACGAACGGCCCGAATCAAATCGTCCTCGGCGGAGTCCTTTAGGATGTAGGCCCGGACTCCGATGTTGAGCGCCCGGATCAGATATTCTTCCGCGCTGTGCATGCTCAGCAGAATAACGTTGGTTGCGGGCGACCGGCGGAGGATTTGGCTCGCCGCGTCGATGCCGTTTAGCCTCGGCATCGCGATGTCCATTACTACAATGGACGGCGACGTCTCCTCGACGACGCGGAGCGCCTCCATGCCGTCCTGCGCTTCTCCAACAACTTCAAGGCCGTCGTGGCTCTCCAACAGGAATCGCAGTCCCTTGCGAACAACACTGTGGTCGTCGGCCACAACGATCGTGGTTACGCGGCGGGCGGCTTCAATTGTGGACATGCACACCTCCATTCGCGGGCGCCGGGATCTGCACGCTCAGCGTGGTGCCGGTCCCTTGCTTGGATCGAATGCGGACAGAACCATTCAGTTCCCGCACGCGCTCCTCAATCCCGATCAGACCAATCCCTCCGATGCCGTTTCGCGGCGTTTCGAACCCTTTCCCGTTGTCCTTCACCTGGAGCAGCGTGCCCTCAGCGGCGCGGCGGAGAGTGATTTGGATCGAACTCGCGCCAGAGTGCCGGGAGCAGTTGGTCAACGCCTCCTGCACGACACGGAATAGGCAGAGTTTCTCCGGCTCCGGCACATCCTCCACGTCATCGCCGATATCGACCACGACCTCCACG
>VFZO01000385.1 GCA_016871155.1 Acidobacteriota bacterium | reverse complement strand
AACTCTGCGCGAACTTCCGCCGAACACTTGAGGGGTGCCGCGTGTCTGGGCATCTCCCAAACATTCTATTATACTAATAGTTTAATGCAACTAAGCACTAGGTCTAATCCGAACTGGGTTAGCTTGATGGAGATAGTGGACGGAAGCCCTTCGGCCCGAATCCGCTGCACAACGGCAAGACCCGCCGCCAACGATTGTTCGGCCTGCGCAAACTCGGTGACATTCTCACCGAGATGATCGAGCGTGGACCAAATGCCCTGCCCGGCGAGTTGACGCGAGGCCGACACGGCGTGATCGAGCGTCCTGCCCGCCACAAAGCGCGCCACGGCAGGCGCAGCGAAACGCGACTGCTCCGCCCAGCGGCGGAGCCAGCGTGGCGTGAAAGGAAGAGCAGGGCCGCGCGAGTGAGCATGCGAGGACCTCCTGCCACTATTTTAGGCCCGGCCCGGCCGTAACGTCAGGACGCCGGTTTGAGACTGCGCTACGGGCGGCAGAGGCTGATGGCGGAGCTGCCGCATCGGCGACGTTACCGTCCATATCGGCAAAGCAGTGGAAGACCGGCGAGGGCGCGCCCTTGAGCGCGGCAGCCGGCTTGAACGAAATGGCCCCGCTGTTGGCGTCCACCTGCCAGGTAACTTCGTCACGCACCACCAGGCGTTTCCCCTCATCTTGTTGACCTGCGGCCCGCGGCGCGTCCAACTGTCCGAGGTCATGCACGGCCACCAGCGCCACGCTATCGGCGTTCACCGGCCGCGCGCTCTCTGCCGGCGACAGCACGTCCCGTTGCACCGCTTACCGGCGGCCAGTGCTGCGTAGGCCACCAGCGGCGTGCGCACCATAGGCCCACGGTCAATTTGACCGGCGATGACGGCCTTGCCAGCGGTGGACGTGAACGGACGGTCCAGCCGCCGCCATCGCGGCGGTCATGTCGAGCAGTCCACGCCTGTGAGCATGAAGCCGTTGGGCAGAAACTGCCCACGCAGCCCGATACAGTGCGCGGCCGTGGCGGATCGCAACACACTCCTCCATCGAGATCGTCCGCCGGGCGGCCAGAATACTTGCCGGCGCTGTCGATCACGAAGTACGCGGCCGTGGCCTGGAACCGTTGCGCACGTTCACGCCCGTCCCGGTGGCAAAGCGGATGGAAAGTCAGTTCGCGTTGACGGAGATTCGAACCCAGTCCGATTACCCGGCGGCGTTGAACGACCGCAGGCGGTATTGGTAGGTGCCCTTCGTCGTGGCGGTCGAATCCAGAAATGACGTTGCGTCGGCGCCCGGATTCGTCAGCGGCGCGAAGTTGCATGTGATCGAGCTACCCTTCCCGCTCTGCAGACACCGCTCGACGCTGTAGCCCGTGTTGCCGGTCACGTCGGCCCAGGAGAGGGCCACGCCGGTCAGGACCTTCGTCTTGCCGGCTCCCGTGAACCGTACCACGCCAGTGAAACTGCCGGGCGCGGCCGGGGGGGGGGGTGCTAGGGTCGTGGCTGTGGCGGCGTTCGAATAGGCTGAGTTGCCGTCCGCATTGTAGGAGCGGACCCGGAAGGCATGGCGGTCCTTACTGTCAATCCGGTGCTCAAATACGACGCCACGTTCGCGCCGGTTGTGGCGATGAGCGAGTAGGCCCCGCCGCCAACCGAGCGTTCGATGCGGAATCCCGACTCGTTGTTCGAGCGATCAGCCCACGTCAGGTTGATCTGCGTGCTCGAAACCGGAGTGGCGGTCAGCGTATCCGGAGCAGCGGGCGGATTGGGCGTAGGGGTGGTTGCGGTGGCGTCGTTGGACGCCTCGGATGTTCCCGCCGCATTTTGCGCCTTCACGCGGTAGGTATACGCGATTGAACCGGTAACTCCGGTATCGCTGTATGACGTCTCTCCCGCCGCGGGAGTCGCGATCTGCGTGAAATTGACGCCATCGGTGGATCGCTCCACCTTGAATCCGGCTTCGTTTGAGGAATTGTCCGACCACGCAAGGTTCACCTGGGTGGCCGAAGCCGCGGCGGCGGTCAGCGGACCAGGCGCCACCGGCGGGCTAGTGGGAGCCTCAGCGCGGAACTGGGCCACGACGGGAAGCGTCGCGCGCGCCGCACGGGCGTTGTCCCGCTGATCCGGTACACCGGTCGGGTACCGGGAGTAAAGGACGGATGGATTCGAGAAATAGGGCAGTCGCGTGCATCCGTTCGGGCATTCCGACGCGTAGGACATCACGGTGCGAAACACGCCGTTGACGAAGTGGCCGAAAGAGTGAGGATAGGAGGCAGAGGACGGCGACGTGCCATTGACCGGATCGTGCTCCATGCCGACGTTGTGCCCGTGCTCGTGGGCGAAGGTCAGATTTCCGACCGCGCAGGAGCGGGCCGTCACCTGAGAGGCGTACGAAGCGAAACCAGTGCTGACAGAGCGCATCACCCAACCCATGCCACAGTAGCCGGCTCCGTTCTCGACAATGAGCGAGACCAAGTCCGCGCCCGTGGAATTCCGGAGCGAGGCGACCGTGGGATCGCTGATCACCCACGAGAGGTCGGTGTTGAGATTGCCGGCGTCATTGTGGGCCACTTCGGCCGCCCTAACCAGCCGGTATGCCGCGTTGACCTGACTGTTGCTGAACGCGAGATTGGTGCGGTCGACCGCACTCTGGATCACCGCTTCGATCTGCGCCGTGCCGCCCGCGGCGGCCCTCGCTTGAGGTGTGTAGACCGACAACAGGTCGACCGTGACGAGCGTCTCCGCCGCAGCTACCATGGTGGTTCCGCTGCCCGAGGTCCCCTCCGTATCTTGCTGCACCGCCGGTGCGGCCTGCACGGGTGCGGCCTTCTGACCCGCGCAACGCGGGAACTTCGACTGATCGAGCCGCTCCACCACATGACGCGAACCTTGCGGACGGATCTCCCAGAGTTCGAGCCCGATCTGGATGCTTCCCGCAAGGAAGCCATTGCGAAGGGTCAGCAGGACTGCGCTGTCCCGCCGCAGATTCGCCGTTCCCTCCCACGTGCCTGAATTGGGCCCATGGTTCTGGAATTTGCCGCGCCGCATGATGGTCATCGGCCCGCCCGGCAATTGGATCTGAAGTTCCGCCGCGCCGCGCACTAAGCCGGCCGGGTTCAGTTCAAAGCTGCTCGTCGAAACCCCATAACGGCCAGGCGTTTCGGCTCGCCCGTTCGAGGCGATGTCCACAGGCTGAGCGAGAAGTGGGGATGCGAAAAGGAATGTGCAAGAAATGCTGATGAAGCGCCGGATCACAGAATCCTGCCGGATTTTTTTGGTAAGCCTCTTTCAGGCTAACGAATGATTCTGGACGCTACTATCGGTAATTTCTACTGACTAGCGTCAGTAGAAGCCCTCTGTTTGTCTTCATCTAGTAGAGTACCATGATCGACCGCTCCATGTCTCCTGCTCTGCAAGATGAGCCTGAAGCGGCCTTTTGGTTTCTCGCACAAGATGAGCCTGAACGAGCAAGAGGGAGGCATGCTGCGGGTTGCACGTCAGCATGGGCGAAACGGTGAACTGGAGCCCGGGACAGATTCGGGCATATTTATTTTTGGAGGCGGCTGGGGGGACTACATTCACTGCCCACAACCTTGAGTGGGCCGGCCACCCACAAGGATCTACCGGCTGCGCCGGCCACACAGCGCAAGTACCTTGGCTGGGGACACATTGCCTCCAAGCATGCCGCAGCCTTCGATCGGTTTGCCCGTGCGCACTTCAAGCCTATCTGAACTTTCATCGCCCTTGTGGCGTTCCCGAACGGCGCACTTCCGCGAAAGGCAATCAGAAAAGGGTGTATCGCTGGTATGAGGAACGAATGATTGTTTGGCCTTAGAGCTGAATCTCGACGCCCATGCTCTTGCAGGCGCCCTTGACCTGTTCCATCGCCGCTTCGAGCGTGAACGAGTTCAGATCCGGCAGCTTGATCTTGGCGATGTCCTCGATCTGCTTCATCGTGATCTTGCCCACCTTGTTGCGGTTCGGTTCGGCCGAGCCCTTGGCGAGGCTCACCGCGCGCTTGACGAGAATCGCCACCGGCGGCGTCTTGGTGATGAAGGTGAACGTACGGTCTGAGAACACCGTGATGACGACCGGGATAATCAGGCCTTCCTGATCCTTGGCGGATGTCTTGGCGTTGAACGCCTTGCAGAACTCCATAATGTTCACGCCCTGGGGGCCGAGGGCGGTACCCACGGGCGGTGCGGGCGTGGCCTTGCCCGCCGGAATCTGCAGTTTTACGATCGCATTGACTTTCTTCGCCATCTGGAAACCCCTGTTGTTCTAAAACTACTACTAGCTGACCTTTTCAACCTGCAGGAAATCCAGTTCAACTGGCGTGGCCCTGCCAAAAATCGTTACCAGCACCCGGAGCGTGTCGCGCTCGGGGTTGATCTCGTCCACCTTGCCTGTGAAGTTGGTGAACGGCCCGTCGGTGATGCGTACCTGCTCGCCCTTCTCGAAGGACATCTTCGGACGCACGCGCTCGGCCGAACTGGCCTGGCGGTACAGAACCGAATTCACTTCGTCGGCGGTAAGCGGCACCGGATGGTTGCCGCCGCCGATAAACCCGGTCACGCGGGGCGTGTCCTTGACGGCGTGCCACAGCGTTTCGTCCATCTCCATCTGCACCAGCACGTAGCCGGGATAGAGAAGGCGCTTGCTGTTGACCTTCTTGCCGCTCCGCATCTCGACGACCTCTTCCTGCGGAATGAGGATTTCGCCGATGCGCTCAGCAAAGCCGAAGGCCTGCGAGCGGGTGCGGAGTGACTCTTTGACTTTGTTCTCAAAACCCGAATAGGTATGAATGATGTACCAATTCATGCTCGGGCGGTCGAGCGAGGGCACCGCCGCGGCGGCGGCTTGGCCGTCTGGCATCGGCGATTGACGATCGGCTTCGCTCATGTTGGTATGTTCCCCACTTATCGCTGACAACGGATTCTACTTGGCGAGCATTTCAAAAAGCCTGCGCATCGCGCGGCCCAACAGCATATCCACCACTGCAAAGTAAAAGGCAAAGACGAATACGCAGGCGATGACCACGACTGTGGTGGCCTGAACCTGTTCCTTGGAGGGCCAGGAAACCTTGCCCATCTCCGCCTTGAGATCTCCGTAATACTCTTTGGCACGCTCAATCCAGGAGCCGCCCGGCTTGACGACTTCGCCGCCGCCGTTATTCGAATCCGCCATGTTTGCGACGCTCATTTCCGCTTTCGCCACAACTTCAATATCCTATCGCTCGTCTGCACAAGAAAGTTGGCAGGGGCAGAGGGATTCGAACCCCCACTCGCGGTTTTGGAGACCGCTGGTCTGCCGTTAAACCTATGCCCCTGTTTTTTTAGCAGGCTCCAGAAAACAGGATCGCACAAAACGCGCTCCCGCCGCTAGAACCTGCCGCAACAACTGCTACTCGATGATCTCGGTCACGGTGCCGGCGCCCACGGTGCGTCCGCCTTCGCGAATCGCAAACCGCAAGCCCTTGTCCATGGCCACCGGGGTGATCAGCTCGATGGTGAGCGAAACGTTGTC
>VFZO01000384.1 GCA_016871155.1 Acidobacteriota bacterium | reverse complement strand
TGGTCGAAAGAAGCCATCCGCAGGCACTGGCCCGCCCTCGGAAAGGGGATTCTGATCAAATCCGGCACGGGAGTGAGGCGTTGGTGTATACTGTGGGGGTCCGGGAGACCCAAAATGGAAATCCCGGATTAAAGTCGCTGCGCGAAGCCGGCGTCCCCGCCGATGTCGACGGCGAAGCGCTGCGGCAGTATTTTCAGTTCCTTTACATTCCCGATCCTCTCTCGCCGCTGCGCGCGGTGAAGAAGCTCGCCCCCGGCGGCTGGCTGCGCTACAACGCCGCAGGCAAGCTGGAACAGGGCCGCTACTGGCACTACCCCGCGCCGGCGGCCGAAGCGCCCGCCGGACTGACCTACGAGAAAGCGCGCGGCCAACTGCGCGAGCTGTTCGACGAATCGGTGCGCATCCGGTTGGAGTCGGAGGTGCCGCTGGGCGCGTTCCTGAGCGGCGGTATCGACTCCAGTTGCGTGGTCGCTTCCATGGCGCTGCAGACAAAGGAACCGGTGAAGACATTCTCGATCGGCTTTGAAGAGGCCGATTTCAATGAACTTCCCTGGGCCCGCATGGTCGCCGAAAAGTACAAGACCGATCATCACGAGATCATCGTCCGGCCCGATTCGATCGGTCTGGTCGAAAAGCTTGTGCGGCACTTTGATGAGCCCTTCGGCGATTCCTCGGCGATTCCGACCTATATCGTCAGCGAGTTCACCGCCCAGCATGTGACAGTGGCCTTGAGCGGCGACGGCGGCGACGAACTCTTCGCCGGCTACACACGTTTTTTCTCAGCCGCGGCGCAGCGCCGTTTCGACTCCTGGCCGCAGGCCGCCCGCGGCGCTATCGATCTGGTTTCGAAGCTCCTGCCCTACTCGGCTTACGGCAAGAACTGGCTGCGCATGATCAGCCGGCCGTCGGCGCTGGAGCGCTATTTCGACAACAACACCACGCCCTACTTCCTGCGCCGGCAACTGCTGCGCGAACAATGGGTGCCGCCGGCCGATGAGGCCTACCTGCGCGGGATTTTCCCCGATTGCCTGCTGCCCAACGGCGCCGGCATTCTGGAGCAGGCGCAGTACTGGGAGACCACGGCGAACCTGACCGGCGACATGCTGGTGAAGGTGGACCGTATGTCGATGGCCAATTCGCTGGAGGTGCGCTGCCCGCTGCTGGATCACAAGCTGGGCGAGTTCGCCGCCTCCCTGCCGCCGGAATGGAAGATGCGCAACGGCCAGGGCAAGTCGATTCTGATCGACGCGCTGCGCGACCGGCTGCCGCCGGAGCTGTTGACGCGCGAAAAGAAGGGCTTCGCCGTGCCGCTGACCCACTGGTTCCGCACCTCGCTGCGCGAGTTCCTGCACGACCACTTGACCGGCTCCCGGTTTGCCGCGCGCGGCTTCACCAATCCGGCTTTTCTTCAGACGTTGCTTGCCGAGCACGACACCGGCCGGCGCGATAACTCGCACTGGTTGTGGTCGCTGCTGATGCTGGAGCTATGGTTCCGCTGGCTGGAGGAGCCGGCCGCCTAGGCGCCTATGGCTGGACTGTTTCTTCGCAACACGCTGTGGAACGTGCTGGGCTTTTCGGTCAGCCTGGCAAGCGGAATCCTGTTGTCCCCCTATGTCTTCCGCAAACTCGGAGCCGAGGGGTACGGATTGTGGGCCCTGGCCTTTTCTCTGGTCGACTATCTGTGGCTCAGCGACATGGGTTTGCGGTCGGCCGTGTTGAAGTACTCGGCGCACTATATGGCCAGCCACGACAACGAAAAGATCAACAGCGTGCTGAACACGGCGCTGGCCTGGTTTGCGCCAATCGGCGGCGTGCTGCTGCTGCTGATCTGGCTGCTGGCGCCGTGGGTCGTGCGGTACTATCGCGTACCGGAAGCCTTTGCCGAACCGTTCGCCGCGCTGTTGGTGGCGGTGGGATTCAGTTGGGCGTTCGGGCTGGCCAACAACGTCTTCCGCGCCGCGCTGGAGGGCTTTCAACAGTACGGGGTCATCAACCGCATCAACATTCTGGCTACCGGCCTGCGGGCCACGGCGGTATTCGCGCTGCTGGCCTCCGGCTACAGTCTGCGGGAGATGGGGTACGCGGTTGTGGCCGCGCAGGGCCTGGGCTATGTGCTGACCTTCCTCGGCTTCCGGCGTGTATTTCCGGAGCTCCGTTTTTCTCTATCCCTGGTCGATGGCGCGATGTTCCGGCAGATGGCCGGCTATGGTGTCCATACGCTGCTGGCTACGGTGGCCACGCAGTTGTCGCAACAAGGTCCGTCGCTGCTCATTGGCCGTATGCTGTCGGCCTCGGCGCTGGGTTTCTTCAGTTGGCCGGCGCGCCTGCTGAACACGCTCATGGATCTGGTGCCGCAGGTGGGGATGGTGAGCGGCGCGCGCTCGGCCGAGTTGAGCGCGAAGAACGACTATGCCGCCGTGGCCCGGCTGGGCGTGCAGACAAACCGCTACTGTTTCGCCGTGTTCCTGCTGCCGCTGCTGTTGCTGGGGCTCTACGCCGCGCCGTTGTTCCGGCTGTGGATCGGCGACGATGTGGCGCTTTGGAGCGCCCCGGTAGCTACCGTGCTGGCCGCCGCGTCCGGCTTCGCCATCGCCGGCCAGCAGAACTCGAGCGCCATTCTCTACGGCCTCGGTTCGCACAAGCGCTACGCCCAGGGGTTGATGGTGGAAGCCGTGGCGGGGCTGACGCTGATGGCCTGGGCCGCGCCGCGCCATGGGATCTTCGGAGTTGCCGTGGTGGCGGCAGTGATGATGGTGCTGGTCCGCGGCCTGCTGACGCCGCTGCTGATCTGCCGCCGGCTGGAGCTTTCTTTCGTCGAATATATGACAGGCATCTACGCCCGGCCTGTCGGAATCGGTCTTCTGGCCGCCGCGCTGGCTCTGGCGCTGGGCGCGGCCGGCCTGAAAGGCGACAGTTGGGCGGAATTGATTGCAATTGGCGCGCTGGTGACGCCGCTGTACTATGGCCTGACGTTTTCCTGGGTGCTCGAACCCGAGCACCGCGAGACGATCGGCGGCTGGGTGCGGGGGCGGTTGGCGCGCGCATAATGAGGAGCTACTGTGTCTAGTCCATCCGATATCGGTCAAGCGCATTCAGTAGTAATTGCTGCAACCGCTGCCTGTCGGCCTCCGTCAACCGCGGTTTGCGGCCGGCGCGGCCGGCCTTTTTCATCGCCAGTTTGCCGCCAACGCGGAACTCCTTGGCCCATCTGGCGACCGTCTGCCGCACGACCTTAACCCGGCGAGCCGTCTCCGACTGATTCAACCCCTTGCCGAGTAAACGCATCGCCTCCATCCGGCGCTTCTCCAGAGCATCGAAATCGCGACGCACGCCCGCAGGGTTGCCCATAACCTAGTCTACACCGAATTCTCGAAAAACGTCGCTATATTATGCGGGACTCAATAGCAGGAGTTTGAGGGCAGTCATGCCGCCGGCCGCGGCGCCGGCCACCGCCGCGTTGGTCATTGCAATGGAAGTCGAGGCGGTCTGGCCCTGGCTGGAAGCGGTTACCCGCACCTGATATTGTCCCGAAACTCGATTCGCCTGCAATCCACGTGCAACTGCATTGCCGTTCTGATCCGTCAACACAGTGAGGGATCGGGCGCCGTTCGCGAACGTCGCGCCGGCCCCTTGATTGGGAAGCAGAAAAACGACCGCCGCGCCGGCCACAGGCTTCTTGTTTTCGTCGGTGACCTGAACCATGGGTTCGCGCGTGACACGCTGGCGGATGTTGTTCACAGCCCCGTCGCCTTCCACGATCGCGATACTGATCTTTGGGCCCGCCGGGGGAGCCTGATAGCCTTTGAGTGCAGATTGCGCTAATAAAGATAGGAGAACAATGGACGCCGTAGCCGGCCGGAATATCATGAGGGGCAACGCCTCCTTTACCTTCCGAATCGTATCACGAAATCCGCTCAGTGCCAACAAGGAAACCTTATGAAAAATAACAAGTTAACGGTTCTCGTGTCGATTGCGGGCACTGCGTTTTCTTATGCCCAGACGCTGACCCCGCGTGAGCTTTTCTTCGCCGCACCCGAAATCAAGCGCAAGGCCGCCTCCGCTCCGGCCCGGCCGGTGACCGGTACGAAGGCCGTGCCCGCCCCCATTGAGCAGGCGCGCCGCCAGGCTCCCGCCGCCAATCCGCCCATCATTCCGGCCGCCTATGTCAGCGATACGCCGCCGCTGGGGCTCCGCTACAGCCTGCTGCTGAGCCGCAACAACGAAACGTATCGAGAAGTAGAAGCGTCCACCACATTCCGAAGCGGGGACCGCTTAAAGATCAACGTCGAGGCAAACGACGAGGCGTATCTGTACGTGATCGCCCGCGGTTCTTCCGGGCTCTGGAAGGTCTTGTTTCCGGTCAGCGAAGTGGCCAGCGGCGACAACCTGATTCAACCGTTCCGCCGCTATGAAGTTCCCAACGGCGGCCGTTTCTACTTCGACGATCAGGCCGGCGAGGAGAAACTCTTTGTACTTCTGACCCGCAAGGCCGAGCCGAACTTCGAAGACCTGATCTATTCCATCCATGCGCCCGCTCCGTTAACACCCGTCACGAATAAACCAGCCGCAAAGCCGGCCAAGACGATTCAGGTGGCCGGCCTGATTCGCCCCATCGACGACGCACTGGTCGGGAAGATCCGCAGCGAACTGGTGGCGCGCGATCTGGTTTTCGAAAAGGTGCAGGATACGCCGCCGGCGCCCTCGCAGCCGAAGGAGACTGCCGTTTACGTAGTCAACAAGAATGCAGGGCCGGACGGAAAGGTCATTGTGGATCTGAAGCTGGAGCACAAGTAACATGCGCCTCATTCTGCCAGCTCTGCTGGCCGCTTCTGCCCTGGTTGGGCAGCAGCGCCTGGAGATCACCATTGAAAAGCGTGAGGCCAACGCCTGGAAGGTCATGGATCCGGGCCACGTGTTCGTGAATGGAGATCAGGTCCGCTTTCGGTTCCGCTCCTCGCAACCCGGCTTTTTGTATGTGGTCAACGAAGGGACGTCCGGCGAGCAGGTCACCCTGTTTCCCAACGAGCAGACCGGCGAGGACAACAAAGTGGAGGCCGGCAAGGAGTACGCCATTCCCGGCAACTCCGGCGCGTTTCGCGTAACGGGTCCCGGCGGCTACGACAACGTCTATTGGGTTTTGAGCCCGGTCCGGATCGGCGCCCCGGCGGTGCAGCAGTACAAGCCGCTGCCGGCCCCGCCGAAACCGGGCGCCGTGCCGCCCAACCTGTCGCCCCGCTGCGACGACACGATTCTGCGGGCGCGCGGCGAGTGCGTGGACTCCTCCGGCGCGGGACTGAAACAAAACACGCCGCCGGGCATGCAGGCGAGAGAGCTGTTCTTCGTCCAAAAGGGCAACCAGTCCGTGGTTTCGGTACCTCCGGCCCCGCCTGTCGCCCAGGCGGCGAAAGCGGCGCCCATCACCTACCTGTTCAAGATCGCGCACAAATAGGAAGTCCGATGCTTCGATACCTGTTACTGATTTCCGCGGCCGCCGCGTTTGCCCAGCAAG
>VFZO01000383.1 GCA_016871155.1 Acidobacteriota bacterium | reverse complement strand
GCCCCTGCGGATTTCCCAGCATGGTGGTCTACTTTTCGACCGCCACAATCCGCCGCTCAAACGGCGTTTCGTGGTCTATTATTGCTCCGCCGTTTATATGGGTGAAGAATCACGAGCATGTTTTCGTTCTCGGGCCGACGGGGGTGGGCAAAAGCTTCGTTGCCTGCGCGTTGGCGCAGAAGGCGTGCCGCGACGGATACACGGCTTACTACGCGCGGGCCGCGGCGCTGTTCCGAGATCTTGAAATCGCCCGAGCCGACGGCCGGCAGTTGGTACGGGTTGGTCACGACACCGACCGGATACGCCGAAACACCGAATCGGTCGCGCTTCAGATTGGCCATCGCGCTGTATTGCGCCGTGTCAAAGCCGGTCGCGCTCTTGGCGTACAACGCTTCCAGATTGAACGACGGAAAGACGGTAAGCAGCGGATTCACCGCCTTGGCCGCGTCGTAGGCTGACCGCTCGATATTGACGAACGCGTTCCACCCCGCGGTCGCCCCGCCGCAGCCCGAGTAGTATAGGTTTACCTCCGCGATGACGACCAGGTACTTCGGGGCAAACTCTGCGGTAATCCAACGAACGTAGTTGACGAAAGCGTTTCCAATCTGTGCGCCGAGCGGCAACGAAAAATCGAAGCACTTTGGAGCCCAAGCCGGATCGATTTGCAACTGCCCGCCCGACTCGTACGCTTTCGACGTCATGTATTCCCTGCTGAGCGCGAGTTGGACCAGCAGCGGCTTTCCCGTGGCTCTCGCCGCGGAGGCGAGACTCTGCATCCGCACCGTCCAAGGGTGGGACGGCGGCGGAGTCTGCCCGATGAGAAACAACTCGACAGGAAAGCCCAGGTGTTCCGGAAAAACACTGATCAGATCGACATCCGCGCTCAGAGAGGATATCGGGAACGTTCCGGAATTCTGCTCGTACAGCGGAACCTGTCCCGGCACCGCCTGCGAAGCCGTCGCCGCCATTTGAAATGGCCGCTGATTCTGCGCGACCGCGAGGCCCGGCACCGCAATCAGCAAGACCAGATGGAGAGAACCAATGGCCCGGCCAAGAGTTTTCATCGTGGACCTCCCGTTTGCATTATCCGCTGGATAAAGAAATTCGAGCTAATACACCGGGCACATGCGGAACTTAACGTCGAACGAGTGACGTGTGTTCAACCGGCTAAAGAAGACAGCCGCTTCCCGCATCCCGTCGGTCCCCGTTACCGAGGCATGGTAGTAGTGCAACGAGCCCAAAATACTCGAGTTCTTCTCCATTCGCGCGTTTGGCCGCAGACCGTTGTTGGCGAACAGTCGAACATAATAATCTGAGAGTTCCCGCACCTCTTCGACGAAACTGATCGACCTGGGGAACTTGATCATCAGGCACTTCTCGCGGCTTTCATCCGTCACTGGCGCGGGTAGCTTTCCCAACGACGGATCCTGCCGGAACCATGACGGCCAACCCACGGGTGGCGAGGGGGATCTAGAGCTCTCGGTCCGCGAACTCGTGGAGCGTCCGGCCCATCGGCGCGCGGGCGACGACGCGCTGGTAATCGCAATCGCATCCGACGCCTGCGTCAATTGGACGCTTACCGAGGAGCCGGCATCCGCCTCGCGAATCTTCACCAAAGCGTCGAGCCCGTCGTGGCGCATCTTCAGCACGGGTCCGATGCCGTCGGACGAGCGCGTTCCGGTCATGCCGAGTTCCGACCACGCCTTCTCGATTACGGCCGCCGTAGCTCCTGGATCTTGCGGCGACGAACAGTGGAACGTGGAGACTTCGGCCGCGGACTGTTCCGTGCAGCCGGTCAGCGTACCAATCCACGCCGGTGTCTGCGCGGGGAGCGCCTGGATCATGAGAGTCAGGGCGTAGAGCTTCCGCATGGGTTCGCCTCTAGAGGAGGATCGGCAGGCTGGAGTTATTACTTTAGGCCGGGCGTAACACGGCTGTCACCACCGGCGCTTGCGGATTCCGTGCGGCGCGATTTGCCGGAGCCGAATTCGATGGACGAACGAGTCCGGATTGGGCCGTGTTAGTCTGTGCGGATATGGCCAAAGGGTTGAGTTGTACCGCCGCAAGACTCTTTTTTTGGCTCGCGGCGATCGCTATACCGTCGTTCGCGGCCTCCGGAGCCGGGTGTACGGTCCTGCCCGCGCAACCGGTTGGTGCGCAGCCGGTGGGCCTGAAACCCGAGCCGGTGGCGGAACTGCTGGCTACGGCGCGGAAGGCCAAGTCGTCGAGTTTCGCGGTGTTCAAAGACGGCAAGTATGTAGCTGGATTTGGCGAGACTACGGTCGTTCCGGTTTATTCAGTGACCAAGGCGGTAGTCAGTCTGGCGGCCGGGCGATTGTTCACCAGCGGGCAGTGGAAGAGCGTCGATGCGCCGGTCGGGAGTTTGCTGCAGGAATTCGCGGCCGATCCCAAGGGCGCGATCACGCTCCGGCAATTGATGTCGCATACCTCCGGCATTCGCGACGCGCGAAACGAGCAGGGCCGGGTGCTTAAGGAATGGAACACTGCGCCGGACTGGGTAGCGGCCGCGCTGGCGCGCCCGATGAGCGGTGACGCGCCGGGCGCGGTGTTCAAGTACAACAACCAGGGTCCGGCGCTGGTGGCGGCGGCAGTGGAGCGGGCGGCGGGGATCAGGCTGGACCGCTTTCTCCGGCGCGAAATTTTCGACCCTTTGTGTATTGGCAAGACCAGTTGGGACACCGACAAAGCGGGACATGCGGCGGGCTACACGGGACTCTCGATCTCTGCGTTTGATCTGGCCAAACTCGGGCAATTGGTGCTGACTCGCGGTTTGTGGGGCAGCCGGCGAGTTCTGTCTGAAGAGTGGATCCGGCAATCGGCATTGGAGGTTTCGCAGGGCGTGGCGAAGAATGCCGGCCTGTTGTGGTTCATGCAGATGGAACAACCGCGCTTTCCTCTGCCCGTCATGGTGTACCACGATGGCGACGGCGGGCAGTATCTCGCGATATTTCCGAATCATGGGATCGTTGTGGCGCGGACGACCGGGAGCGGGGATTCACCGCCCGAGCAGGTGATGGGGGACTTCTACCGGTTGGCCGCGGATCTTCTAATTAAGCGGCAGCGGTAGGGTGAGCACCGGCGGCAGCCGGGAATCGAGGCTATCGCGGTCCCAGACGGCGCGGGTGCGCCGTGCGAAGGTATTACACCGCCATGCCGCTCCCATCTGAACGGGCTAGGTCAAACCACCCGTGCGCGGACCTCGAGGAGTGTTGCCACCTTGGGCGGGAGGCGCCCGGTCCGCAGCGCCTCCCGTTTGCCGCCGCTATTCGATGACGATTTCGATAGCCTCGATGCGGCGGTTCTGGCCGGTGGTTCCGGCCTGCTGACCTTCGCCGGCCCACGGGCCCCAGCCCAGCCCCCGCATATGGACGCGGTAGCGAAGGCGGCAGTTGACGGGTTTGTTCACCAACTGGATTTCAATCGCCTCCATGCGGCGGCCCTCGCCGGTGGTTCCGCACGTCTGGCCTTCTGGCGTCCAGCCCGTCCAGCCGGAGTTCTTCAAGTGCGCCCGGTACTGAATGGTTGTTCCCGGAGCCGCGCCGTTCAGGACGATCTCCACGGCTTCCACGCGCCGGTGCTGCCCGGTGGTTCCGGCCGTCTGCCCGCCGGTCACCCAGCCCAACCAGCCGTGGTCGCTCTCGAAGATGTGATTGGCGGCGTGGACGCGATAGGAGACTCCCGGACAACGCAACCGGCCGGGGGTGGAGCCGGGGCAGCGGCCGCGTTCCACCTCCAGCGTTCCGTGTAGTGCCAAACCGGACGGTCCGCCCTCGTTCGCGACAATCACCGTCAGGCAGTTGCGCCCGGCCCGGAACTGGTTGGGCGCGGCTGTGGCCGTTCCCGGGGTTTTGAACGCGTTCGCGCCCTTTGCCGTGTGGTACAGGTGCGGATTGGTTCCGGCAGGCACATAGTTGGGCCCCGCCAGCGGGGTTCCGTTCAGCTCCACACGCGCATGGTTGTCGGCCAAGACCTGCAGTTCGAGTGTGGGGTTTTCGAATCCGGTGCACAGATCGAAGCAGAACTGGTACACGTATTCGGTGGAGCCCTCCGCATTCGCCGGGCGAAGCCACTGCGCCCCGCCGAGGTCCGCCCACGAAGGGGACCCTTTTCCGAGAGTGGGCGCGCTGAAGGTTTTGTCCGCATGCCGGCGGAACTCCCACGCGGCGACACCGGTGCTCAGGTCCGCCACCAGGTCTTCGCAACGCGGCACGCAGCGGGCCTGCACGCGTTCGGTATGGAAGGTGTTTACGAGCGCGCCAGGGCTGGAAGCCGACGTGTAGACGGCGACAACATCCAGGTCCGCTTCGGACTCGATGACAATCCACCCCTCGACGAAGGCACCCGGATTCCCGGCGGCGGCCAAAAGTTGCATCGCGTCGCGGCAGTCTATCTCCAGCGCCTCGTCCGGACCAAGGCGCGCTGGGGCAAACCCCGATACGCGGAATTCGCGGGCTTCCAGCGATTTGCCGGCGGCCACTTTCCACCGGAACTCAGCCGCCTCGCAGCGGGAGGGATTGTGAACGTTGACGGCCGTGAAATATTGGCCGGCGGCGAGAGGATTTGCGCCGCGCGGCTCTTTCTCCGGCGGAAGGACTCCGCAGACGAGCTTGGCCGCGTATTGGTGGTCCATCTCGCCGGCGGGCTGGGCTTTGGAGCAGCCGCAATGGGTTGCCTGACTCATAATAACTCCTAGGTTTTGTAGTGCCGGGCAGCGGCCCGGTACTTAACAGTGCGCGGAAATCGCCATTCCGGGGTCTGAACGCCGCCGGTGTTTGGCCCGCATCTTGCACTGCATGAGCCAGGAGCGGAATATTCCTGTGGTTTTGGAAAATTCTACTGGGCTGGAGGTCGTACTTGGGAAAAAACTACAAGGCGAACTGTGCCGCCGGGCGTTTACGTTGTTTACAAGCAAACCCGGAGAAGGCATTGAGTCCGGCGGTGTGCTCTACGGCGAGCTCTCGGAGGATCGCGTTGCGGTGGAGGCGTACAAGGAAGTGGGCGAAGAGGTGTTGGACGACCTGTTAACCACGGGTCCTCAGCCCTTCGCCGGTTTCTTTCGCATTCACACGCGGCGCGAGGCAGGGCTCTCGGACGCGGAGATCGAGGTATTTCGCGATCTTCGCGGCCTGCTGTTTCTGACAATCAAACCAATTTCAGTTTCCCGCGCGGAAGCGGTTTTGCATGTACGCGAAGCCGGCCGGATCGAAGAACGACGGGTTACGCTGCGGGCGGACGATGAGGCGCGGCCAAGACGGCCGCGCCCGCCGTCACCGTCGCCGGATTCCCGCGTGCGCATCTCCACGCGGCCTCTTCTTGGCGCGCTTGCCGTGGCGCTGACCCTGGCGCTGGGTGCCGGGTGGGTAATATTTGAGCCGAAGGCTCCGCTAGATCTCGATTTTCAAGTCGCCGCGCGCGGCCCCGAGCTTGTCGCCACGTGGAAGCTGCTGGGACGTCCATCGTCCGCGCTGCACGATGCGGCGCTGACCGTGCGGGAATCAGGCCAGGAACGAA
>VFZO01000382.1 GCA_016871155.1 Acidobacteriota bacterium | reverse complement strand
TTCTCGAATTTTTCATCACGCCGTTCGACTACGCGGCCTACGAAGGGCCGGAGAGATCGATCGAATCGAAACTCACGGAAAACAAGATCATCGGCATCTCGTGGTCCGTGCTGGACTACGACGACGAGAACGGCAAGAGTTATCGCGGCTTTTGGAACCTCTCGCACAAGACGACGATGTATGGAAACGCATCGGACCTGGTGGCGTTCCGTCTAATGCCGCTGGAGAACCGGGCGGCGCTGGAGGCGGATTGGTCGTATCAGGTCTTGGACCTTGGCCGGCGCGAGGTGGCGTTTCGGAACGAGTCCTTTGGAACGCAGACCAAGCATCACTGGGATTTCGGCGACGGGACGGTGTCCACCGACGAGCATCCGGTCCATCGCTTCGCCAAAGGCGGCGAATTCGTCATCACGCTGACCGTGGAAGGCCCCGGCGGAACGGCGCGGCGCACGAAGGTGTGGGACGTGGTGCTGCCGTGATCCGCCTGCTGATGCTGATCTCCACACTCCACGCGCAGGATCACTTCGAGAGAAGCGTACGGCCAATTCTGGCCACGAAGTGCTACGGGTGCCACGGCGCGGAGGCGAAGCTCGATTTCACCAGCCGCGCGGGTCTGGAGCAAGTTGCGGCGAAGATCGAGGCCGTGACCGGCTACACGGGGCGCATCAAGATGCCGCCGGGGGGAAAGCTATCGGAGCCGGAGCTCGCGGCGATCCGAGCGTGGGTGTGGCAGGGCGCTCCCCTGCCCGCCGTGCAGGCCGCGGTGAGCAAGGAGCGCTGGTGGTCCTTCCAAACCGTGCAGGCCGGGACACCGCCCGCCGTTCGGAATGGAGGTTGGGTGCGGTCGCCAATCGACCGCTTCGTATTGGCGAAGCTCGAAGCGGCGAAGTTGGAGCCCGCGGCGCCGGCCAGCGGCTTTACGTGGCTGCGGCGCGTGAGTTTCGATCTGACGGGCTTGCCGCCCAACGAGGACGAGACGCGCGAGTTTCTGGCCAGCGGTGACCGGGCGAAGCTGATCGACCGGCTGTTGGCCAGCCCCCGCTACGGGGAGAAGTGGGGACGGCATTGGCTGGACGTGGCCCGCTACGCGGACTCCACAGGTGCCGATGAAGACTATCGATACCCGCACGCCTGGCGCTATCGCGATTACGTCATTGAGGCCTTCAACAAAGATCTGCCGTACGACCAATTCGTGCGCGAACAGATCGCCGGGGACCTGCTGAATCCGCCGAACGGAGCCATCGCCACCGGATTCCTGGCACTTGGGCCCAAGCTCGTTGCGGAACAAGACAAAGTGAAAATGTTTTATGACATCGTCGACGAGCAGATCGATACGATGAGCAAGGCGGTTCTGGGATTGACCATCGCCTGTGCCCGCTGCCATGACCACAAGTTCGATCCGATATCGACGAAGGACTACTATAGCCTGGCGTCGATTTTCGCAAGCACGAAGCAACTGGCGAAGATCGAGGGCACGGTGTCGCAGCTTTATTTCGTGCCGCTGGTGGCTAAGGAGATTGCGGAGAAGTTTGAAGCGCACCAGGAACTCGTGGCCGCCAAGCAAAAGGAGATCGACGGAACGCTTTCCGGCGAAGGAACGCGGTACCGTGACGCGAACCTTCCGAAGATCGCGGCTAATATGCTCCTGGCGTACAAGGTCTACGCCGAGGGCCAGCCCGCGGCGAACCATGAGGTTCAACGTTGGGCGGATTACCTGAAGCCGTCGAACGAACGCCGTGTGCATTTGGAGCGTTGGTATCAATCCACGGACCGGGAGACCGCGGCGCGCGCGTATCAGGAAGAGATCATCGAAGAACTCGCTCGGCGAAAACGGTTGCAGGCTGAGGCGAAGGCCGCTGACAAGGAGGCGCCGCGATTTCTTGCCGGGGATCACCGGCTCTACACGGAGCTCACAACGGGCAAAGGGCCACTGACGCTGCCGGAGAAAGACCGTGAGTCGTTTTTGTCGGACAAGGCACGGACGAAGCTCGACGGACTGCGGGCGGAACTCGCGGCGCTGAAGGCGGCAGCGCCCCCGGAACCGCCGATGGCATGCGGCGTGGGCGAGGATAAAGCCATCGATCAGCCGGTTTTCCTGCGCGGCAATGTGGAGGCGAAGGGCGAGATTGTCCCGAAGCGGTTCCCGAAGATTCTGTCGAAGGAGGCGAGTCCGGTATCGGGAGGCAGCGGGCGCCGGGAGTTGGCGGAGTTCCTTGCGAGCCCAGACAATCCATTGACGGCGCGAGTCATGGTGAACCGCATTTGGCAGGGCCATTTTGGGCAGGGGCTGGTTCGCACGCCAAACAACTTCGGCACTACGGGAGAGCCGCCGACGCATCCGGAGTTGCTGGATTGGCTGGCCGCCGAGTTCGTTCGCGGCGGATGGTCGGTGAAGGCGATGCACCGGCTGATTCTGCTTTCGAGCACCTATGCGATGAGCGGCACCGTGAACGGGCAAGACCCAGACAACCGGTTGCTGTCGCATTTTCCGATGCGCCGCAAGACGGTGGAGGAGATTCGCGATTCGCTCTTGCTGATCGACGACTCGCTCGACCTCACAATGGGCGGCGCGCTGCAAAGCGGCAAGGGTACGGACAACGAGTTCAGCGACGCGCGCAAGAGCATCCATCCGGACTCGACCAACAGGCGCAGCGTATACCTGCCGATCCGGAGATCGAACCTTTCGACCCTGTTCACGCTCTTCGATTTCGGCGACGGGACGACAAGCACCGAAACGCGCGCGCAGACCACGGTAGCGCCGCAGGCGCTGTATATGATGAATTCGAAATTCGTGGAGGACCGGGCGGCGAACTTGGCGAAGCGGCTACAGGGAATCGACGCGGCCGGGCGCATTCTGACGGCGTGGCGAAAAATTCTTGGCCGGGAGCCGAGCGTAACGGAGCGTGAGGCGGCCCAACGGTTCCTGGATGGATTTCCCGGTAACAATCCGGCGGAGCGAGCCTGGGCGAGCCTGTGCCGAAGCCTTATCGCTAGTAACGATTTTCTCTATGTACACTAGGCGTCACGTTCTTCGGACCTCGGCGTGCGGATTCGGCTCGGTAGGGCTGGCGCAACTGCTTGGCGCACCAAAGCAGCCGCACTTCCCGGCGAAGGCCAAACGGATCATCTTCCTGTTCATGCACGGCGGGCCTTCGCATCTTGACACCTTTGATCCGAAACCGCGGCTGACGTTGGACCATGGCAAACCGCTTCCGTTCAAGCGTCCGCTGACGTTTGCGGAAGGCCGGACCAGCGGCCTGTTGAAATCGCCGTGGCAGTTTAGGCAATACGGCCAAAGCGGCATACCGATCAGCGAGCTGTTTCCGAACCTGTCGCGGCATGCCGACGAGCTGTGCATTCTGCGGTCGATGGTCGGTGACAGCGTGGCGCATGGCGGGGCGACGCTGCAGTTGCACACCGGCTCGAACACGTTCACGCGGCCGGCGATGGGATCGTGGGTCGTCTATGGACTGGGCACGGAGAACGCGAATCTACCGGCCTACATTACGCTGAAGCCGGGCCTATCCCATGGCGGCGCGAAGAAATGGAGCAGCGGTTTTCTGCCGGCGGAGTATCAGGGAACGGCGGTGGGACTGGGCGGGGTACCGCTTGAGAAGATCACAGAGCCCATCGAGCACCTGCACAATCTGGGCTTGACGCAGGAGCAGCAGCGCTACGAGCTGGACATGATCCAGAAGCTGAACCGGGCGAGCGCGGAGCGGCATCAGAACGATCCGGAATTGGAGGCGCGTATCCAGTCTTTCGAACTCGCGTTCCGGATGCAGACAGTGGCGCCGGAGGCGTTCGACACCTCCAAGGAATCGAAGGCCACGCGGGACCTGTATGGAATGGACGAGCCCGAGACGGCCGACTTCGGCTGGCAGTGTCTGATGGCTCGCCGGCTGGCCGAGCGCGACGTGCGCTTCATTCAGATCAGCCATGAGTACGGTCCAGGCAACGAGGTGGGATGGGACGCTCACTCGGAACTGATTCGTCTTCACACGCGCACAGCCAAGCAGGTGGACCGGCCGATCGCGGGCCTGCTGACGGACCTGAAGTCACGCGGCTTGCTGGAAGACACGCTGCTGGTTTGGGGTGGCGAGTTCGGGCGAACGCCGATCGCCGAGGCAGGCGACGGCCGCGACCATAACCCCTATGGGTACACAATGTGGATGGCCGGGGCCGGCGTGAAAAAGGGCTTTATTTACGGCGCAACCGATGAGTTCGGATACTACGCGGTAGAAGACCGGATGCACATCAACGACCTTCACGCGACTATGTTGCACCTGGTGGGCCTAGACCATGAGCGCTTGACTTTTACCTACGGTGGACGGCCGTTCCGGCTGACCGATGTGGCGGGCACGGTCGCCAGGAAAATCCTGGCCTGAAACCGGCAGTGGTGTGATATCTTTCGTTCAGCGAGGAGTCTCATGAGAACGCTTTTCACCTTTTGCCTTTTCGGCGGGGCCAGCGTGTTGGCGCAGAGCGCCACGGGCGTTATCGAGGGCCGCGTCGTCGATGCCACCGGCGCCGCGATCGCGGACGCGACGGTGAAGATCGATAACCGTAGGACCGGCGTGCAGCAGGCAACGGTCTCGAACTCGCAGGGTAGCTTTATTCAGCCCTATCTCATCCCAGGCGAATATCGAGTGAGCGTGGAGAAAACCGGCTTCGACAAGCAGGTAATTTCCGAGATCCGGTTGAGCGTGAATCAGACAGTGACGATCGAGATTCCCTTGAAGGTCGGCTCGGTAAATCAGACCGTGGAGGTCAACGCCTCCGCGGCACAACTGCAGACGACAACTTCGTCTGTATCGACGGTCCTGACGAACAAGGCGATGCTGGACCTTCCGCTCAACGGGCGAAATCCACTGGCGCTGGCGACCCTGGTACCCGGCGTAATCCCCGGCGGCGGCTCCACACCGTGGCTTTCTGGCGGACGGAACGCTTCCAGCGAAATCACGATCGATGGCGCGTCGATCATCGTGCCGGAGAATAACGTTTCGATTCAGGACACCGGCTATCAGCCAATCGTCGACACGGTGGAAGAGGTGGCGGTCATCACGAACTCACTGAGCGCCGAGTACGGCCGCACGGGCGGCGGGGTGATTTCGGTGGCCACGAAAGCCGGGACGAACGCGTTCCACGGTTCGGCGTTCAACTTCCTGCGCAACTCCAAGATTGAGGCTAACAGTTGGAATAACCGGCGGATTGGCCAGCGATTGGCATCCTTCCAGCGGAACCAGTTTGGTTTCACCATCGGCGGGCCGGTTAAAATCCCCGGTGTATACGACGGCCGGAACAAGACGTTTTTCTTTATCGCCGAACAAAGTGAGCGGCAACGGAACGCGGCGAGTGCGGGCGCGACCTTGCCGATCGATCCCTGGCGAGTGGGCGATTTCTCAAATCTTCGAAACGGCGCCGGCCAACCGATCACCATCTTCGATCAGGGCACTATGTCGTGCACGGCGAATTGCGGCACGGCCAACGCGGTCAATGAGCGCAGGCCGTTTCCCGGCAACGTCCTTCCGGCCAGC
>VFZO01000381.1 GCA_016871155.1 Acidobacteriota bacterium | reverse complement strand
TCAGCGGGAGTGCACCTTGACGGAATCGGGCCCCAGTTGGGCCGGTGTCAGTTTTCCGAGCATGGCCATGTCGCGGGCCATCTCCGTTTGCAGCATCTCCAGTTGGGTCTTGACACCCGCCTCACCGTAGGCCGCGAACGCCCACAACACGGGACGCGCTACCAGCACGGCGCTCGCGCCGAGCGCGATGGCCTTGATCACGTCGCCGCCCCGCCGGATCCCGCCGTCGACAAGGACCGGCACCCGTTTGCTGGCTGCCTTCGCGATCTCCGGCAGCATCTCCATCGGCGCTACCAGCGCGTTCTCCGGCACGCCGGGCCTGTAGTTGGATACTACGATGCCGCTCACGCCGCGTTTCACGGCCTCCGCGGCGTCGGCCGCGCTGAGAATGCCTTTCAGGATAAACGGCCCCGCCGCCGCCTTCCTCATATTCTCGATTTCCGTCCAGTCCGCGCGGCCCGTCAACGTGAAACAAACGGCCTTTCCGTTTCTCGCGAGTGACGGCGACTCGGCTGTAAAGACGCTCGTCTTGGCCGCGGCCGCGGCCGCGGCCAAGTCCCCGCGGCCGAAGCGGGAGGGCTCGAAAACGGGTCCAACTATAATCGGAGCGAAGTGCTTCTCGCCCCACAACTCTACGGAAAGATCCATCTTTCGCGTGTCGACCATCATGCGCGGCCGGAACGTGATTCGCTCATAGGCGCGGCGGTCGCCGCCGCGCACCTCGTCCATCAGCGCGGGAGACAGATGCCGGGCCGCGGCCGCCTCCATCTCGAAGCTGTTGACGATCTCTTGAACGGGAGTCTGGGCGCTGGCGCCTAGCAGGAAGCGTCGGGTCATGGAAAGTCGGTCCGAACCAGAGTTCTATCGATAGACGCAAGCGTCGTGCGGCCGGTGTAGCGCATGGCGGCAGCCAACTCCGCCTGTAACAGTTCGAGACTCCTCTGCACGCCCTGGGAGCCGTAGGCGCCCAGGCCCCAGCGCGGCATCCTGCCCAGGCACACGGCCGTGGCGCCCAGCGCCAGCGCCTTCAAGGCGTCCGATCCGCGGCGCACGCCGCTGTCGAACAGGATGGGAACGCGGCCATTTACGGCGGCGGCGATTTCGGGCAATACTTCGAGCGTGGACGGTCCGTAATCGATCGACCGGCCGCCGTGGTTCGAAACGTACACGCCGTCCAGGCCGTGCTCAAGACAGAGGCGCGCGTCCTCGGCGGTCAGAATGCCTTTGGCGATCATCGGCACTTTGATCATTGGCCGGAGCTTTGCAAACAGGCCCCATTCGTACCAGAGGCGAAATTCGCGAATGCGATAGGGGTTCGAGGGCTCGCCGCTCTGCCGGCTCGACGCACGCCGTGCGGTGGATGTGATGGGCGCGCCCAGATGCCGGTCGTGCAACGCGCGCTCGTACTCGGCGGCCTGCTGATCGATGGTGACGACGATCGCCTTCGCGCCGGCCGCTTGCGCGCGCTCCAGCATTTCGCGGTTGGACTCCATGTCCTCGCGCGGATAGAGTTGAAACCAGAGCTGCCCTTTGGCGGTGGGTGCGATCTTTTCGATTGGCACCGAGGTGTTTGTTGAAACGATCATCGGCGTATTGGCCGCCGTTGCGCCCTGGTAGGTGGCTAACTCGCCGTCCGGGTGCATGTGCACATGGGCCGCTGTCGGTGAGATCAGAAGCGGCGAAGTCAATCGCGTTCCAAACAGCTCGGTGGCGGTGTTCAGCTCAGCGGCGGCACCGGAAGAGCTGGGAATCAGCTTGACCCAATCGAACGCGTCGCGGTTGCGGCGCAGCGTGAATTCGCCGTCGCTGCCGTAGGCGGTGTAATCGTAGGAGAAGCGCGGCAGGCGGGCGTGCGCTACGGGCTCGAAATCGAGCGGCGACAACAACTCTTCGAGCTTCGGGAAACGTGGATGCGGCCGGACCGGATCGCGCTGCGCGGATAGCGCGGGCGCGGCGGCCGCCCAGGCGGTTAATTTTTGAATGGCGCGGCGCCGTTCGGGGCTCGCGAGCCATCGTGATTCTATCGGACCCATCGTGCGGCTAGTATATCCAAGGAGTTACTTCCGCCGCGCAGCGGCCACGACCGTTTCGACCATCCAGCGCTGCCGCTCCTCGACGTCGCGTTGAATCCGTTTGACTTGTTTCCGCGCGCGGGCGGGGTCGCGATGAATCTTCTCGAGCGCGCGCCAGAGTTGGCTCCCGTTCGTCTCGTCGACTTCGAACATCCAGTCGTTCGCGCCAAAGTCCCGGTACATCTGGCCTTTGCAAGTGTCGGTGGGCTGGCGCACGTAGAAGGCCGGCGTGCCGTTGTGCAGCGCGATGAGGGGGGAATGGCATTCGTAGCTGATGACGGCGGTGGCCTTGGAGTAGATCGAAGCGGCTTCGTCGGGCAGCCAGTAGGTATCGCGCCACACCACGTTTTTCTTTACGTCCTCCGGCAGCGGGTCGACCAGCACCTCCTTGGCCATTGCGACCTGGTAGGTCATCTCGGCGCAGGCCATCACCTTATGGCCCGTGTTGCGGACATAGTGGACGATCATGTCCCGCGCCTTTTGGTGATCCGCGTCCGTGGTGCGGTTGTTGATCGCATCCTTCACGTCGTCGTCCGGAACGCGAGGGACGTTGTTGATGCGATAGTACGGCGTGTAGCGCAGGCGCGGAATGACGCAGATGAACTTGCGTTCCTCCAGCGCTCGGGCCTTCAGGAACGCGTATCCTTTCGCGTCGTCCCGCAGGGTCATGCCCAGTTGCGCGTCCGGGCCGAACTCCACGATGGGCGGCTTGACGCCTTGCGCGCGCAGATAGTCGCGGCTGATGGAGTCGCGGCAGAAGAAGAACGCCGCGCCGTCGATCGCCTCGCGCAGCTCGCCCTTCAAATGCCCCTTGGGCAAGGCCAAGGCCTTCTCCCGCAGTTCGCGCAACGTGCCGCCCTCGGCCGTTCGTCCGCCGCCGAAGCCGGATACAGGGTCCGTGCTGACACCAAACACGCCGGCCGGTTTGTTCGTGGCGCGGCGAAAGGCCACGGCGTGGTTGCTGGCCGGAAATCCGGAGCCGGAACCGCTGAGGTACAGATCCGCCCAGTCCCACGCCTGCGCGAGCGCGGGCGTGTCCGGTTTGCCGTCGCGTGTGAGCCCGCCTTCGGCGATCTTGAGCGCCGGAAACGCGCGAAGCAGCAGTTCGCGGGAGCCGTGGCCCAGCTTGCCGGGCCATAGCGTGATCTCCGCTTCCGGAAAGTGGCGGCGCAAAAGGCCGAGCGCGCCTGGCGTGTGCCCGATATCGCCGATGTTTACCGATTGCCAGGAGCCGCGCAGCAAGATGCGCGGGGCCCGCGTTCCGGCCAGGAGGCCCGCCGAACCGAGGAAATGCCGCCGTCGCATCGACCGGTTACCGAACGACCACGAGCCAATCTTGCTTGGCATCGCCTGGCGGCTGACCCAGGTCCACCTTGGCGCCGCCTTTCACTTTCTGCACACTGCCCTTGGCGAGCGCGCCACCGGACCGCGGATTGAACCATCGCACGTTGAAACTTCGGGGCGCCGCGGCGAGATCGAGAGTTGCCGTGCCGCCTTCGGGCAGATAAACCAGATACAGTTCGCCTTCCTTTGCGAAGGCGTATCTGGAGTTGTCGTTCGCGGCGTTACCGATCAGCGCGTCGGCGCTCTTCATCGTCCAGAAGGGAATCCTGTTGGTGGTGAAAAACTCGCGAGCGATGCGGCAGTAGTCCCAGCTCTTGTCGCGGCTGCGGAAGTCCTCCGCTACCAGGTCGTTTTCGGCCAATTGGTAGCCGAAGTAATACTCGACGCCGGCGCCGCCGGCGAGCAGATTGGCCCACAGCGTCTTTTTGCGGATATCGTGCATGTTGTGGATTGGCTTGCCCTGACGGTCCTTGCCGGCGAAGCCCTGGTAGCCGTCGTCGGGCGGGACGCCGTGCGAGGCGGAGCCCTGCTCATCGTTTGCGACGACCCAGCGGCGGCCTGTCTTCTCCGAATCGCGCAGCCACTGCAGGGTTCGCTGATGCACCTGGTCCCACATCATCTGCAGCGACGCGCCGGTGAGCACGCTCTGTTCGCCGATGAGCTTTGAGTAGACACGATCCTGCCACGTAGGAAAGGTGTGAACGACGATGTGATTCTGATACGGGTCGGTATCCCTGATATACCGGGCCATATCCCGCTGCTCCTCCGGGGACTGCGTATTCTCCTCACCCAGGTTCCAGTTCAGCGCCAGCGCGTAGCCGAAGCGCGCGATCAGTTCCCGCAGATAAAGCTTTCGCTCCGGGCCCAGCAGCCCGCTGTCGAGGGCCGCCGGCACGTTGCCGGGTTTCGCTTCCATGCCAAGGCGATTGTCGTCGTTCTCCTGCTCCTGCAATTTGAAATGCAGGTAGAGCCCGTTGGCCTGGGCGTGGTCGAACACAATCTGCCATTGATCGAGTTTCGAGACGTCCATTCGCAGCTTGTCTTCCGGCGAGACGTGCGGCCAGACGTTGTCGCCATCGCCGCCGGCGGCATAAGTGAGGAAGGACATGGAGTTCACACCCTTCGCGGCCAGGTAGTTAACCGCGCCGATCAACCCCTTGCCTTTGCCACCCTTCCATGCGGGGTCGCCGGTGCGCCAGTCGTTCACGTGCGGCTTGTAGGACTTGAGCGGAATCTTCCGTGTGGATGTACCGTCGAAGTCCTCATAGGCCAACAGCGTCTCTGGCGAATCGGTGCCCGTCTTCAGAAAATACTCGTTGGTGCCCGCGAAGCGAAGGTAGTTTTCGCCGGTATACCGCAGGCGGCCCTTTGCCCGGAAGTCGCGGCCTTTCTTGCTGGAATTGACGACGCGGATGGTCCCCTTGTCCCCGTCGATCGATGGGACCGGCGTACCCGATCCACTCTCCACCGCGACGCGCGCGCCCGAAACGAACGACGCCTGATAGGCCCAGTCGCCGGGCTTGTCAGGCGCGAAGTGAACCCGCCACTGGTTGCCGCTTGACGCAGAAGACTCGCCGGCCTTGCCATCGGCGGCGAAATACCCTGGCACGACGTAGCGCGGGCTGCCCGACGAATGCGTGAAGGTCACATTGAGCCGGTAGTCGGTGAACGGATTCGGAGTGCCGGTTTCGGAGGCCTCCGGGCCCGTCCAGGTGAGCGTCAATTTGTGCCAGACTTGCTTTTCGCCGGACACGGCGGCCGGGCCGGCGCAGAGAGTAGAGATCGCCGTGACGGCGAGTATCGATCGAATCATCGCCCCCTATTTTCTCACCATGTGAGGCGGGCGTTGAGCTGTACGACACGCATGCCGCCGGCGCCGTTGATTTCGCCGAAAGTCGCCGAGGCCGAGTCCGTGGACGGGCTGCCGTAGTTGACATGGTTTAACGAGTTGAACATGTCGGCGCGCACCTGCAGGTTCATGTGCTCCCGCAGCTTGAAGTTCTTGCTCACCGCCAGATCGACATTCCACGTGAGAGGGGTGCGCACATAACCGTTGGCTACGTTCCCGGGCCGGATGGCGATTCTGGAAGCTTGGCTGAGAGGCACCGGCACGAATGCGGACCTGTTCAGATACTGAAGT
>VFZO01000380.1 GCA_016871155.1 Acidobacteriota bacterium | reverse complement strand
CGAAGCGCCGAGGACGTTTCCGCCGAACCCAGTGTTGTTGCTGTGTTCGTAAAACCCGGAGATCCTGTCGGAAGCCGTGAGGTATTGATCGATCTTGATGGTATTGTCCCAGTTGTCGACCTTCGACGGCGCAACGCCGAGGAAGTTGTTGATGATTCCAGGACCGGTGGGCTTGGGCAGAACATTGTCCAGGAAGTATTTGCTCACCCGGCTCTGGCGCGCTGCGGGGATCCGGTTTCCGGGGAACTGCCCGAACGTCACGCGCCCGGCGGCGTCTGTGCGCTGGTCGAGCCGGTCGTAGATCGGAAGGTTGCCGGCCTCGGAGAAGTCGCCTTGCCGCATCGGGTCCGTTGGCAGGGTCAGGAATCCGCTGGCCGCGGAGATACGCCGTTTGTACGCCGTAAGGTTGTTGAAGAAGAAGGTCTTGTTCTTGCCGTTGTAGAGCTTGGGAATATAAACAGGACCACCCACCGCGATGCCGTACTCATTCTGCTTCTCGATTTCGCGGGAGGCCGCCTGCCAGGGACGCGCATTGAGTTTTTCGTTTCGAAGGTATTCGTAACCCGCGCCATGAAGGGCATTGGTGCCAGACTTGGTGGCGAACGTCGCGGTCACGCCGCCGGTGCGGCCGTATTCGGCGGGAATCGAATTCTGGAGGATCTTGAACTCGCCGAGCGATTCCACGGAGGGGAGAGAGCCGGAGCCTACGTTGACGGAGGTCGTGTCGGGCGCCTGCCCGTCCAGCAGGACCGCGTTCGAAGAAGCCCGGCCGCCGCCGAAGGTGCCGTGTCCGCCATACAAAGGCTGTTCGGCGAAGGTCGAGTTCGTTTGGAACAGCCCGACCGGATTGCGCTTGCCGCCCGAGACCAGCAGAGGAATTTCATCCTTGATCGCCTGCTCCAGAGCCACTCCAACCGAAGAGGTGCCCGCCTCCAGAAGGGGCGCGGCGGCCTGTACGGTCACTTCCTCGGCCTGCGACTGCACGGTCAAGGTAATGTCCAGGTTCGCGGTGGTGGCCGTCACGAGCGAGACACCCGTTAAAGTGTATTGACGGAACCCAGCGGAGTTCACCCGCAACGTATAGGAGCCGTAAGGCAGCAATAGGAACTGATAGTACCCGACCTCGTTCGAAACGGTGTCGAACTTGACGTTGGTCGCATCATTGGTGATGTCGACCTTCGCGCCCGCCACCGTAGCTCCCGAAGAATCCAGGATGCGCCCGGTGACGCTGCTTCGCTGGCTCTGCGCGTTCAAAACGGTTGCGGCAAGCAACCCGACGAGCAGCACACCACTTGCTCTGTTTCGCAGACTCATTGAAAAATCTCCCTGTCGACTGTTTCTGCGGCGGGCGGCAGACAGACGCACCCCGCATCACAGGAAGACTCCGCCACGGAGTTTTTTACGACAAAAAATTTTGGCTCAGGGGTTGATCGAACGGCCGGGCCCAAGAGCCAAATTCGCGGATGGAGCGGACGCAGCGTGTGCCGAGCCCGGCGAGAACCGCATTCAGGCCAGCCGGCGCACCGGATCGAAAGACCGAACCAATTCCATGCCGCAAAGATGCAGCCGGTTCAGCCACCAGAATGCGTCTACCGGCATCGTCCGCAGGCTTCCGTCATGATCTTCCGAATGGACCGGGACAGGGCCGACTCAACCGTGGAAACGGTCACGCCAAGGGAGGCGGCGATCTGCCGGTAGAGCATCCCGCCGGACCTCATTCGAAGGCACTGCGTTTCAAGCGGCGACAGCCTCTTGAGCGCCCGTTCGACGCGGGTCGTGCGCTCGGAATGGAGACATTGTTGCTCCGCGCTCGGCGCGGGGTCCGCCTGCTCGCGCCGCCATGCGCTGCGGGCCGGTTCCTCGATACTGGTGTAGCGTGCCCGCTCGGTCAAATGGTCCGCCGCCAGATTGCGTCCCACAGCGAAGAGCCAGGCTTGCGGATTCGCAATTGGAACGCCGCTGTTCATTTGGCGGAGCAGCCGCACGAACGTCTCCTGCACAATGTCGTCCGTGGCAGCCGGGTCCCTGAGCGTGGTCAGCACGTATGCCCGCAAAGATGCGCTGTGGAGATCGAACAACCGTTTGGCCTGAGCTTCCACGCCGCCGGACGAGGCCGGGACGGATAACTCCGAGGAGATGTCAATGCGGCTCGAGTAGGTCACCTTTAGTCGAAATTCCTTTTTCAGACTACGCAAATCATACTACGCTTGCGGGCCTGCAAGGCGGCCGGGCATGTCGGCAAGTACGTAGGCAAGCACGGCCATCACGGAAAGATTCCGCCGGAAGCCGTCCGGCTCGACCGCGTCAATGGTGTCGGCCGCTGAGTGGTGCCAGTCGAAGTACCGCTCCGCAGCGCTCACCGGCCACAGCCCAGGGACGCCGGCGCCGATGAGCGGACCGAGGTCGGTTCCGCCTCCGCGATGGAGCCGCCTGCCCGCACCGATGGGATCGAGCAGGCCTTCGAGTCGAGCCAGGACCGTGCCCGCGGTTTCCGCGCCCGGAGGCAAACTGCAGCCGAAGCCGGCCGGCCTTTCCGCTCCCATGTCCATCTCGATCGCCGCGACGTGGTTTCGAATTTCGTCGCCGATCCAACTCCGGTAAGCGGCCGCGCCCGCTGTCCCGTTTTCTTCATTGGTCCAAAGAACCACGCGGACCGTTCTCCGCGGGATGAGAGACAGCCTCATCAGCAGCGCGGCGGCCTGCATTGACGCGACGCATCCGGACCCGTCGTCGTGGGCGCCTTGTCCGATGTCCCAAGAGTCCAGGTGACCGCCGATCACCACTATTTCCCCGGGAAGCTCGCGTCCGCGCACTTCTCCCACCACGTTCGCCGACTGCGCGTCCGGCAACCAGCGCGCGGACATCTCAAGCCGCACCCGGACCGTACGGCCCGCTCCAACCATGCGCGCGATCCACTCCGCATCGTCAATCGACACACCGGCGGCGGGAATCCGCGGGACCGCGGGTGTGTAGCGCATTGCGCCCGTGTGGGCGGTTCGCCGGCTGGAAGGCGTCAGCGATCGCACCAGGCATGCCACCGCCCCCAACTCCGCGGCGCGCGATGCACCTTGGGTCCGGTACTGCGCCGTTTTGCCGTAGCCTTCGAATCGATCCGTCGCATCGGCGAACGGTGCGTTGAAAAGCACAATCCGGCCCTGCACACGATCTCTGCCGAACCCCTCCAATTCCTCGAAGCTGGCCGCCACCACCACGTCCGCTTCCAGCCCGCCGGCTGAAGTACCCACGCTGCCGCCGTAGCCGGCCATGGTCAGCGCACGGCGTTCCGGCGCCACCGCGCGAGCGCGCTCCTCGCCACGCACCCAATGCGGAACGGTTACGGGCAGCTTGCGCACGTTCGCCAAGCCGTCTTCGATCATCTGCGCGGCAGACCAGTCCACGGCGCGGGACAGCCCGTTGGAACCGCTCAGGCGGTGACCGATGCGTTTGCACAGGTATCGCAGTTTCCGCAATCCCTCGCGATCCCGCATCGCTGCCTGAATGATCCTCGAGGTAACGCCCCGGTATGCGTCTTCCGGATCAGCCGGGTGGCCGATTGCGGCGGCTGGCAAGCCAAGCGCAAGCCAATCCCGCCGTCTCAATTTGCCTGCGCGTCCCACGGGAATTCGAAAGACGGCCGATTCACGTATTTCGACCGGCGGATGACAATTTCTCCGCCCGAACCAGGGTTCAGACGAACGCGGAAGAAGCGCTGTTTCACTTCGTGCGAGTTGCCGCCAAATTGGACGCTCTGGCACTGGTGCTCGCCGTACGCTCCCGTTTGGACCACCACCTCGCGCTCACCGGCTTGATTGAGATTCACCAGTGTGACCTTCACGGAATCAGGCGTGATCGAAGTCACCAGCGCTCCCACGTCTTCCGGCAGACCGGGCCTCTTCGCGACGGGATCGAAGTAGCGCAGCTCGCTGTAGAGTAACCCGCCCGACCAGTGCGGATGGCGGCCGCCCAGAGTCAAGTTCACCAGAGCGCCAGTGACCGCACCGAACACTCCCAGCGGCGCCTCCTCAGAGAGCCGGATCTGGTGGGGCGAGTCCGCCAGACGCGTGTCCGGGGTACTCGTGTCGCGGCGAATTCCCTCGGTCATCCAGCGAATTTTGGCAAAGGCGTCCCGAAGAGCGCGCTCCGGGTAGCCGGGATCGTTGCCGCGGAGGTAGTCGATCCAGGCCACCTCGTTCCCGCCTTCGAATCGTCCCGCCTCATATTCGTACTTCCACATGGGATTGGCACGGCGCTGACTCGCCGCGGGTATCGCGGCCTCGTCGAGCCTTCCAAGGTCCGAGCCCGAGAGCGTCGCCAGATAAACGTCGGAAAACAGGGATTCGTGATACGGGCCGCTGGCCGGGTTCGACCAGCCTTTGTCCCCGAACTTGTCGGGAAGCCGCAAGCCCTCAGCGGTCTTGATTCGATTGTCGAGGAAGTTTCTGCCTTGCGCGCGCATGGCGTCAATGAAGCTGGCGTCGCCGGAAACAAGCATCGCGTTCGAGAAGCCGATTCGCATTCCCCGGCCCAGAATTCCCCAGCCGCCGAACGTCCAATTCCAGCCCATCAGCCCGCCGTACCATTTGCCGTTCCATCCTTCACCGACTTGCCCGTTCAGACCGACGATCGACGGGATATTACCGCCGTTGGCGCGGGCCCGGTCGCGCCAGGCGCCCGCGTACTCGAGAACCCAATCCCTATAGTGGCTGTCGCCGGTGAGAATGTAGGCATTCACCGGAATGCTGGTTGCCAGCAAATTGATTGGCACATCGCCCTTCACCTGCGTCCAGTCACCCGACTCGGCGAAGTACTTCCAACCGGTCTTGCCGCCCCAGTCCTCCGCGGTTGCCTCGAGCCGGGGTCCGCGGCTGCCGTTATGGATGCTCCGGATGAGCTTGTGGACGGGATCGTAGTTGGCCGCGCTCTTGTCCCGCCCAGTGTAGAAGTCCGCGAACCGGATCGTGCGCTGGCGTGTTTTCAGGTCGCCCGGAATTGCAAGAGGCAGCAGCAGGAAGGGCTCGTATGCCTCGCCGTTATGTTCCCAATCGAAGGACGTGATGAATTCCTTGTGGTACATACCCAGAGCCGAATACTGCCGGATGTGCCCTTCCCAGACATGAAGGAATCGGTCCAACGTTTCGCGAGGGCCGCCAAGGATGTACACCATCGGCCAGTTGTAGAAGTTCTCCATCGCATCGTCCGGACCATCGCCGCCTCCCCAATGTTCCACCACTTCGAGAAAGCCGTTAGCGGGGTTCACATACTTCCTGTGGAAGGCATCGATCAAACGCGCGTTTTCTTTCAGGAGCGCACGTTCCATGAGGGCCCAGGACGGGGGCGTCATTGGCGAATCGATCCGGACGGAGGTCTCTGCGAAAGCCCCGGAGGGCAGCGCGCAGAGGCAGAGCATCCAGAGCCAGGTTCGATGAGTCGGGTTCCTTTGCACTTGCATCGTGGTTTAGTCCGGGATTTCCATTTTGGGTCTCCCGGACCCCCACAGTATACACCAACGCCTCACTCCCGTGCCGGATTTGATCAGAATCCCCTTTCCGAGGGCGGGC
>VFZO01000379.1 GCA_016871155.1 Acidobacteriota bacterium | reverse complement strand
GCACTCGGTCTTCGCCGCACTGCACCGTCTGGCAACATACCGCAAAGCGACGACGACTTTCATCTTTTTGGGCGGCCCGCCGCGGGCCATTGGGGCTCCATGGCGGTTTCGAGAACCATGGGGATCGCCAGCAGAAGGATGGCCTTATTCAAACTGCCTTCGGTATAATCCCTCCGGCCGCCGCGCAGCGCCTCGCGGATTGCGCCCCAAATTGTCGAC
The DNA here is from genome assembly GCA_016871155.1 of Acidobacteriota bacterium. GTDB lineage: Bacteria > Acidobacteriota > Terriglobia > Bryobacterales > Bryobacteraceae. The sequence continues at coordinate 5,342 of VFZO01000379.1, read as the reverse complement.
ATAGTCTATTGTACGGAACCCCACTGATATAATCCGTCTACAATGCCGGATTCAAGTATCATCACGCGAAGACAGACGGTGAAATGGGCCACAGCGATGACCGCGGCCAGTTACAGCCGCGTTTTGGGCGCCAACGAGCGTATCCAACTGGGCCTCATCGGCGCGGGCGGCCGCGGCGTCGGTGTGATGAATACGTTCATCAAAACCACGCAGGTGGACGTCACAGCCGTTTGCGATATCTACGGCGAGCGCATTGATCGCGCCCAGCAATCGGCCACCAAGGCGCAGGGCTTCAACGATCATCGAAAGCTGCTTGCGGCCAAGAACGTGGACGCCGTGCTGATCGCCACGCCGGACCATTGGCATACCGGCTGCGCCATCGACGCGCTAAACGCCGGAAAAGACGTTTACGTCGAAAAGCCCTTGACGCTCACAATCGAAGAGGGCCCGGCCATCGTCAAAGCGGCCCGCGTGAACAACCGCATCTGTCAGGTGGGCATGCAGCAGCGTTCCGGGCAGGTCTACCTGCAGGCCAAGCGCGAGTATTTTGACACCGGCAAGTTGGGTAAGATCACGCTCGCGCGCACGTGGTGGCACGGCAACGGCGCGCACTTGCAGAAGGCGCCGGAACGATTGGCGCAGCAGCCGTCCAATCTTGACTGGGCGCGGTTTCTCGGCCCGGTGAAATGGCGCGACTGGGACCCGCAGCGTTTTTGGAACTTCCGCGCGTACCTGGAGTTCGGTGGAGGGCAGGTGACCGATCTGTTCACGCACTGGATCGATGTGGTCCACATGTTCATGGGCCAGGACAACCCAATCGCGGCGAGCGCGCACGGTGGCATCTATCACTACAAGGACGGCCGCACCGCGCCGGATACGATCAACGTCCTGCTCGAATATCCGGCGGGCTGGACGGCCACGTTCGAGGCGACGCTGGCGCCGGGCATTAAGGGCGCGGCCGTGGAGATGTGCGGTACCGAAGGGAAACTGTTGATCACGCGAGGCCAGTTCGAATTCCAATCCGCCGAACGCGGCGCGCCCCCCGTCGTGGTCAAGTCGCCGCGCGACCAGACCATCGACCACGTGGAAAACTTCCTGGACTGCTGCCGGACGCGCAAGCTGCCGAACGGCGATGTCTATATCGGCCACCGCTCCGCCGCCGCGTCTCATCTGGGCAATATCGCCTACCTGCAACGCCGCCGTTTGAACTACAACCCCGACCGTGAGGAGATTCTGCCCCTATGAACCGCCGCAATCTGATGAAGAGCGCCGCCGCCATGTCCGCCGCCAGCTACATGCGAGTTCTCGGCGCGAACGACCGCGTTCAACTGGGCCTTGTCGGCTGCGGCGACCGCGGCGAATACGTCATGACCGTGTTTCAGAAGTCGAATCAGGTGGATGTCTCCGCCGTGTGCGACATCTACGGCGCGAAGATCGACAAGGTCCAACAGAAAGCGACCGCCGCAAAAGGGTTTTCCGATCACCGAAAGTTGCTGGAGCATAAACAGCTCGATGCCGTGCTGATCGCCACACCGGATCATTGGCACTCCACAACGGCAATCGATGCGCTCAACGCGGGCAAGGACGTTTATGTCGAAAAGCCCTTGACGCTGACCATTGAGGAGGGTCCGCCCATCGTCAAAGCGGCCCGCGTGAACAATCGCATCTGCCAAGTGGGCATGCAGCAGCGTTCCGGCGAAAACTACCTGCAGGCGAAGAAGGAATACATCGACTCCGGCAAGCTCGGCAAGATCACCACGGCCCGGACGTGGTGGCACGGCAACACCTATCATTTGCGCAAGGCGCCGCAGACGCTGCAATCGAGGCCTTCCAACCTGGATTGGGCTCGTTTCCTGGGTCCGGTGAAGTGGCGCGACTACGATCCGCAGCAGTACTTTAATTTCCGCGCCTATCTGGACTTTGGCGGCGGTCAGGTAACCGATCTGTTCACGCATTGGATCGATGTGGTCCACATGTTCATGAACGAGGACAATCCGGTTTCGGCCAGCGCGGCCGGCTGCGTGTATCACTACAAGGACGGACGTACTGCGCCGGACACCATTAACGTGCTGCTGGAGTACCCCAATCAATGGGTGGCGACTTTTGAAGCCACTCTCGCGCCCGGCATCCGCGGCGCGGCCGTGGAGATGTGCGGCACCGAAGGAAAGCTCTACATCACACGCGGCGGCTTTGAGTTCCTTTCGGCCGAGCGGAATGCGCAGCCCGTGAAAGTGCCGTATACGAAGGATCAAACCATCGACCACGTGCAGAACTTCCTGGATTGCTGCCGCTCCCGCAAGCTGCCAAACGCCGATGTGCAGATCGGCCACCGTTCCGCCGCGGCTTCCCATCTGGGCAACATCGCCTATGTGCAGAAACGCCGTTTGAACTACAATCCCGATCGCGAAGAAATTTTGCCGCTCTAGGCGGCGGATTTCCGCGTGTTACCTTTGGAGTCTGTATGAGGCAACTGCAGCCGGTGATCTGGATGAAGGGCACGTTTCTGAGTCCACAGCACCTGCAGACACAAGATCGATTTATCGAAAGCACGCTGCGTTTCCAGACGGAAGCGTTGAACTTCCGCCCGTGGGGCTTCGCGCACGTGCGCATCGATCACGAACAGTTAAGCGCCGGCAACGTTGCGATCTCGTCGGCGCAGGGGATCTTTCCGGACGGGATGCCGTTCGACGTCCCCGCGCCGGACGCTCCGCCGCCGCCGAAGCCGATGGCCGAAGCGTTCGACGACGATCAGAACGAGCTCGACGTGTTCCTCTGTATTCCGGAGCCGCGAATTCCGGGGCTGAACATCTCTCTGGCCACAAAGAAGGAAGCCGCCACGCGGTATTTTTCCGAAGTGTCCATGCTGCGCGACGAGAACAGCGGCTTGAACGAAAAGCCGGTCCAGTTAGCCAGGAAGAACTTCAAGATTCTGACCAGCAACGAGTCGCGCGACGGCTATTCGTCGATCCGTTTCGCCCGCGTCCGGCGAAATCCCACCGGCACCTTGGATATCGATCAGAAATTCATTCCACCCACGCTCGATATCGGCGGCGTTGAGTATCTCATGGCCATCACGCGGCGGCTGATCGAGATCCTGTCGGCGAAGAGTTCGCTGCTCGCCAACCAACGGCGCCAGAAGAACTTGAGCCTGGCCGATTTTGGCACGGCCGACATCGCCAATTTTTGGCTGCTGTACACGATCAACTCCCACTTTCCGCTGTTCCAGCACATCCTCGACGTACGCAAGGGTCATCCGGAGCTGCTTTATGAGACGATGCTCTCCCTGGCCGGTTCGTTGACGACGTTTTCCTTGACGATTCACCCGCGTGATCTGCCGAAGTACGATCACGACAATCTCGGCGGATGTTTCACGGAACTGGACGAGCAGATCCGGACGCTGCTGGAAACCGTCGTGCCCAGCAACTTTGTCTCCTTGCCGCTGAAGAAGCTCCAAACGGCCATCTACGCCACGCCGCTGGCCGAAGACCGGTTCCTCAAGAACACTCGAATGTATTTGTCGATTTCGGCGGATATGAACGAGGGCGACTTAATCGCCAAGGTGCCGTATTTGGTGAAGATTTGCTCGGCGAATCACATCGAACATCTGGTGCGCCAGGCGCTGCCCGGTGTGCCGTTGACCCATACACCCAAACCGCCCAGCGCCGTGCCCGTGAAACTGAACTGCCAGTATTTCAGTGTTTCCATGGCCGGCGGCGCGTGGGAGGCGGTGACCCGAGCGCGCAATTTCGCGGCCTACGTGCCGGGCGATATTCCGAACCCGAATTTAGAGCTCATAATTTTACTCCCAGAGGCTGGATAACTTTCGCTTAGCACGTGTTATCCTGTCCGGGCTACATCCTTTTTTCCGGAAGGACCCAATGCGTCATCATCTTGTTACCGCCATCTTGCTTGGCGCTACCGCCCTGCCGCTCGCCGCTGAATTGACACCGGCTCAGCGCAGGCAGGATTTCATTGAGCTCGCCACTCTCTACTGGAAACAGTACGGCCCCTATGAGTGGAAGCGCGAATTGTTCGGACACGATCTGGCCGATCTGCGCCCGTGGCTAACCCGTGTGGACGCCGCGAAAACGGACATGGATTTCGCCGAAGTCTGTGCGGAGTACACGAACGCTCTGCGGGACGGCCATGTGTTCTTCCAGATTCCGAGCCGTTTCCAGGCGACAGGCGGTATCGGCGTCGACGTTTACGAAGGCAAGGTGCTGGTCGAGGGATTCAACGCTGTCCTGCTGCCACCCGCCCAGTTCCCGTTGCGTATCGGCGACGAGGTGGTTTCTTTCGACGGAAAACCGGCGATGGAAGAAGTGAATGCGCTTCGCCGGTTGGTTGGAAGCGGCAGTACACTGCGCTACCAAGACCACATCGCTTCGAACTATCTTTTCTTCCGGCCGCAAGGGATATTCCCCAACGCGCCGCAGCTTGGAGACGGCGTCGATATCGTCATACGGCACGCCGATGGCAGCACCGATAATCTTCGAATCCCGTGGGTAAAGACCGGAGAACCATTGAAGGACTTCGGCAACATGCCGCCCCTTCGCCTTGCCGGTAAAGTGAAGAACATGCTGGCCACAAATCCCGTGCGGCTACCGGAGGACGTGAACGCGGAACCCTGGCTGCGCAGCCTCTATGAACTTGGCCATTCGGCTGCGCCCGAACACGTTGGCTTGCAAGGCTACGGAGCTGCGAGTCCCGTGTGGGCCCCGCCGGCCGGTTTTGTTCAGCGGCTTACCCCGAACGACTTTTTCGTCTCCGGCACGTATAACGGGGAATATCCTCATTCTGCTCTTTGTAATAGGGTGCGGCGCTGCAGCCCAGTCCATCTCTGATCAGGATCGCGCTTACTTGACTTCGCACTTGGAAATGACGCGCGAATTTGTCCGGGATACCACAGCGAACCTTACAAGGGCTCAGTGGCAGTTCCAGACCGAACCTCGCCGTTGGTCGATAGCCCAGTGTGTCGACCATCTCGCCCGGACTGAGGAGGCTGTGCTGCAGTTGCTGCGTCAGAATGTTCTTCACTCCAAAGAGCCACTCCTAGGGGCTTTCCCCTCAATGGCCAAAGGCAGAAAGAGTGCAGGGCCTCCGAAGCGAATGACGTATCGCGAGGACTCATACATTCTTCGGTGGATGACCGATCGAGGCCCGGCGGTGTCTGTACCAGTTGAACGGCGTCCGCCTATTGAAGAAGTTGCACCTCGCGGAATTATCGCAGATCCTACAACGGCAATCGATCATTTTGAGCGGGTTCGGGCGCAAACGCTAGAGTTCGTGAAGTCGACTCAAGAGGATCTTCGCGGGCACTTCGTACAGGCGCCGATGGTTGG
>VFZO01000378.1 GCA_016871155.1 Acidobacteriota bacterium | reverse complement strand
GCCGCTCCACTGCCTGCTTCTTGAATTCCAGTGGGTAGTTCCCCACGCCTCGCTTCCTCGCCACTCGCAGATCCTTTCGCTGCAAAGTGTGACATTCGCGATTGTCTCAATTTTGGGGTTCAGTCCATGGTTTGGGGTGGGCACAAAAATGGGCACAGTCGCCTGCGCCCATTTTCGCTAATCTCTGTAAGTTGTTGATTTTCTGGAGCCACCCGCCAGGATCGAACTGGCGACCTGCTGATTACGAATCAGCCGCTCTACCAACTGAGCTAGGGTGGCCCAAACCTCCATTCTCCCACACCACCCGCCCTGTCGCAACGAATCGCCGGGTGCTAGACTGAAAGCGGACCAGTTGGGGGCGAAACGGCTTCGACGGGTTCGATTCATCGTATGGAGGCGTGCCGGGTTCCGAGCTCCCGTTAAACGATCGGAAAACCATAACTGCCAACACGCAGTTTGCATACGCTGCTTAATTAATTAAGTAGCCGCCGCCGGTTTCAGGCCCGCATGGAGCCGGTACGCGTCATATGGCGGGATTGGCCCTGGCTTCTGCTCGGAGCGAAAGGCTGAAATCAATCGGGCTGGATCGTGGACGTCTTGCTGATTCTTCAGTTCACGGTCGAGACATACGAATTCAGATACGCACGTAGTCATCATATGGTGGGCGTTCTCGGACCCGGGTTCGACTCCCGGCGCCTCCACCAAAACCACAAGTTTCTTCCCGCTTGCTTCTGGTAGATTGGGATACTTCCATGAAGCTCTGCCTTCTGCTCCTGCTCGCCGTCGGCGCCCACGCGCAAAACGTGGACTTCGCGCGGCAGGTGCGGCCCCTTCTTTCCGATCGGTGCTTCACCTGCCACGGGCCCGACGAAGCGAACCGGAAAGCGGGCTTGCGCTTGGATCTGGAAGCGCCGGCCCGCGCTGCCGCGCCGCGCATCGTGGCCCGTATCAACCACGCCAATCCAGCGTTTCGAATGCCGCAGGGGGGTAAGCAACTCTCCGCTCCGGAGGTCACCATTCTCTCGCGCTGGGTCCAGCAAGGCGCTCCATGGCAGTCCCACTGGGCCTTCGTTCCGCCAAAGGCCCAGCCGGGCGCGACTATCGATCGACTGGTCGCCTCGCGCCTCGCCAAGGAGGGGCTGCGCCGCGGCGCTCCGGCCGGCAAGGCCGCGTTGATCCGCCGGGTAAGTTTCGATCTCACCGGCCTGCCGCCCTCGCAGGCCGACCTCAAGGACTCCTATGAGCGCGTGGTCGACCGCCTTCTGCAGTCGCCCCGCTATGGCGAGAAATGGGCCAGCGAGTGGCTCGACGCCGCCCGTTACGCCGACACGCACGGCTATCAGGTAGACCCCGAAAAGCAAATGTGGGCTTGGCGCGATTGGGTGATCCAGGCCTTCAATTCCAACATGCCGTTCGATCGTTTCGCCGTCGAACAAATCGCCGGTGACCTGCTTCCCTCGGCATCGCTAGAACAGAAAATAGCGACCGGCTTTCAGCGCAATCACCGCGTGAACACGGAGGGCGGCTCCATCGCGGAGGAGTTCCACAACGAAAACATCGTCGATCGAGTGTCGACCTACAGCACGGTTTTTCTGGGCCTCACCGCCGGCTGCGCGCGCTGCCACGATCATAAGTACGATCCCATCTCCGCGCGCGATTTTTACAGCCTGTATGCCTTTTTCAACTCCGTCGATGAGATCGGTACAGGTGGCCCTCGGGACCCTCGTGGCAATCTGCGTCCGGTAATGAAACTGCCCGCGCCGGAAATCGAGCAGCGGGTGGCCGAAGCGGCCGCGGAAGCCGCCGGGCAACGCAAAACGCTCCGGGCCATTGAAGCGAAACTCGCCGCCGGAGCTCTTACATGGAAAGCGCCCGAGTGGCATACTCTGAAACCGGCACAAGTGAAGTCGGCAAACGGCGCAACGCTCACCGTGCATGGCGATGGCGCGATCACTTCCACAGGCCGCCGGCCGGACCGCGACATCTATACCTTGACGGTCGAAACGCCGCTCGATGAAATCACCGCATTCCGTGTGGAACTGCTTCCCGATGCACAGTTTCCACGCGGCGGCTCCGGCCGCGGCGACGATGGCAAAGGCGTACTCACTCTTTTTGAAGCCGAACGCGAGGACGGTACCAAGGTGGAGTTCGAGAAGGTCGCCGCCTCTGGCAAGTCGCCGGAGTCCCTGATCGATCGTGTCATTCGGCCGATGATTCAGCTCAAGCGTGGATGGTCCGTGGACCCGGATGTAGCCACGCCGCACTATGCCGTGATCGAGCCTCGCACGTTGCTCAGTGGCGGGCGCTTCGTTCTTACGCTGGGCAACGAATTCGGCGAAGGAGCGCTGCTCGGCCGGTTTCGAATCTCCGTCACCACCAGTGAGTTTCCGGAACCGCTCACTGGCGAGGAGCGCCTCGATAAAACCGTCCTGGCGGTTCATCACTTGGAACGCCGCCGCGCGAACGACGAACTGACCCGGCGCGTGGCCGCCCAGCGCGCGGCGGAGGCGAAGATTCCAACGACGATGGTGATGACGGAAATGGCCACGCCCCGCGACACGTTCGTGTTGGCGCGCGGCGCCTATGACAAGCCCGGCGGCAAAGTCGCGCCGGGCGTGCCGGCGTTCCTGCCTTCGCTGCCGCCGGGCCGCCGGCCGGACCGTCTGGCGCTCGCGCAATGGACGGTCGATCCGGAGAATCCACTCACGGCGCGCGTGGCCGTCAATCGAATTTGGCAGTCGCTGTTCGGCAACGGGTTGGTGAAGACCTCCGAAGACTTCGGATCGCAGGGTGAGCCGCCATCTCATCCCGAACTGCTCGACACGCTGGCCGTGGAATTCGTTCGAAGCGGCTGGGACATGAAGGCGCTGCTGCGGAAGATCGTGCTGAGCGAAACCTACAGGCAATCGTCGAAAGCGCCGCCGGCGCTGATCGAGCGCGATCCGGAAAACCGTCTGCTGGCGCGAGGGCCGCGGTTCCGGCTGACGGCCGAAATGATTCGGGACCAGGCCCTTGCCGTCTCCGGCCTGGCGCATCACCAGATCGGCGGTCCGCCAGTGAAGCCCTATCAGCCCGACGGACTCTGGGAACAGTTGTCCGTGATCGACGACAAGAAGCTCTATGTCCGCTCCAAAGGAAGTGACCTGTACCGCCGCAGCCTCTACACGTTTTGGAAACGCACGGTGCCGCCGCCGGGTCTAATGACGTTCGACGCGCCAACGCGCGAATTTTGCACCGTCCGCCGGCCGCTCAGTACAACGCCGCTGCAGGCTCTCACGTTGTTGAACGACGAAACATATCTGGAAGCCTCCCGAAAGCTCGCCGAGCGGATGATTCGCGAAGGCGGCCGCACCCCGGCCGCGCGGCTCCGCCACGGCTTCCTGTTGTCGGCATCCAGACAGCCCTCTGTATCGGAGCTGCGGGTTTTGCAGGCTGGATGGGAGCGCCGGCTGACTCACTACCAATCGAACAAATCGGCAGCCGCAAAGCTCCTGGAGGCCGGCGAGTCGCCCCGCGATACGGAACTGGATCCCGCAGAACTCGCGGCGTATACCACCGCGGCGAGTGTGCTGCTCAATCTCGACGAGGTGATCACCAAGCAATGACGCGCCGCAATTTCCTTGCCGCCGCCGCGGTGAATGAGCTGATGGGCGCAACTCACCACGCCGCCAAGGCGAAGCGAATCATCTATCTCCATCAATCCGGAGCGCCGTCGCAGTTAGATCTCTTTGACCCTAAACCGAAGCTCCGGGATCGCTTCGCGGAGGAGTTGCCGGATTCCATTCGGCGCGGTCAGCGGTTGACGGGCATGACCTCGAATCAGAAGAACTTCCCCGTCGCGCCGTCGAAGTTTCAATTTCAAAGGCACGGCCAGGCCGGAACCTGGCTCAGTGAGCTGCTTCCGCACTTGGCCACGGTCGTCGACGACATCACCGTCGTCAAGTCGATGCACACGGAGGCGATCAATCACGACCCGGCCATTACTTTCATTCAAACCGGCAGCCAGATCGCCGGGCGGCCCTGCATGGGCTCGTGGGTCAGCTATGGCCTGGGCAGTGAGAACAAGGATCTCCCCGCGTTCGTGGTTCTCATTTCGCGCGGCAGCGGCCGGCGTTTCGATCAGCCTCTCTATGACCGGCTCTGGGGCAGCGGCTTTCTGCCGTCGCGTTATCAGGGTGTGAAGTTCCGGTCCGATGGCGATCCGGTGTTGTACCTTTCAAACCCCGATGGTGTATCGCCCGCGGTGCGCCGTTCCATGCTCGACGACATCGGGACGCTGAACGAAGAGAATCGGAGAGAGTACAACGACCCGGAGATCGCAACGCGCATCGCCCAATACGAAATGGCCTATCGCATGCAGACCTCCGTGCCCGAACTGACGGACCTCTCCAAGGAACCGGAGTCCACCTTCGCGCTCTACGGTCCCGATGCGCGCAGGCCGGGCAGCTACGCCGCCAACTGCATCCTTGCGCGGCGCATGGCCGAACGCGGCGTGCGGTTCATTCAGCTCTATCACATGGGTTGGGACCACCATGAGTCGGTTCCCCGCCAGTTGCCGCCGCAGTGTCAGGACGTCGATCAGCCTTCGGCCGCGTTGGTCAAGGATCTGAAACAGCGCGGTCTGTTTGACGACACCTTGATCGTCTGGGGCGGTGAATTTGGCCGCACCGTTTACAGCCAGGGCGTGCTGACAAAGCAGACCTACGGCCGCGATCATCACCCGCGCTGTTACGCCATTTGGCTGGCGGGCGGCGGCATTCGGCGCGGCCTCAGCTATGGCGAGACCGACGACTACTCCTACAACATCGTCGACAAGCCCGTGCACGTCCACGACGTGAACGCCACGTTGCTCCACTTGATGGGAGTGGATCACACCCGCCTGACCTATCGGTATCAGGGCCGGGACTTCCGGCTGACGGATGTCGAAGGCCGGGTAATGAAGGATTTCCTCGCATGATTTCTCGACGCACGCTGCTGCTCGGGGCGCTCCAATCGAAGCGTCCGAACCTCGTTTTTATATTGGCCGACGACCTTGGTTGGCGCGACACGGGAGTCTACGGCAGTCCCCAGAACCGCACGCCGAATATTGATGCGCTGGCCGCGCGCGGTATGCGCTTTACGCAAGCCTACGCCGCCTGTCCGCTCTGTTCACCGACGCGCGCCAGCATCCTCACGGGCCAGTGGCCCGCCCGCTTGGGTATAACCACGCCGTCCGCTCATCTTCCGCAGGAAGTGTGGGAACAGAAGATCGCCGAAAAGGCGCCTCCGGACCTAAAGGCATTGCAGGCGAACACCAAGACCCGGCTGCACACGGACTACTACACGCTCGCCGAATCGCTGAAAGGCGCCGGCTACACCACCGGGCATTTCGGCAAATGGCACCTGGGGCATGAGCCGTACAGCGCTCTGCAGCACGGCTTCGACGTAGATCTGCCGCACACGCCCGCTCCCGGTCCTGCTGGCGGATACATGGGGCCCTGGCGGTTTTGGCCGTCGAAGGGGCAGGAGGGAGAACACATTGAGGATCGGATGGCGCAGGAGGCCTCCGCCTTCATCGCGGCCAATCGGGACCGG
>VFZO01000377.1 GCA_016871155.1 Acidobacteriota bacterium | reverse complement strand
GGGATCAGCGGCCTGTGGGATTGCCTCAAACGGATTCGCCGGTTTCGCCGGCTCCGGTTTCGGAGGTGCCGCGGGTGGCTGCTGGCTGTAAAGGCAACTTGCTCCTAGACTTGCGCACACGACTGTCCACAGGAGCAGGCGTCCGAGCCTGGCATGCTTCATTCAGCAATTAGTCCTTTCCACTCTGCGACTCTCTTCCAGACGCGCCCTTTCTCAGACCGGTTTCCACGCGGCGCTCGAGGTTTACACACTCCAGCATTGAGACGGAATTCGATGGACACGCAAACTACATAGTTTACCTGATTGGCGGGCCCCGTCCAAGTGCAACGTGTTACGTTTTCCAGACCAGGCCCAATTGCCTGGCCCGAAAGGCGTTTCGGCTTAGCGCGGCGCCGTAGAGAACATAAGCCAAGATCGTCGCCGGCATCGGACTCATCCGGGTGACGACGGGCGCTGCCGCCTGCCAAAACCCATGCAACAAAACGAGATACCAGACTGCGGCCGCCGCAAACGACAACACTAAATGCAGCCACGGATTTCGCAGCCGCGCCCCGATCAACGCCCACACGATGCCCCCAATTCCGTGCAGGAAGAAAAGCGTGGCCCCCCCGGTCAAAGTCGCCAGCCCGAACCCCATCGTAAAAACGCGGTTGTGAAACACAGCGGCGCCCCAGAGGTTCAGGATCGCCCACCAGTATTGGCGCTCCAGAATCGAGTCCAGCGCGAACCACGCCGTCATGATCAGACCTCCCAGAATTCCGCTCTCAAGTCCGGCGAGCGCCATGTGCAATGGGGCTGGGGCAGGCGGTGTTACCGGTGAGGCAACAACGAACGGCGGCGGTTCGGGCGTCTCGGCGCTTGCGATCTCTGGGTCCATAAAGGGGCGCGGCCCGAAAAACGCTTATACTAACACACTAGTGCCTAGAAACACCTCTTCGCCGGCCAAGCGTCGCGTCGTTGTGACCGGGATTGGTGTCATGAGCCCGAATGGCAATAGCCGGGAAGAGTTTTGGGCCAACACACTAGGCGCGGTCTCCGGCGTAAAACCGATCGACCAGTTCGACGCCAGCACCCACACCGTCCGCATCGCCGGCACGGTGAACGGGACTTTTCGCGAGATGGACTGGATAGACGCCAAGGAACGCCCTCACGTCGGGCGCGTCACGCCCCTGGCTCGCGCCGCAGCCGCCGAGGCGATCGCCGATGCGGGAATCGAGCCCTCCAAGATGTCCCGCGAACAACTACGCGAGATCGGCGTCATTGTCGGCTCCGGGGGCGGCAGCCTGGCGTTTACCGAAGACCAGTACAGGCTCTACTACTCGGGACAAACCAAACAGTGCAGCGTCTATGTCATCCCGACATCCACGATCGGAACGCTGGCGAGCGAAGTCTCCATGCACTTCGGTTTTCGCGGTCTCTCGCACATTGTTTCCACCGGCTGCACATCATCGACGGACGCCCTCGGCTACGCTATGAGGCAGATCCAATGCGGAATGATCGATTGTCTGGTAGTTGGCGGTGCCGACGCCCCGCTCGCCCCTCTCATCCTCCGCGGTTTCCAGTTGATGCGCATCATGACACAGCGATGGAATGACTCCCCGGAGCGGGCCTCCCGGCCGTTCTCAAAGGATCGCGACGGCTTCGTCATCGCCGAAGGCGCGTGGTTCTTTGTCGTCGAGGATCGGGAACGCGCCCTGGCCCGCGGAGCCCATATCTACGGAGAACTCGTAGGGTACGGCTCCACCTGCGAGGCTTATCACCGTGTCCGTCTAGAAGAATGCGGAGAGGAGCCGGCCCGCGCCATCCGCATGTCGCTCGACGAGGCGGGGATTCCGCCCGAGGCCGTCGGTTACGTGCAATACCACGGCACGTCCACGGAGCTGAACGACCGGATTGAAACCCAGGCGATGCGGCTGGCATTCGGAGCCCATGCTTCAAACCTGCCCGGAAGTGCTCTGAAAAGCTTGATTGGTCATCCGCAAGGCGCCTGCGGCGCCGCCGCCGTCGCGGCGATCCTCTTGGCGATGCGGGATGACCGCATCCATCCCACCATTAATCTTGAGGTGCCGGATCCCAACTGCGACCTGGACTATGTGCCGTCCAAAGCCCGCTCGCTGGAGTTCGAATACGCCGTGCAGAACTGCATCGCCTTCGGCAGCAAGAATGCCGCACTAACCATCCGGCGCCCGGAGTAGGGCTTACTCTTTCGGCGGCGCTTCGGCCCCTTCTGCGGACGCCGCGTCTTCGGCTGCCTTCGCGTTTTCGGCGGCGTAGTAATACGTGTGGTAGTAGGTGTACTTGCTGTACAGCTCTCCGCGCCGCGCTCCATTGACCGCGATGCCTAGGACGTTGTTCTCGCACAGCGATTGCATGGCGCGTGTCACCGAATCGATGGTCGTTGTGCCGATACGGACCACCAGAACGGTGCCGTGACACATCGTCGAAAGCAGGTTCGCGTCGGCGGCGAACAGCAGTGGAGGCGTGTCCAGAATCACCCAGTTGAAAACCGCCGGGAGCCGGTCAAACAAAACCTTTACTTCGGATAGATTCAAAAGCTCCAGAGGATTCAGCACCGCCTCGCCCGCGGGCATAATGTAGAGATTTGAACCAGCGATTTTCTTGATGATCTCGTGCAGTTCGGCCTTGCCGAGCAGATAGTCGGTGATGCCGGGGCCGCGATCCACCTGGAACATCGAATGCACGATCGGCCGGCGAAAATCGAAATCGGCCAGAAGTGTGAGGTTATTCGTAAGCTGCGCCTCGGCGAGCGCAAGGTTGACGGCCGTGAAAGACTTGCCTTCGGCCGGCGAGGGGGACGTCACTACAACGTTGTGAATCGGGCTCAGGCTCTGCAAATGGTTTAGGCGCGTCCGGAGAGAGCGAAACTCTTCGTTAGGCGCGGCGCTCGGCCGGGCTGGATCCAAAAGGTGAGCATCCGCCAGAGGGCGGAACGGCACCTCTTTTACCAATGCAAGGACCTCCTGCATCGACTGCTGCGTCTGGGATCCCAGCGGAGCCGCCGGCGCCTGGTAGCCGCCCCGGCTCCGGCCCGAAGGCGAAGCCGGAGGCGGTTGAACCGCCGATGGGATGTACCCGGCCTGCTCGGCGCGCCGCAGCGCTTCGTGGACTTTACTCATGAACCAAGCCTCCGTTAACTGGTCGTGACAACGTAGTAGACAATCGAGCCGCCCATGACCAGGACGCCGACAACAAGCGCAGTTAACCATCCAAGCAGCCCCAGCCGCTTCCGCCGCTTGACGACAATATCGTCCTCGATCAGTGGAATGCTGCCCAGAACGGTCAGTTGCGTGTAGGCCCGGACATCTTTCAAGTTCTTCAGTGTCGTGTCCTTCATCTCCCGAACGCCGACTAAAACCGCTCCCAGAATGAGGCCGATAATCGCCCCTGCGCCGATGATGACCGGCCGTTTCGGTTCGGCCGGGGTCACAGGTAGAGAAGCCGGATCGAGCAGGTCGAGTGATTCGCCTTGCTTGTTGCGAATAATCTTTGTGCCGCGATCCGATTCCTGCTGCTTCTGCTGCAACGCGTTGTACGAGAGCCGGGCGTTTTCCAGGTCGCGGCTTAGCTGCGTGAACTGGTGTTGCGCTGCCGGCGACGACATGATTCGCGCCTGTACGCCTTGAATCTGCGAATTGGTGCGGCCCAGTTCGGCTGCGATTTCCTGGGCTTCCAGGGCCTTGGCCTGGATCATGGACTCCAGCTGCTTGACGTTGGCCTCCATCGCCTGCAATTCCTTTGTGTAGACGATTCGCCGCGGCGCCTTGGCCATGTCGGTCTGCAGCGCCTTTCTCGTCGCTTCGTCCTGGCGCTCTAATTCGTCGCGTTGCTTCTTGGCGGCATCCAACAGACTCTCGGCGCGCTTTATCTCCGGATGCTCCCGGGTCCAAAGCTGCCGCAATTGCGTCAACTGCTGTTCGGCGGCGGCGATCTCCCGCTCCTTGCGGACCAGATCCTCGCTCCTTTGATGCTGCCGGACGGGATCGCTCAGTACGCTCGCAGCCTCCAATCCCTTGGCTAACTGCTCGCGCTGAATCCGGAGGTTCGATTCCATCAAAAGCCGGTCCTGGTTGATCCGGCTCGCGGTGGAGTTCAACTGGCTCAGCCTCTGGTCCAGACTTGTCAACGCCGATAAATTCGCCATCTGCGTATCCGGCAGCGCCGTCATGTTGCGGCTTCGGAAGTCGCTCATCTTCGCTTCAATCTCGTCGAGCTTGAGCTTAGCCTGGTTCACTTCGGCGGTGAGAAAATCCGTGGTCGTCTGGCTGATCGTAATCGTCGTCCGCTCGTTCTCGTTCATCACCTTGCTGACAATGTCTGCCACAACCTTTTGCGCCACGTACCGGTTCTCGTAGGAGAACGTAATAGGAAACGCGCCCACCCGGCTCTGACCTGTACCAGGCTGAATGTCGATGCGGCCGATCTTGATCTTGGTCCGCATGTTTTCGATCACGTCGTCCATGGGCAGGCGGCGGCGCTCCTTGGGATACAGGTCGTGGGTCTGGATCACGTTGGTCAGCGTGCTGCGGCTCAGCACCTCTTGCGTGATGCTGTTCAGCCGCTCGGCCAGGACTTGATTTATGTTCGAGGAAACGAACCGGTCCGGCACCTGGGAGGCCGAAATTCGGATCAGCGCCGAGGAGACATAGGTGTCCGGCCACAGAAAGGCGACGACGGTGGAAATGACGATCCCGGCCCACAGCGGACCAAAAATCCAAGTCCGGTGCCGTCTTGCGATATCGACGAAATCTTCGAAATCGGGTGCCCGCCGGGCGACGCTGAATGAATCGGTTGCTTGCATCGAATATGCCTTCTACGGAACGACGATGTGATCGCCGTTTTCAACAAGGATGTTTTGTTCGGACTTCTTGCCCTTAATCACATCTTCGTAGTTAAACTTGATCCGCTGTGTTCCGCGCAGGATCACAACATTTTTCTTCTTCGCGAACTCCTGGAAGCCTCCCGCGCCGTTGATCGCCTCGAGCACGGTGGTCGGCACGACCAACGGGAACATGCCGGTGCGCTGCACCTGGCCCACCAAAAAGTATTTCTTGCTGCCCACTCGCGTCAGCGAGACGGTAATCTCCGGCCGGTTGAGGAATTTCGAGTACAGCTCGATGACTTTGGTCTGGACCTCCATTGGAGTCATGTCCTGGACCTTCATCTCGCCGATCAGCGGCATGGTGATTTTACCGTCGGGGCGCACTATATACCCCTGCGTGAGTTCCGAGTCGCGCCACACGCGCACAAACAGCGCGTCCTCAGGCCCGATCTTGTACGCGCTCGGGTCCACTGGCAGGGCAGGCGATCCGGCTGGCGGCAGTTCGGCCGTGGTTGCCGGTTTGGCCGCCTCCGGCGTTTGGGCTGGCCGTTCCTGGGCGATGCCGACGATCCCTAGCCTAACGTAAGAGGCCCCCCGGCTGTGCCGGGGTGGCAGTAGCAGTTTGACATTTCCGGGAGTCCATCAGAGAAACTCCAAACGTGAGCCGCCAAGCACACGAAAGGAGAATCCTGATGGACGAAAACCAAAGTCTAAACCATAGTAAGTGGGACTGCAAATATCACGTG
>VFZO01000376.1 GCA_016871155.1 Acidobacteriota bacterium | reverse complement strand
CCGCCGGTTTGCTCCCTTCTCTTTCAAGGGCTTTCGACACTCCGCTCAGCTTGGTCGGATTTCTCCTCCCCGCTGGAGTCTGCTTCCGGGCGCTGCGCTGCTTACCCGGTCGGGACTTTCACCCGCTGGAACAACGCGTCTTCAGGACGCACCATTCGCCAAGCCTATTACGCGGACCCGGGCGGCAAGATGGGGCGCCCTCTTGTCTGGCGGCTCACGGCGATTAACGAGTTGAGCGCGAAGAATGCACTCGCTCACAAGCAGGCCGTGCCCGCCGTCCACCCAAAGCAATCAGCCCCAGCCCCACCACCACCATCACCGCAATGGAAGGCTCGGGCAGACCCGCAATCGCCGAGAGGGTTGCGGCGGGAAGGGCTTGTGGCATCAGAACGAGGAGAGTTGCTTTGCACAGTGGCTGGTGGAATTGCATAAATCGGCTACATCCCGATGATGCGCCGTTTGCGAAAAGAAGGCACTCCGGTAAGTGCGCGCCGCCTGGAAAAGTTCTACCGAGTACGGTAAAGCGGCGTACCGGAAAACGTCAGCGTGGGGTCCTGGGAGCCGCTCGCGATATTGCAATGAGCGGCGAGGAACGCTCTCAAATTGCCCGAGACCAGCCGTCGAAATCTCTTAGCCGGCGCCGCCACCGCAACCTTTGGCATCCACGGTACCAAGTCGCGTCTTCAGGGGGCGAGTCGTCCCAAGTCCTCCCAGACAGCCTCGCCATGGCCCTCCCAATAAAGGCCGTCTCTTCAGAATGTTCCTCCAGCGAGCGGGCGCACCCAGTTTCTTCGGAAACGCCCTCGTTTCCGCCTATTGGCGCAACGAATTGAGATAGGCGATCAGGTTCTCCATTTCGGAAACGGACAAAGTTGGCCATGTTCGTGTTTGGCCGAACTGTTCAATGGACTCGTGAGCCCACACAGCAGCGACAAGGCTCATAGCTGTGTAAGCGGAAGCCCTTATACGAATCGCTGGGGTGAAGGCAGGCAAACCATGGCAGGCGCCGTTGCACTTTCGGTTGAAGACCCTGCGCCCTCGATTCGGATTGCCACGAGGGGTAAAGAAGTCCTAACTCCATGTGTACGCCAGGACCTCCCGCATCTCGTCAACCGTGAGTCGGGGCGCGTCAGCGTCCTGCGTGTGGCGTAATAGCAAGGCAATAGATTGAAAGTATAGCTACTTGTGAGTAGATCCCGTATAACGCCATAGATAGCAGGAGACTAGTACGACGCTCTGGTTCGTACGGCACCGACGCTGGCAAGTGCGTTAACCGCTAGTGCGCACGCTGGCACGGTCCCAGTTCAAGGGCTAGCGACTTATCGCGAGCTACGCCAGTGACGGGTCATAGGTTTGCTACTGCATTGCCTCCCCGAACCGCGGGTTCCTCCTCGTCCGCAAAATACAATTTCAAACTTTGCTTCCGGCGATGGTTTTGATATTGTGTTAGAGCACTGACGACACCTGCGGCCTGTCTGTCGTAAAGAGTTTCCCGTTCATTCGCCTAAAGGAGAACCAATGCGACTGTTTCTCATCCTCGCGTTCGCGGCTCTTGGTTTCGCCGTGGACCGACCCAAGCGCATCAATCGCGCGATCGAACTGCTGGAGCAAGGCCAGCCCATCTACTACACCCACGGCCACGGCGGCTTCGAAGAAGGAAAGAACATGGCGCAAACGTGGGCCGACTACATCAACTACGAGATGGAGCACGGCACGTTCGACTTCCATAACCTTCGCGAGTTCATGCGCGGCCTGATCGCGGGCGGTCCCACGAGAAGCGGCCATCTGACGCCGGCGGTCATCGTCACGATCCCGGTGGGCGGTATCGACGAAGCGACGGTTCGCGCCAACTACTGGATGATTCAGCAAACGCTCGCCACGGGGATCCACGGCATCCTGTTCTGCCACGCGCGGACCGCGGGCGGGGTGCGCGCATTCGTGGAGGCTTCGCGCTATCCGTTCGCGAAGATCGGCACCGGCCCTGGGAAGCTCGGCGAGGGACTGCGCGGCAGCGGCAGTCAAAGGTACGCGGCCCAGATGTGGGGCATGACGGAGGAGGAGTATCTGACACGCGCCGACGTGTGGCCCCTGAATCCCAAAGGCGAGTTGCTCATGGGTCTGAAGATCGAAGACAAGCACGCGGTGGCCAACGCCGAAGCCGTGGCGTCGGTACCGGGGATCGCATTCGCCGAGTGGGGTGGCGGCGACATGGCGATGTCGTACGGATATCTCCGGTATCCCGGCAGGCCGCTTCCGCCCGACATGGCCAAGGCGCGCGAAACCGTGTGGAATGCCTGCAAGAAGCACAAGATCTTCCGTCTTGAGGATGGAAACGTGGACAACGTCGAGGCGCAGATTCGCGACGGAATCATGGTGATCTCGGCGGGTGCGGATCCAGCCGCCGCGGAGAAGGGCCGCAAGTTCACCAAGCGGAAGATGCCCTGGTGAGGACCCCATGAACAGGCGTGAATGGCTGGGATCGCTCGCGGTGGGCGCAGCCGCCGGCGCGGCGAGCGCGCAAGCCGAGGCTCCGGAAAAGAAGAGCGCCACCGAAGCGCTCGACCTGGAACGCAAGATCGCGGACACGCTCACCGGCAAGCGCCCTTACGAACCGCTGGCGTATCCGTATTTCTCGCCCGACTACAGCCTGCCATTCACGCACATCGGTACGGAAAAGCAGATCTTCCTCGACAACTTCATGCTCGAGCACCTCGAAGGCGTCGAGCGCGTGCTTACACCTCCGGAGAAGACGCCGCGGCCGCTGGTTGAGGAGACCGGACTCGCGTGGGAGTCGGCCGCGTTCAACCCCATCGTCGTGGCTGCGATGAAGGATTCCGCCGCGGGCAACTTCAAGCTCTGGTACACGCTGTCGCTCAGCGGCGATCCCTACGGTACCGGACAGGTCCTCTGCATCGCCGAATCGAACAACGCGATTCACTGGACCAAAACCATGAGCCCCAAGGGATCCGCTTTTCGCGACATCAAGGCGACGAATATCGTTCACACGGACGACGTGAGTGGCGCCGGGCTCGCTCTGAATCACGACCAGCGCGATCCGGACCGGCGGTTCCTGCTGATCTACGCTCCGACGATCGAGGCGCGCAAGAAGGGCGCGCGCACTCTCTCTCGCGTGGCCGCGTCGGCGGACGGCTGGAAGTGGAACGTCATCAGTCCCGACGCCGATCAGCGTCATCAGCACGAGTCGCGCATCATCTGGGATGAGTCGATCCGGCAATGGGTATCGTACGGACAGCATTCGCACCACTGGCATCATGGTCCGCGCGTCCGGCAGGTGGGGCGGCAAACGAGTCCGGACTTCATTCATTGGTCGCCGAAGGAAGTGGTGCTGTCGGCCGATTGGGATCCGACGATCGGACCGGATCGCGAATTTCACGAAGCGTCCGTGCGCAAGGTGGGCGGACTCTACATCGCGATCGTGGGCGTGGCGCACACCGAACCGATCTGGAATTCGCGCACCAAGACGCTGCGCGGTATGTATGAGGGCACCGTCTGGCGCGACCAGTTTCAAGTCAACATGGCGCTCTACGTGAGCCGCGACGGCCGCCGATTCACGCGCGCTCACGGACCGGGCCCGTGGGTCGACAACGGTCCTTACGGGAGCCAGGATTACGGGTACTCCTGCTATTCGTGCGCAGACGGAATGGTCCACGACGGCAAGCTGATCATTCCCTACAGCGCGATTCCGGTCAAACAGTGGACGCTGCCGCGCGAGGATTGGAAGCTGGTTCCGGCGGCGGCGCGCGAGAAGTACGAGCGGGACGTGGCGGACGCGAACGCACGCGGAATGGGCCGCGACAAGAAGCGCGGCAAACGCGCGATCGGCGGCCTCTTGATGCGCGAAGACGGATGGGCGATGCTGCGTCCGGTCCGCGAGGAGGGCCATGCGCTGACCAAGCAGTTCGTCTTTGAAGGCGACGCGTTACGCATCAACGCCGAGTGCGGAACCGGGAACGTGCGCGTGGAAGCGCTCAACCCATCGTTCGAGCCGTATCCCGGATTCTCCGCCGCCGAGTGCGCGGCGATCCATGACCCCGGCGGCAAGACGATCTGGCACACCGTCAGGTGGAACGGGAAGGCGGATGTCAGGGCGCTGTGGAACAAGCCGGTGATCCTGCGGTTCTATCTGCGGGAGTCGGCGCTCTACGGTTTTCAGTTTGTTTCGGGAGGGGAGAAGGGTTGAGTTGAATCGTACTCGATGAAAAGGGGAATCCCAATGATGAAACTGCAATACTCGCTTCTGATTGCGATCGCGCTCCTCACGGTTCCGTGCGGAGCGCAAACCTTTGGCGAAATCACCGGCGTGGTGACCGATCCGTCGGGCTCGGCCGTCGCGGGCGCGAACGTCACCGTAACCAACAAAGCCACGGGGGCATCGCGTTCCGTCGTGAGCAATGAAGCGGGCATCTACAGCTTGCCGTCGCTCCTGCCCGGCGCATACGACCTGCGCATCGAAAAGCAAGGCTTCCGCGCCGCGTCGCGCCCGGGCATCGAACTACAGGTCCAGCAGACCGCGCGCGTCGACGCCGCGCTCCAACTCGGCCAAGTGAGCGAAGTCGTGGAAGTGTCCGCCACCGGCAGTCTCATCAACACCGAGAACGCCACCGTGGGCACGGTGATCGAGAATCGCCGCATCGTCGAGCTTCCGCTCAATGGACGTAACTTCCTGCAACTCGTCGCGCTGAGTCCGAACACCAACTATGGATTTTCGGGGGCGGGATCGGCGAGCCGGCAAGGGGGTACGCGTACCGAGCAGCAGATCTCGATCTCCGGCCAGCGGGTCTTCTTCAATCGATTCACGCTCGATGGCGTCGAAAACACCGACGTCAACTTCAACACGTACGTGATCCTGCCTTCGATCGACGCCCTACAGGAGTTCAAGGTGCAGTCGGGGAGCAATAATGGTAAAAAGGTTATACTTTTATAGTGTAACCTTTTTTATTTTCTATCTTATGATTATCCCATCATCTCCAATCGTACTAATTCATTTGTGTATTATTTTACCCTGTGTCGTATTTGGTACGTATTTGATATTTTCAAAAAGGGGAACTCAACTCCACAAAACTATTGGAAAGGTGTATATGATATTGATGGGAATAACAGGCATCTTAACTTTATTTATACCAGCTCAAGTAGGTCAACGGATTTTCAATCATTTTGGACTACTTCACCTTCTTAGCTTACTAACCATATATTCAGTCCAGAAGGCTTGGTTTGCAATTAAGAGAGGTGATGTAAAAACGCATAAGTCAGTAATGATTAGGTTATATATTGGAGGTATTATTGTTGCAGGAAGTTTTGCCATTCTTGCACCAGGTAGATATTTACATACCCTTTTCTTTAACTAAAGTATCAACACCGTTTTGAATTGCTATAAAGCCTTCAACCCTTTAATTTCCTAATAGTCACATACTCAATCATCAGGATATAGTTGCATCTTTCGTCTGTAAGGGGAGCAATAATGGTAAAAAGGTTATACTTTTATAGTGTAACCTTTTTTGTTCGAATGCTCTTACCTCTAATAAAATACTTTTCTCACTTACCAAGGAGACTTTTTCTTCTAGATAGT
>VFZO01000375.1 GCA_016871155.1 Acidobacteriota bacterium | reverse complement strand
TCATCGAGCACGCCATTCGCATCGCCGCCTCCGCGCCATCGGGCGCGAATCAGCAGCCGTGGCGCTTCGTCGTCGTTCGCGATCCGGATCTCAAACGGCAAATCCGCGAGGCCGCCGAAGCTGAGGAGAAGCGCAACTACACTGAGCGCTTTCCCGAAGAATGGCTCCGCGCTCTCGAGCCGTTCGGTACCGATTGGAACAAGCCGTTCCTCGAAGACGCTCCCTGCTTAATCGTCGTGTTCCGCATCGACTATGGCGTCACCGCCACGGGTGAAAAAATCAAGCACTACTACGTCAGCGAATCCGTCGGCATCGCGACCGGCTTCCTGCTCGCCGCCCTCCACAAGGCGGGCCTGGCCACGCTCACGCACACGCCCAATCCCATGGCGTTCCTGTCCCGCATCCTGAACCGCCCGTCCAACGAGCGCCCCTTCCTGCTCATTCCCGTTGGCTACCCTGCCGCCTCCGCCCGCGTCCCGAACATAGCCAAAAAGCCGCTCGAAGACGTCATGGTCCTGCTATAAAAACGCCCGGATCTAGAGTCCCGGCAGCCTCTCCCTGGCGTCGCCGAACTGCGTGAGCTTAACTCCCATCCGGTCCATGATTCCGAGATACAGACTGCACAACTTGCGATTGTCGTCGCCGGCTGCGGCGTAGTCGAGAGCCCGGCCCGTCTGCAGTGTTCCGCCAAGGCTCCCGATCGTAATCGCGGGAACCTTGTGGTTGTCGTGCTTCGTGCCGGACCACATATTCGACAGCCACAGCACGCAACTGCTATCCAACACGCTGCGCTCGCCTTCGCGCATCGCGTCCAGGCGCTGCGCCAGATAGGCCAGTTGGCTGACCTGGAAGTGCACGATTTTCTGGTAGTCCGGCTCCGTGTCGTAGTGCGACGCGCCATGATGCTGCTTGCTCACTCCGAGGAACGGATAGTACAGCGCCGATAGGTCGCGGGCAAGCAGCAGCGACGCCACGCGTGTCTTGTCGGTTTGGAACCCAAGCGCGACGATGTCGCACATCAGGCGAATGTGGTCGCGGATGTCCTCGGGCAGCCCATCCTGGGGGCGCTTCATGGCGGACAACGGCCGCCCCGCCGCGCGGGCGCGGTCCTCGGCCTTGTCCTTGTCGGCGCGCATTCGCTCGATGCTCCGCTCCACCTCCCGTACGCTGGCCAGGTATTCCTCCAGCTTGATCCTGTCGGCGGAACTCACTTTGCCGCGCATCGTGGATGCATGGTCCTTCACGCGGTCCAGCACGCTCACATTCCGCAGTTGGCCGCCGTTCTCAAACAAACTGTCGAAGGCCAGCGACGGATACATCTCGTTAGGCACCGGCGAATCGGCACTCTGCCAGGAGATGTGCGAGCTGTAGGCGTTCGAGAAGTTCG
Source organism: Acidobacteriota bacterium (assembly GCA_016871155.1). GTDB lineage: Bacteria > Acidobacteriota > Terriglobia > Bryobacterales > Bryobacteraceae. The sequence continues at coordinate 4,214 of VFZO01000375.1, read as the reverse complement.
TCTCGTGGAACCCCGTCATTGCCCGCTCGCACGCCAGCACCATACTAGGCTGAGCCGTGTCCTGCCCAATGTGATTGGCCAGCATCTGATCGATCGTGATGCCGCCTTGGATGATGGAGCCCTTCCGGATTGGCACGCCCGAAAGCAGATTGCCTGTCATCGCGGGATGAATTCCGTTCCCGGTGGCGGCTTTGTTGAATAGGCCGTCGAGGACATTGATCTTCGTTTTGACCGGTTCCAACGGAGCCAGCGACTCGCTCAGTTCCATCGACTCGCCGAGCCCTTTGGCCCACCATCTGCCCGGACTGATTCCCGTGCCCATGAACAAGACCGCAAAGCGCTGCGGCGGGGTGGGCGGCGTGGCCGCGGCGGCGGACAACGCGCCAAACCCGGCCATCGATTCCAGCCAAGGCAGAGCCATCGTGACGCCGGCGCCGCGCAGAAACGTTCTGCGGGCGAGCGCTCGTTCTCTTCGCGTCATCTGGTGGACCTCCCTTGCGCGGCCGGCTGTTCCTCTACGCGTTTGTGTAAGAACTGCCGGCTCGTAACGATCCTCTCGACGATACCTTCAAACCGGCCGTCGCCGCTGGCGATCTCTTCGATCAGCGGTCCGTCGGAAAGCGCCAGGCTGCGGCCCAAAGCATAGGCCAGCAGCCGGCCTGCGAAGCCGCGTACGAAATCTTTTTCGCGATGCCCGCGAACGTATTGCCGGATACCCTCCACGCCATCGCCGTCGACATCTCCGGGGAAGGTGGCGCGCGCATCCACGGCTCGTCCAGCCAGATCGTGCGTGCGGCGCTTGCCTACCGGATCGAACGCCTCCAGCGCCAGTCCGAACGAGTCGAAACGTGCATGGCACGATGCGCAACCCGGATCGGACCTGTGCCGCTCCAGCATCTTCCGCAACGGCAGATCCATCTTGGCCTCATCGGCCGGCAACTCTGGAACTTGCGGCGGAGGCGGGGGAATCTGTTCGCCCAGAATGCTCTTCGCTACCCAGTAGCCTCGCTTCACCGGACTGGTGCGCAATCCCGGAGCGTTCTTCGTCAGGAACGCCGCCATCGGCAGCAAGCCGCCGCGCCCGTAACTGCTGGCGTTTTTCACGTGCTCCCATACGCCGTCGCCGCCGTCAGGCGGCGGCATGCCATAGTGCCGGGCCAGCGGAGGATTGACGAAGGTGTCGCGGGAATAAAGAAAGTCGAGGATCGGACGATTGCGGCCGATCACATCCAGCAGGAACCGGACCGGCTCCTCGAACATCGCCGCGCGCAGCGCATCGCTGAAAGCCGGAAAGCGCTCACGGTCCACGGTGCCGATCTGGGGAAAGTCGCGGATGTCGAGCCAGTTGGCGCCGAACTCCACCGCTAGCGCCCGGACCCTCGGATCTTGCAACATCCGTCGGGTTTGGGCTTTAATGACCTCCGGCCGGTGCAAGTCGCCGGCGGCGGCTCGCCGCCATAGCTCCTCGTCGGGCATACTGGACCACAGGAAATAGCTGAGCCTGCTCGCAAGATCGAAGCCCGTCAACGGCCGTACGCCTTGGCCGCCTTCTATCTGGTCGGCGCGGTAGGCGAACTTGGGCGAAGTCAAAACCAGGACGCAAGTCTCGCGGATCGCCGCTTCGTGGTCCAGACCATAGCGCTGCCGCGCCTCGCGATAAAACGCTAGCAAATCCTCCCGCTCGCCCGCCAGCAAGGGCCGCCGGTACGCGCGGCGCGCGAACTCCAGCAGCGCCTCCAGATGGCTTGGCTCGGCGTCGCTGCGGGCTTTCTTCACCCAGCGAATGCTCTGGCTGGCCTCGTCGAAAAAATCGCGAACCGCTTGCAATGCCACGGAGCTGCCGTCCTTGGCCACGTGGAGATATTCGGCCTCCAATCGCCGGAGATTTTTCTCGGCGATGATCTGCTCGACCTCGATCTCCTTCACTTCCGGCTCGCCGTCCTTGAAGTCGTCGCGCGTGCCGCGCGTGCCCAACTTGGCGAACTCTACGTACGTGCGGATGTTGATGGAGGCTATGAAGTCGAGCTGCCGCCACATCTCGTCCAGTGCCGCTTGCTGCCGTTCGTCCAGCAGCAGTTCGTAGAGCGGTTGGTCGTCGCGGAAGTATCCCATTACGTTGTGGAACCCTGCGCTGAGATACCGGCCTTCATCCTTGCCGGTAATGAAATAGTTCCGTCCCCGCGATTCTCGATAAAACATATCGGGGAACACGCTGCAGAACCTCCCCCACGCCGCTTCGTAGCGTGCGCGTTCACCGGCCGGGACCGCCAGATCCGGGTCGCCTGGCGCGTTCTCCACCAGGACCGTCTTGCCCGGTCCAAAGGGGTTGGCCCATTCGGGCTCTACCACGTCTTTCTGGTTGAGCGCCGGCTCTCCTTCTACCTGCAACTGGCGGGCATCGAACTTTCGCCTATGGGTCGCGTATTGAGTGTTCTTCCAAATCAACAGCGGCTGCCAAGCCGTGCCGATCGGCCCCGCTGTGATGTTAATGAACCGCGGCTCAACCTTTTTTCGGACCCTTCCAATGTAGGCGCGCATCTCCTCGCAGCCCGCCCGGGCGGCATTCGTTTGGCCGGAACGGGGCGCCGGCAATGCGCGCCACATCGCTTGCAGCTTGCGCAGCGGACCCGCCGTCTCGGCCGTCTCGAGCGCCGGCCAGACGGTCTGCAGATACTTCGCGCTGAGCCGGTGCCGTTGGGCCAAGCCAGCCAGAGTGGCGTTCGGCTGCCCCAACGCTTTCCGGTGCCGGAACCGCCAAGCCGTCTCGAAGTAATCGGCGTAGTCGATATTCTGCGCGTGGTAGAAGTCGATAATCTGGTGCACCGCAAACTTGTCCCGGTCGGTCTCCGCCAGCATCGGGTGAGGCGCGAAGGCGAATCCCTTCTCCTTCAAGTAGAGGTGGCTGGCCACCTCGCGCGCAGCCGCCAGATATTTTTTCAACAGGGTGGGCGACATGGTGAGCGTCTCGCCCGAGTTGTCAAAGCCCGCCGTGTTCGCTGGATCGACCGGAAAGTCGCGCGTCGGCCGGATGTCGGCGCCCGTTAGATCGCGAACTGTGTAGTTGTACTCGGCGTTGCTGAGGCGCCGGGCCAGCACGGTTCCGGGGTCGCTGGCGTTGCGGCGGGTCTCACGCTCCCTTGCCGCGTGGAACCAATCGATGGCCGCGCGCCGTTCTTGGCCGCTAGGCCGCGATGCGCCCTTCGGAGGCATGTCGCCGGCCTCGAGGCGCTCCAGAATCTGACTCCAGCGGCGGCCGTCCCGCAAAAGGGCACTGGCCGTGGTGAACGGGCTGAGGTCCATTTGCGCCGCGGGCTGAGCGCCGCCGTGACAGCTCACGCAGTATTTCCGCACCATGGGCAGAACGCTCTGTTCGAACTGCCGGTCCAACGGCTGCTGGGCGGGCTGAGCGGTCGCCGCCCCAGCGAACGCCACAAGCACAATAATCGGAACGGACCGGCAACCGCGTTCTCCACCCAGCCATTCCATCAGCGCCGCCACCTCCCAGGTCCCGGATCGATGACCAAATCATACAACACCAGCTGTCCCGCGGAAGACGCCTTCCCAAGAAATCGAACCTGCTCTCTAGATTCGCTTCCGGCCGCATACCCAACCGCTTTCGAGTAACATGAAGGTCCGTGGCCAGCCTCGAGCTAGTAGCGTTAATCGTGCGCGACTACGACCCAGCCATTCGGTTCTTCGTTGACGTGCTCCAGTTCGACTTGGTCGAGGACACTCCGTCCCTCACGAATGACGGCCGGTCGAAGCGTTGGGTCGTCGTCAGGCCCCCCGGAGCCCAGACGGGCATCTTGCTTGCCCGGGCCGATGGCGCGCACCAAGCCGCCGCGGTTGGGCAGCAGTTCGCCGGCCGCGTTGGCCTCTTCCTGCGGGTCGAAGACTTCGATGCATCGTACCGGCGAATGACGGAGGCCGGGGTTCGTTTCGTCTCAGAGCCTCGCATGGAGCCCTACGGCAAACTGGCGGTGTTTCTTGACCTGGAAGGCAACCGCTGGGACCTGCTCGGTCCGAACCCGAAGGAAAAGAGCTAACCGGCCAGCCGCGCCGCCGCAGTCGGCTTAAAAGTGTCACCGGTCGTCCCGCGATCTGGTGGGGTCCGTTTCAGAAAAATCCTTAAAACATTTCTATAAAGAAATGTTTTAAACATCCGATCTATAAAATGTGCGAACGATTTTTCTCCTCCTCGTATCGATCCAAAC
>VFZO01000374.1 GCA_016871155.1 Acidobacteriota bacterium | reverse complement strand
GTCGAAAGAAGCCATCCGCAGGCACTGGCCCGCCCTCGGAAAGGGGATTCTGATCAAATCCGGCACGGGAGTGAGGCGTTGGTGTATACTGTGGGGGTCCGGGAGACCCAAAATGGAAATCCCGGCTGAATGCCGAATCGCATATACTCCTCATCTGCAACTATCGAGACAACTTTCCGTGTGCTCAAAGTTTATCACGGCGCATCTCGCCTAACGTAGGAGGCCCCCGGCCGTGCCGGGGGCAGTAGCAGGTCGACATTTTCGGGAGTCCATCAGCCTAAATCCGGAAGTTGGCCGGGCTTGTTCTCGTCCCAGCGCCCGGTCCGTGAGCATTTGAGAGGAAGACGCCTGTCACCCAAATGGTCAAGTACGGAGCAGTTGGAAGACCAGCCGTTCCGAAGGCTCGCAGCACTTCAGGCGGCGCAACTGCCGGATTTAGGATCAAGGGCACGAGCGCGATCCACATCGCACCGACCTAGGGCGAACAAAACTAACTTTGTCGGCCAGCACTTCTGGGCGAGACGAAGTCGTCATCTGCAAGTACATTCGCAGCCAAGAAGCCGAATATACCAGACTGGACCAACTGAGACTGGCCTACTGAGGAGCCACTGTCGAGGTGTAGCTAAACTCCGTGGCCGCGACAGCGACCCAGGCCAGCCGCTTTGAGCGGCTCACGAACGAAGGGCCACGGCTCTGCCGAGGGATCGTCACTTTGCCGGAAAACATAAGTAGCTGTGCAATTCGGGCTTCTTCGTGCTCGCACGCTTGGTGCCTATCTTCGAGAGCCCGCTATCAGTCGCGTTTCCTAGAGAAATCTTGTCGATCGCTGGACAAGGTGGATTCCCATTGCAGAGCCGGCGACAAGCCTTCTATATCAGGCGGTACGCGCGCAGGCGAAGGAGTCCTGAGAATGGATCTTCTTGGACGCTCCGACGAAGACGGGCTCGAGTGTTCTCCGGTACGACTGGCGAATCTCCCTAAGCGGAGTCCCCTGGGCGAGAGCCGCCTCGACGTTCGTCTTCGTCAGCGCGGAGCGCAGATAGCACTCGGCTACACAGGCAGGCCGATTTCGAACGTTTCGTGATGCTCCAACGTGAAGCCATCCTCGGACAAAGGCAACCGCCATTGGACTATTGCCTGGCAAGACGGCGACGGATAGCGCAGCATGGATTCGTGATGCTGCCCCGTCAGAGCCGCCGTCTCTTGTGAATCGGCGCCTTGCGAAAAGTCACAGATCAACCACCGCCAGCCGTGCCACGACACGCGGCGCGCCTCCGGGAGAAACTTCCCTAGGTTCGCCCAATTCAGCGATTAGGCACAGGTCATTAGATCCGCCGAGGCCGTCCCCACCCGAATGGACTCGGCTGACCCAGCCACGACCAGTGGCACCTCCGCGCGCCGCAGCACGGTCAACGAGGCTCCAGGGCGACGAGCCGATCCGCCCGCGGCGAGAGCGGCGCCACCGACGCGGCGGGCGACTCCAGCGTCGAGTACGGATGGTCACGGGACCGCGATATCCGGGTCGAAGACATCGAGGCCACCATTTACTCAGCGCTGGGGATCGATTGGACCACGGTGCTCACCGATTCGCCCGTCGGACGCTTCCCTTACATTCCCCATTCCGACAAGGACCTCTATGGTCCCATTCATGAGCTTTGGAGTTAGGCTCGCGCCCGGGGACGCACAGGGACAACGTACCGTTAGAACGGCCGGACCGGCAGAACGTACGGCTGCACGTTCAGGCCCTCGATGGTCACGTTGACCGTTGCATTGCCGTTTGGCACCGAACCGAGAACGATGAACTGAAGGTTCATCGACGTGCCGAGCGGCGTGACCGACACAGGGCGATGCTCGATGCCGGCGATGGTCATGGTCACGCGCGGCTGGGAGCCGGGCGGGGCCAGGTTCTCCGGCAAACCGACAATGGTCATGGTGGAGAGTTCACCCGGCCGGGCCGGGCGCGAGTCGCCGATCAGCGTGCCGAATCCGGCGGTGACCGATGTGATGAGCGCCGGTACTGGTGAGATCTGCACGGCGAGAGGCAGCGCGGATTCGCCGCCCAACTGGAGCCGGACGACGGCGGGGCCCGCGCCGATATTGGCTGGAACGCTGAACTGAATGGTGCCGTTGTCGACGCCGGTGACCGGCACGACGCGATCGTTGATCGTCAACTGCAATGCCGCAGCGCTGGTGAGATTCCAGCCGTTGACCTGCAACGAACCGGTTGCACCGGCGGTTAAGCCGGTGGCGAGCGTGGTGAGCCACGCCGTGCGGCCCGTGGGCGCGACTACCTGTAAAAGGCCGCTCTGCGCTTGCAGGCGCAGCCCGTTCAGGACAGTGACCGTGTAACTTTGTCCGGCGGCGCCCGGCGCCACCGCCACGTTCACCAGCGCCCGGTTCGGCGAGACGAACCACACGCGCCGGACGGTGATGTCGGGGGAACCGAAGCCGATGCTGGTTACGCCGTCGGCAAAGCCAGTGCCCGAGACTTCAATGACCGATTCCGTTCCGGCCGGAATGGACGTGGTCGAGAATTGGGGCGCGGCCGAGGCGTCGAAGTCGTAGTTCCAGGTTTGGACCGCCTGGAGGAACTGGCTGCTTTGTCCGTCGGAGTTGTAGGCCCCGACGTGCGCAACCTGATTGGAGGCTCCCGGCGGAGGCGCAATCGTCAACCGGCCGCTGTTTTCGTCGAACGCGCGGACAGTGGCGAATACCCCGCCGAAGGCGATCCGGGAGGATGCGTTCAGGCTGGAGCCGGTAATTACGACCTCACCGTTTTCGTTCCGGGGGGAGATGGTTTCGATCTGGGGGGCGGACCGGTCGGCGATGCGCAACCCGTTCGGCAGAACATAAAGATCGTTGTTCCGGCTGAACACCAGATGCGCCGCGCCTGCGCCGATGAACTGGCCAAACTGCACGTCCATCTGGAGGAAACTGGTGGGCGCCGAGGCGTAAGGCCGCAAGCCGCCGTTGGGAACGCTCACCGCGCCGCCGATGGCCGAGACCTGCAGGCCGGGAGCCGGCGCGGTGCCTTGGAAGAGGCCGGGGCCGGTCATCACCACCAGGTTTCGCGCGCCATTCGTATAGACGTGGGCCGGCTTGACGTCGCGCTGGCCAGGGAAGCTGAACATTTCAACCGAGTGAATGGCGGTGGGCGCGTTCCGGCGGGAGACGTTGAAGTTGACGCCTTCGTTGGTCTGGCCGGCGCCCACCGCTACCGTGATGAAGGGCGTACGCGAGGCCGGATAGAAGACCGTGTCGAACTGCTGGCCGCCAGGCATGTCCCGGCCGGCGGTGTCGGTTGGCAGAACAACCGCGCCCGGCGTCGCCTCACCCAGGCGATTCGGCGGCAGCGGGTGGGCGTAAAGGTAGTAGTTGCCAGGGGGCAGACCGTCGATTGTGTACGAGCCGTCGGGATGGGTCAGAGCTCCAATGGCGGCGCCGCCCGGCGTCAGGGCGATGACCGAGGCCAGGCCCATTCCTTCCGTTCCGGCCGAAACACGGCCGGAGATTGTCCCCAAACCTTCCCGGAAATTCCGGGTTGGATAGAGCAGGGAAAGGCCGATAACGTCGTCCGGGCTTAACGGCCGGATCTTGGTTGTCGACCGGGTGATTTCGGTTGCCATCGCGCCGCCGGCAAAGGCGTGCTGCAATCCCAAGGCGTGCCCGAATTCGTGAACAAGGGTCCCAAACAGACGGTCGTTCCAGGAGGGCCGTTCGGCGAAGTCGCGGGGCAGAACAACAACCGAACGCAGGATCGGCACGAACTGGCCGCCGGCGATTTCGCCGGTGGTAGTGGGCCCGCCCATCCCGCGAACGCCAGGAGGCAGGTCCTGGAAATCGACTTCGATCGACGGCGTGGCCGCAGCCGTGATGGCGTCCTTCTGGCTTAGACCGCCGAAGCGCAGGCGCAGCTCTGAAGTTTCAACGTCGTTCCAAACGCGCGCCGCTGACCGGATCTGCGTGATGAGCAGGGCGAACGAATCGGTGGCGGCAAAGTTCGCCGGGCCTGTTTCGTTGATATGGTAGGTGACCGTTTTGTCGGGAAGCGCATTCAGGTCGAACTTGACCGGAATCGCGTTAAAAGGAGCGTTGCGGGAAGCGTAGCGAACGAAATGATAGTAACCGTAGTTCGAGGTGGCCAGCACCAGCGATGCGATGAGAATCCGGATTGGCGTGCGCAGCCGCATTCTACCGGATGGCTCCTCTCATGCGGCCCTGGAAGTCACCCATGGTCATGCGGATACCACCGTCCTCGGTGGCACGTCCCGTGCGGGGATCGACTAGATTCTCCCGGATCGCTTCGCGGGAGAGAATCGTCTGCCCGGCGGCGTCCTTGGAGACCTGGAGGATTCCCTGGCTGAGGCCGATGATGTGTGTCAGGCCGGTTTTCGACGTCCACAGGAACAGAATCAGCTCGTTCGTATTGCCCAGGCTCGGCACTCCGGCGAAGGTCTGCTCACTGTTGCCGATCCGGCCACCCGGCAGAACGACGGTACCCGAAGGTGCGCCCTTGAATCGTTCCAAAACCTGCACGCTGTAGTGGGTATAGTAGACCCGGCCGACTTTCGCGACGTGCGAAAAACTCACGCGGCCGCGAACGATTGCCGTGGACTTGGCTGTCATCTCGTCGAGGCTCAATTTTTCCAGCGTCGTCGCCGCCGCCGGCAGGGTGAGAAGCAGGATTGTCGCGAGCCATCGCATGACGGGCTGGAAAGTGCACGAATGGTGCCAAACCTTTGCCCTTCAGATCCAACCGCTTAGCGGAGCGTTACCGGTCTTCGGCGTGGACGGGTGACACACCCGGTGGGACAGCTTGCCTTTACTGCACAACGAAGATCGGAATTCGCAGGCCATGTCGAACGCGCTCAATGGTTTGGCCGTAGACGAGGTCCCCGAGAGCGCCATGGCCGTGCGCCGCCATGACGATCAGATCCGGCCGCCGCTCCTTGGCGAACCGGATGATTTCGGCCGATGGTGAGTTTGCGTGGTGGACGAAGATATCCGCTTCAATCTTATGATTAAAAACGGATTGCCGGATTCCGTCGAGATATCGAAACCCGGCCGTGACCTCGGCAGTGGAGCTCTCTTCGCCATAGACCTGGCTGGTGGCGCCTTCCTCGACATGCAGCAGCAGGAGCCTGGCGCCCGACTGGCGGGCAAGGGCGCAGGCGTGACGGATGGCGAGGGTGTCCGACCGGGAGTGGTCCAGGGGGACGAGAATCGTCTGGTAGGTGGCCGCTTCCTCCGCCAGGGCAGGCAGCGCCTCCGGGACGATGTCGGCGGCCCGCGCTGTTTGCCGTTTCGGCAGCCAGGGCTCGACGATCAGGTAGCCGAGTAGCAGCGCAAAGGGCGCCCACATATAAACGTTCGAAAGAATCTCCAAGCCGCCGCCCAGTGTTTTCTTTACAAGCCATCCGTTCAGGAAGAGGATGATGACGGCGGAAACGGTCGCCAGAGCGATGACCCAGGGGCGGTTGGCGAATGCGCCCATGCGCGATTTGTCAGAGGTGAACCGGATCAGCGGGATGACGGCGAAGGGCAGTTGGAGGCTCAGCACGACCTGGCTGAGAATGATCAGGTTGTAGACCTCTTTTTCGCCATAAAGCCAGATGGTCCCGACGGCCGGAACCAGCGCCACGCCGCGGGTGAGAGCGCGACGCAACCACGGGCTG
>VFZO01000373.1 GCA_016871155.1 Acidobacteriota bacterium | reverse complement strand
AGTAACGCGCGATCCCTGGAAGTCGATCTTGAGAAGGCCGTTGAACGAGAGCTGAAAGGGCTGGTTTTGTTTGTCACCCATTGGGTGCTGTCCTCCGCAGGGGTCTTCGCTGCCTTCAAACCCCTATGGATATTGATGCGGACGAGCATCCGGGAGATTCGCACGCGCGGCTCAAAACGGAAATGTGGGTTGAGATGCTGATGAACGCGGGAGGCCAGCCGGCCGTCGGCCAGATTGGGCAGCGCTTCGGCATGGACCAGAACCAGACGATGTCCGTGGTGCAGGCGCTGTTGCCGGCACTGGGCGCCGGCATCCAACGGAACGTGAGCAATGAGGGCGGTATTGAGAGCTTGCTCGGCGCTCTGTCGGGTGGAAACCATGGGCAGTATCTGGATCAACCCGAGCTGATGCTGCGGGAGGAGACGACGGCGGACGGCAACGGCATTCTTGGCCACTTGTTCGGATCGAAGGACGTGAGCCGCCAAGTGGCCGCCAGCGCCTCGGCGCAGACGGGCGTGGGTTCGGACGTCATCAAGCAGATGCTGCCTCTGGTGGCGTCGATGGTTATGGGTGGATTAGCTAAGCAAAGCTCCGCTTCCAATTTGCATGCGTCGGCCGCCCCGGCCCAAGGGTTAATGGGTATGCTGACGCCGCTGCTCGATTCCAATCGGGACGGATCGGCCGTGGACGATGTCATCGGCATGATCGGCCGTTTCATGACCAATCGGTAATCGGCGATGCGCGGCCGCAGAGTCATTCCGATTGTTTTGTTCGCGCTGTACGGGATCTACTACTACTTCTCAAATCGGGAGACGGTTCCGCTTACGGGCCGCAAGCAACTGGTGGATCTCAGCCGCGACCAGGAGTCCGCGCTCGGTTTGCAGTCCTACCAGCAAATTCTGCGGCAGGAACATGTAGTCCGTTCCGGCGAGGCAGTGGATCTGGTGAAGGCCATCGGTGCGAAAATCAGCGCCGTGGCGGAGGACCCAGGTTTCCGTTGGGAGTACAACCTCATCGACTCGCCGCAGGTCAACGCCTTCTGCCTGCCGGGCGGGAAGGTGGCCGTCTACTCTGGCATTCTGCCGGTGGCGAAGAACGCGGATGGGTTGGCGGTGATCATGGGGCATGAGATCGCCCACGCCATTGCGCGGCATGGCGCCGAACGCATGGCGCACCAGAAGCTCATGCAAATCGGCCAGATGGCGGTGGGTGTCTCGGTCAGCGACATGGATCCAGCGCAGCAGCGGGCCATCATGGGAGCGTTGGGCGTTGGCGCGCAATTCGGCGTGATGCTCCCGTTTTCGAGAGATCACGAGTCGGAGGCGGACTACATGGGACTGATCTATGTCGCCCGCGCATGCTTCGACCCGCGCGAGGCGCCGAAGCTGTGGCAACGCATGGGGCAGGCGTCCGGCGGTAAGGGTCCAGCGCAATTCATGTCCACCCATCCCTCTCACGAAACGCGCATCCGGCAGTTTGAAGAGTGGATGCCCGAGGCTCTTAAAATTCGCCAGGATAAGTGCGGCAGCTAACGCAGCGTGCCGGGCAGCCACTTCTGGCCGTCCAGTTCCACAGGCTGTTCCAGCAGCGCGAAGACCTCTTCTAGGCTGGCGGCGGAGCGGAGCAACCCGCGGTGCTGCACGCGCAGCAACCCCTGGGCGGCGACATGGTCCAGAAAGGCGAATAGAGAGTCGTAAAAACCGTTCACGTTCCAGACCACAATCGGCTTGGCATGAATTTGAAGCTGCGCCCAGGTCACGCACTCAAACGTCTCGTCGAGGGTGCCATAGGCTCCAGGCAGAATTACGAACGCATCCGCTTCATCCACCATCAATGCTTTGCGTTCGTGCATGGAACCGACGATTCGCAAATCGGCTAGTTCCGTGTAGGCGGCCTCTTTATCGACAAGCAGTTGCGGCACGACGCCAGTCACCGAACCTCCCGCTGCGAGTACGGCATCGGTAACGGCACCCATCATTCCCAGATGGCTGCCGCCGTAGACCAGCCGCCAGCCTCGCGTTCCGATTGCAGTTCCCAGTTGGACAGCGGCTTCCCGAAAAGCGGGATCGAACCCTGGATTGGATCCGCAAAACACACATACCGAGCGAGCCATGATCTAGGGTATCCTGGACGCGACATGAACCGGCGTGTGTTCCTCTCTTCCTCCGTCCTGCTCTCCGCGGCGTATCGCAGAACAGAGGTTTCGATAGACGGCGACCGCTTCTTCATCAACGGGCAACCCACATACAAGGGCCGCAAGTGGCAAGGGCACCGCGTCGAAGGCCTGTTGATGAATACGCGCATGGTGCAGGGAATCTTCGACGACCGTAACCCGGAGTCGATTAAAAACTGGTACTACCCGGATACCGGCAAATGGGACGCGAACCGGAATACGAACGAGTTTGTAGCCGCTATGCCGCTCTGGCGGCAGCACGGCGTGCTGAGTTTTAACGTCAACATGCAGGGTGGCAATCCGCGCGGGTATGCTCCGCAGCAGCCTTGGGTCACAGGCGCGTTCCAGCCGAATGGGGATATCTATCCGGAGTACTTGAACCGCCTGCGCCGGATTCTCGACAAGGCGGACGAGCTCGGGATGGTCCCGCAGGTTGGCGTCTTCTACTTCGGCCAGGACCAGGTGCTGGAGTCCGGAGCGGCCGTGCGCCGCGCGCTGAAAAACACCGTCGAGTTTCTACTCACGCGGGAATACCGGAACGTCCTCTTGGAGGTCGCCAACGAATGCAACAACCGCAAGTACGATCAGCCGCTGCTCATGCCGGACCTGATCGTGAACCTGGTGCGCGAAGCCAAGGCGATCACGGTCAAACGGCGGCGGCTGCTGACGGGTGTCAGCTTTAACGGCAATACGCTCCCAACGCCGGAGATCGCCGGCGAGAGCGACTTCATTCTACTCCACGGCAACGGTGTCAGATTGCCGGACCGCATTCGCGAAATGGTGCGGCAGACAAGAAAGCTCGCGGGATACCGGCCCAAGCCAATCTTGTTCAACGAAGACGATCACTTCGACTTCGACCTTCCGGACAACAACTACATCGCGGCGCTCAGCGAATACGCATCTTGGGGAATGATGGATATCGAAGGGTACCAGTCAGTGCCGGTGAACTGGGGTATCGACTCGGACCGCAAGAAGGGGTTTTTCCGGTTGACGAAGGAGATCACGGGCGCGTAGCGGCGCCTTACGTTTTCCAGGGCCAGGGCAGGACCTGGTGTCCACGCGCCCACTCGTCCCACTTCCGCGCCATCGCCTTGACACGCGCGGGTTCACGTCCTGCGAGATCGTGCATTTCGGTACGATCGCGTTCGATGTCGTAAAGTTCCCATTCGCCCGCCGGTCCATTGGCTGCAATCTTCCAGCGCCCCTCGCGCATCGCGCGGTTCCCTTCATGTTCCCAATACAGCGGCCCGCGGTTCACACTCCGGCCCTTCCAGGTTGCAATCAGCGGCGTGTCCGGCCTTCCGTTCGCGATCGCCTCCAGCGCCGGCAGCACATCGAGAATCAGCGCCGGCCGGTGCACGACGGCGGGCTTCAACGCGCCCGGCCAATGGGCGATAAACGCGGTGGAAATTCCACCCTCATGCCCATAGTGCTTGTACAAGCGGAAGGGTGTGTTCCCCGCGTTCGCCCAGCCGCTGCCATAACTGTGGTACGTGCCGGCCTGTCCCATCTTGTCGAGGTCGGCCCCTTTGTGAAGCCTGTTATTGGGCCCCGACGAATCGTCGAACCCGCGGAAATCCCACTCCGCGCAGGCACCGTTGTCCGAGAAGAAGAGAATCAACGTGTTTTCGATCTCGCCAGTCGCCTTCAAATCGGCGATCACTCGGCCAATGTTCCGGTCCATTCTGTCGACCATCGCCGCGAAGATCGCCATCCGGCGCGCCAAGTCCTTTCGCCGGTCCGCGTCGAGCGAGTCCCAGGCCGGATTCGTTCCGCCGTCCGGATAGAAACGATTCGGCGGAACGGTCGAACGCGGCGTTTCGGTCCAGGCGGGATCGATCAACTTCCGGGCCTTCAACCGCTCCATGCGCTCCGCGCGAATTTTGTCCCAACCCTTTTCATAGACAGGCTGATATTTATCGATTTCCGCTTTCGGCGCATGCAGGGGAAAATGGGGCGCGTTGTAGGCCAGATACAGAAACCAGGGCTTCGCCTCGCTCCGGGCTTGCTTCAGGAAATCCAGCGCGTGGTCCGTAATAGCGTCGGTCGCGTAGAAAGTTTTATACTCCCGCACGGGCCGGCCGGCAGGCAGCCGCGTGTAGACTTTTTCGTTCCAAAAACTGTCGAAGCCGTGCACCATGCCGTAGAACTCATCGAATCCGCGTTCGATTGGGCTTGGCACAGCGCCCAAATGCCACTTACCGCACATCAGCGCTTTGTAGCCGGCTCGCTTCATGACCATGGGCATCGTTTCAACGCCGCTCCGCATCCGCGGTTGATAGCCGGGGAACTCCGGCCGGGCCGGGGCGTTGGCGCCGCCGATCATCGCCCCCACTCCCACTTGATGCGGATACTGCCCAGTCATCAATGCCGCCCGCGACGGGCAGCAGCGCGTGTAGTTGTAGAACTGCGTCATCCGGACGCCGTTCGCGGCGAGCGCATCCAGATTCGGCGTCGCGATCTCCCCGCCAAAACAACCGAGGTCCGAGAATCCTAAGTCGTCGGCGAGAATGAGCAGCACGTTTGGCTTTCGCACCGCCGCGGCCGCGGACGCGCTGGCAAGGAACGCTCGCCTCGTCACGGGCCGACTGCCTGAACGCCCGTCACAAAATACTCCGTCTCGCCAAAGCAGGAGGTCGGCAAACCCCGGTGCTGCTCATATGTGATGCGCACACGCTGCCCGCTGGTCATTCGAATCTGATTCGCGACACTCTCGTCCCTCACGCTAAACGCGAACACTTGCGGAGCGGTGCCCGGCACCGTCGACATCGCCAACTCGCCCTCCCATGTCTTGCACAGCCAACCCTTGTTGGAGATCTTCTGTACGTAGCCGGCGCGGTCACCGGAACTATAGGCAAACTTGAGCGCCGCCCAGGTCCAGGCGCCCACTCCCACGGTGGGGACAATGACAGTGAGAATGACTCCGATGATAATCCAGCGCCGCATGGATCATCAGTATACCGCCACACTCGATAGCGCTGCCGCCAACTCGGCCTTTGTATACGGCTTGGAAAGGTGAAAATCCATCCCGGCTTTCCGCGAATCCGCCTTGTCCGAATCGAAGGCGTTGGCGGTAAGCGCGATGATGCGGACCCGATGGCCCGCCTTCTCCTCCGCCCGGATCCGGCGCGTAGTCTCGTACCCGTCCATCTCTGGCATCTGGCAGTCCATCAGGATGACGTCGTACTCGCGGGCGCGGCAAGCCTCGATAGCATCCCGTCCGCTCGAAACCGCATGGACTTGATGTCCGATACTTTCGCAAAGGCGCACGGCCACGCGCCGGTTTACCGCAACATCATCGACCACAAGAATCCGCATCGAAGGCGTCTGGATCGGAGGCGCCGGCGCGGGCGCAGGCCTTGGTCCGGACGGCAGCCGGAGATCAAACCAAAACCTGGAACCTTTGCCGGGCGCGCTGGAGACCTTCAACTCGCCACCGAGGTTGTGGATGAGACGATAGGCGATCGACAAACCCAGGCCCGTGCCTCCGAATCGCCGCGCCGTCGATGCGTCGCCTTGCGAGAACGGTTGAAAAAGTCTGGCCACG
>VFZO01000372.1 GCA_016871155.1 Acidobacteriota bacterium | reverse complement strand
AAGCGATCACCGGGGTGGAGGTCTCCGCTGCGAATCTGCGCCATGAGACGGTCCCGCACCTCGTCGGCGAGCTTTCGGCGGATAATAGGCTGTGTGCTCATGAACTTAATCTTACTCGAACCGAGTCATAGGTGTTGCAGTAAGGATATCACTCCTACGGAGAGAAATGGTATCGTGATAATACCTCATGTCCGCTGATCGTTCTAGTCGCGTTCGTGCCATCTATGAAGTGGAGACCTCCTTCCCGCTGGAGGACGCCATTGCCGTTATGGCCGGAGAGCAGTCGAGCGGCACATTCCTTGCCGTCCCGGGTGAGACGCCCGAACTCAAACAGAAATACGGCGCCAGAATAGAGTGGATTCGCGAAGTCGGCACGCGAGATGCTCCATCGCTCCCCGGTGCACGAACGCCTAAAGGACTTGCTCAACCGGTTTGGAGGCGCGCGCAAACCGAACTCTCCTGGCCGATTGACAATCTGGGCGCGAGTGTTCCGAACCTGCTTGCCACCGTAGCCGGAAACCTTTTCGAACTGCAGCAGTTCTCCGCACTACGCCTGCTCGACATCACACTTCCGGATTGCTTTCGCGCCGCATATCCCGGGCCGCAGTTCGGTGTTGGCGGGACTCGCCGTTTGTCGGGTGTCGAAACCGGCCCCCTCATTGGAACGATCGTAAAGCCGAGCGTAGGACTGTCGCCAGAGCAGACCGCTTCGTTGGTCGATGAACTCGCGGCCGGCGGCATCGACTTTGTCAAAGATGATGAACTGCAATGCGACGGACCGCACTGCCCATTTTCCGATCGCGTTGAGGCCGTGATGCGAGTCATCCGCAACCACGCCGAGCGAACTGGAAAAAAAGTGATGTACGCATTCAACGTCACCGGCGAGATCGAGCAGATGGTTCGGCGGCACGACCTCGTGGAGAAACAAGGCGGCACTTGTGTCATGGTCAGTCTCAACAGCGTCGGTCTTGCCGGTGTGGAGTATTTGCGCAGACACTGCCGCTTGCCGATCCATGCCCATCGTAACGGCTGGGGGTTGATGCAACGCTCGCCGGACATCGGCATCGATTATGTTGCGTTCCAAAAATTTTGGCGATTGCTGGGTGTCGATCATATGCATGTGAACGGCCTGCGAAACAAGTTCTGCGAATCGGATGAGTCCGTTCTTCGATCAGCGCGGGCTTGCCTGACGCCCATGTTTGACGGAGCCGGCAGGGGATGCGAGGTCATGCCCGTTTTTTCGTCCGGCCAGACAGTCCGGCAGGCCCCCGACACATGGAGGGAGTTGGGTTCCGCCGACTTGATTTACGCCGCCGGTGGTGGATTGATGGCGCATCCGGGCGGAGTCGCGGCGGGTGTGCGTGCAATGCGCCAAGCTTGGGAGGCAGCAATGTCCGGCACCGATCTGGAAACCCACGCCCGCTCGCATGGAGAACTTCGCCAAGCCTTGGAGAAATACAGCGCATGATGCCCGACGGCGTTCTCGTTACGTTCTATGGCGATGACTTCTCCGGATCCACGGACGTCGTCGAAGCATTCGCCACCCATGGTCTGCCGGCCGTGTTGTTCCTGAAGCCGCCCGCGGAGTCGGATCTGCGAAGGTTTCCAGGCTACCGAGCGGTTGGTGTTGCGGGAATCAGTCGCAGCCAATCTCCAGAGTGGATGCAGGCGAATCTTCCCTCCGTCTTCGAATCACTGACCAAGCTGGGCAGTTCGTTTCTTCAGTACAAGGTCTGTTCCACGTTTGATAGCTCGCCCGCTGTCGGTAGTATCGGTACGGCCACCGAGATAGGCCTTCGGGCCACCGGTTGTCCCGTCGCGCCCATGGTAGTCGGCGCACCTTCCCTGCGCCGGTACGTCCTGTTTGGGAATCTCTTTGCAGCGGTTGCTGGTGAGGGCTACCGTCTGGATCGCCACCCGACCATGTCGCGGCATCCCATCACACCGATGGCGGAAGCCGATCTTCGGCTTCACCTGGCGCGGCAGACGGACCTTCCGGTTGGGCTGGTGGACGCCCTTTCGCTGCAGGGGGGCAAAGGTCGTGAGCGTTTTGCGGAGCAGGCTTCCCGAGGTGCGAGGGTGGTTCTGTTTGACACCTTAGATTCGGCCACCTTGCGCGAAGCCGGCGACGCCATCTGGAATTCGCGGGTGACTCCAACCACGTTTGTCGCCGGATCCAGCGGCTTTGAATACGCTTTGCTGGCGTATTGGGAATCGCTCGGATGGCTCCCGCCCAAACCGGCGCCAACGAACCAAGGTCCCGTCGATCGTTTGTTGGTGATTTCGGGGAGTTGCTCGCCAGTCACCGCGCAGCAGATCCGTCACGCGCTCGCCAACGGCTTCGTGGGCATCTCTATTGACGTCGAACGCCTGACAACCGATGAAGGCGAGTTCCAGCGCGCGTTGCAGGCGGGCGAAGCTGTACTGGGCCAGGGCGGCAGCCCAATTCTCCACAGCGCGGTCGGGCCGGACACGGTCGTGTCGACGGAGGATGCGGAGTTCGGGAGGAAGATCGGCGAGCGGCTCGGTGCACTGGCGGCGGAACTCGTGCGGCGCTGCGGCGTGCGAAGAGTTGTCGTCGCGGGTGGCGATACGTCCGGCCATGCGGGTCTGGCGTTGGAAGTCGATGCCCTGACCATGGTGTGTCCGGTTGCACCCGGCGGACCGCTGTGCCGCGTATGGTCGTCGAATCCGGAGATCGATGGCATCGAGATTCTATTCAAAGGCGGGCAGGTCGGGGAGGAGAACCTCTTCAGCGCCGTAAGGGCAGGGCAGGGACGAAAGGATGTCGGGGCTCCAATTCTGGCAAATCCACAGTCCAAGTCATGACGGCCTGATCATACCCCTTGCGTTGCACTCCGACTCATGCGAAATGCGAGCGACAGGTCGCAGGCGCGGCACGGGGATTCTCTCGCTCGATGGATCGAGAGGTCTAAAGTTTACGTTCAAAGCATGATGTACTGATCACACCAGAATTGTGATAGACTTAACCCGATGATCAAAACTATTGCTATCTTCGGCGCAGGCGGAAAGATGGGTTGCCGCATTGCCGACAACTTCAAAGGTTCCCAACACTCTTTGCTGTATGTGGAAGTGAGTCCGGCGGGAATCCAGCGGCTTGAGCAGCGTGGCGTTGCCGTCACGCCTCACGACGAAGCTGTTCGTCGCGCGGACGTCGCGATCCTCGCTCTGCCAGATGCGCTCATTGGTAAGGTAGCGCCGACTATCGTGCCCGGCCTGCGATCTGGAGCGATGGTAATCTGCCTGGATCCGGCGGCGCCGCACGGAGGCGAATTGCCGAAGCGTGAGGACATCACTTACTTCATTACGCATCCCTGCCACCCTCCCGTCATTCATACGGAAACCGATCCTGAGGCCGCACTGGATTACTTTGGCGCCATCAAGGCCAAGCAGCATATCGTATGCGCGCTCATGCAAGGTCCGGAAGAGGACTACGCGATTGGCGTTGCCATCTCCGAAGATATGTTCGCACCCGTGATGAATTCCTATCGCGTGACCGTGGAGCAAATGGCCATGCTCGAACCCGCACTGTCGGAGACCGTCGCGGCAACGTGTATGACGGTCATTCGCGAGGCCGTGGACGAGGCGGTTCGGCGCGGCGTCCCGGAGGAGGCTGCGCGAGAGTTTGTCCTCGGCCACTTGAAGGTAGAAATCGCTATTGTGTTCGGCTTCATTGGCTCCCCATTTTCAGATGGCGCACTGAAGGCGATTGAACGCGGCAAGAAGCGGTTGTTCCGGCCCGATTGGAAGTCTGTTTTTGAGCCGGAGAGTGTCTTAGAGGAAATCAGAGCAATCACGCAAAACAATGCGCTCGCCGGTGTAAAGTAGCGTCATGGGCAGGAAGTTGCGTTGCGGTTTGGCCGTGCTGGCCTGGCTGGTTCCTTTACACGGCGCGGACGTGAGTGGCGCGCGCGCGGTGGAGATCCTGCGCGCGAACTGCTGGCAGTGCCATTCGCGCACCATGACCATGTCCGGGCTCGATCTCACGACGCGCGACGCCGCGTTAAAAGGCGGTGCGCGCGGTCCGGCCCTGGTGCCCGGCAAAGCTTCCGACAGCCGGATTCTGGAGGCTATCGAACGCAAAACGAAGCTCGCCATGCCCCCAGCCAAGCCGCTGGAAGCCGCTGACGTCGAGAGCTTGCGCCGCTGGATCAACGACGGTGCGCCGTGGAATGAAACAAGCGCCGCGAGCGCGCCGGTATCGACCTGGTGGGCATTTCAGAAAGTGACGCGCCCAACGGCCCCCAAGAGCGCCGATCGTTGGGTCCACAACGACGTCGACGCTTTTGTTCTGCAACGGCTCAAGGCGGAAAAGCTCAGTCCAAATGCGCCAGCCTCAGCCGCCACCCTCGTGCGGCGAGCCTACCTCGACCTGTGGGGCCTCCCGCCCAGCATCGAACAGGTTCGCGAGTTCGTTGCCGACAAGCGGCCCGACGCCTGGGCGCGTTTGGTCGACAAACTCCTGGCGTCTCCGCACTACGGCGAAAAATGGGGACGGCATTGGCTCGACCTGGTTCGTTACTCCGACACAGCCGGATTCGAACTGGACACCTATATTCACGACGCCTGGCGGTTTCGCGATTGGGTGATTCAAGCGCTCAATGAGGACAAACCGTACAACCTCTTCATCCAGGAACAAATTGCCGCCGACGAGCTGTTCCCGGAAGACCCCGTGGCACGGACCGGCACCGGCCTGTTCTGCGTCGGACCCAATCGGGATTTGTTCCCCGACCAGGCGGACATCAATCGCGAAGAGGTACTGACCGACTACGCCGACACCACATCTTCCGTATTCCTCGGGCTGACCGCGGGATGCGCGCGCTGCCATGATCACAAGTTCGATCCGATATCGCAGGAAGATTACTATCGCATTCGTGCCGTCTTCGCTCCGGTCACCAAGGTCAAGGTTGCTCTGAATCGATTAGAGTCCCTTGGCTACGACGTAGCCGATGATCGTCAACTGGCCCGGTAAAACGCCCGCCGGTAAAGTGTCGTCCGATCTGGTCGACTCCACCGATTTCGTCCCGACCTTTGCCGCGCTCGCGGGAGCAAAGCTGCCAGCAATGGTCGACGGCCACAACTACGCGGCTCGATTCCAAGGCAAGAACGGCCCCGCGCGCGAGTGGATCTTCATTCAACTGGCGCGCATGTGGTACGTGCGCGAGGCGAAATGGAAGCTGAACGAAAAGGGCGAGCTGTTCGATATGAGCGGCGCGCCGTTCACCGAGCCCCGCGCGGAAAACGCCGCGGCCCGCAAGCGTTTGGAAGCGGCGCTAGCCAAGCTGAACCCAGCGGGCGGGATTCTCGACGACGGCGACGGCTCCGGCCGGCACGCCGGCAGGGCGGCGAAGCGGGCCAAAAAGCAGCACTGAAGCTACAAACTGACGAGACGCCCGCGGGGCTCCGGCACGGGGTCCCCAAACTCTTCGGCGGTTTCGACCCACAGCCGGATCGCCTCCTGCGCGTTCGCCAGTGCTTCCTCACGCGTTGCTCCGTGCGCCAGACAGCCTGGCAGTTCCGGAGCCTCGGCCACATAAGCGGCGTCTTCAGCGCTCCAATAGATGTCGACTTCGTATTTATTCACCGGGCTCACCTAGCTTGTATTTTAGTATCTATCCAATAAGATTTTGACATTTCTTGGCAGGAAATCATGAAGTGGCGAAGCCGGAAGCCAGTTGAGGGATGATGACGAGCTCCCGGAGTTTGAGGGCGGTGGCGACAACGTCTTTGCCGAAGGCGGTGACATAGTACTTGTAGGTGCGCC
>VFZO01000371.1 GCA_016871155.1 Acidobacteriota bacterium | reverse complement strand
GGGTGCGGCGGTTGAAGCCGTTCAACGTCTACTATCACCTCTACTCGTGCGAGAAATCGCCCGGCCTCCACGCCGTCAAACAGAATCTCGAGCTTGCACGGCGGTCGTCGATCATTCCGATCACAATAAGCCAGTATGCGGCGGTTGGCGACGGCTTCTACTCGACGCGGCTGATTGAATTGGGTCCGCGGCGGTGGCGTGTGGAAAACCGGGATGGGCTGGGCACTCTGCGTTTTGACTTGGCGGGAGAGTTAGCCGTCGATTTTGCGCGGTCCAGCGGAGTCATCGGCATGCAGCGGCACGGCTACGATCTTTATGTCGCGCTCGATCCGGCCGAGCCGTACCCAATTGTGTCCATGAAGGCCGGCTCAGGATTCCCAGCCGCACCAATACCGTATGTTATTGAATCCAGATGGCGCATTTGGTGGTTGCGCCACGCCACGGGCGGATGGGACGCCGTGGTGCAAGGGTTTGGCGCGGCCGAAATGGTTTGGCGAATGCCGCGCGCAGGGCGCTACCGATTCGCCGTGGGCGGGGGCAAAGCTGTCGATATCTCCACGGGGCCCGACGGCATCGCCCGATTTCGCTTGGACGAGTCGGCAGTCTCGGCGCGGCCGTTGCGAATCACCGAAATTGCGGGAGGTACGTCTTGATTACAGCCAGACACCGAACTATTGCGGTGTGTATGGGTCTAGCGGCGCTCGGCGCGGGCTGGGCGGTCATTCCGCGGCCGCGTGAACTGGCGCTCATGCGGCTGCGCGACAAACAGTTCGACCGCGCCTTTTTCGACTACGAAGCCCGCTACAAGTCCGGCGACCGGTCGGCGCCAACCGTTGGCGCGCTGACCGATATCTACTTGCAGCACGGCAATGTTCCAAAGGCAATCGAACTCCTGGAAGAGCATTTAAAGCGCAACCCCAGCGATGTCGCGGCACGGCGCCGGCTTGGTGCCTACTATCAGTTCGCTCAACAGCCGCTACGCTACGTCGAAAACTTGGAGTTGTTGCTGGCCGGCAAGCCGTCCGAAGAGGATTTACGCGAGTTATCGCGGGCGTACAGCTTCTTCCACCGCCCGTCTGAGCAGGTCCGGACGCTCCGCCGCCTGGTCGAGCACGGCTATGCCAAGCCGCAGGACGCATTGGATCTGGCCAATCTGCTGGCTTCGCAGGGAAAAATGCGGGAAGCGGCCGAACTGTTGGCGAGCCGGAAGCAGTTCGACAACAGTATGGCCGAGATGCTGGTCCGGCTTCGGCTGGACGCCGGACAACCCGAGGAAGCGACTGCCGTGATAGCCCGTGCCGCGGCGGTCGAAACCGACGAAAGCGCCGCGCGGCTGGTCGCCATTTTGGCGGCCCGCGGACAACGGCGCGCAGCCAGGGAAGCCGTGGCCGGCCTAGGCGAGCGGGCGCTCCGGTCGCCCGAACTGCTGGCGCAGTGGACTTCGATTGAGACCGCGCTCGGCGAGACCGGGACGGCCTTTGAGCGGTTGGACCGGCTGGCCTCGGAGAGAAAGTTGCCATGCCCGCTGGCCGATGCATGGATGGAACTGGCGCTGCGCAAACAGCGGCGGGATCGGGCCATTGGCGCCGTCCTAAACCCGGTGTGTCCGATCGACAAAATGCCGGCGTGGCTGGCCGAGGGGCTGCTCGAAGCCTCCATAGGCGCCAACCGGCTCGACGCCGCGGAGATGCTGCGCCGTCTGTTTGGAGAGCGCCTGGTGCAAAACCGTCCGTTGCTGGCCTATGACTGGGCGATGGCGCGCGGCGACCGGGCGGCGGCGCAGTCGGCGCTTGAAAGAGCCGCGCAAGCGGCGTCTACCGAATCGGCGCGCGAGCAGGTCGCCGCTCATTTCATTAAGCACGGCGAACTGGAACGGGCGCTGCGGTTCGGTGCGCGGTCGCGCCAAACGCTGCTCGACGTCTACTACTTGGCATCCGGCTCCAAGTTGCCGGCTTTGCAGCTGCGTGCGGCCAATGCGCTGGTCGCCTCCTTCGACTCGACCGAGGTCCGGATTCTGCGCGCCTCGGTGCTGGCTGACTTGGACCAACCGCTGGAGGCGCTGGCCGATCTTCGTCCGCTGCGGAATCTCTCCGAAGCCGGGGAGCTTTATGGCCGCATGCTCCGGTCGGCCGCCCTACACCACCCGGTTGGCGCGGAGTTGGCGAATTGGGCGCGGCCGCGAATGGGTGGGCCGGATCGCGAGGAGATCGTCGAACTGCTGCGCCTGCAAAAGCAATGGGATCTGGCGTTGCCGGCAATGGCGGACCTGGCACGGTCGAAGGGCGATCCCTGGTTCTGGAACTTTGTCGAATCGGCTCGCTCCGCGGGCCGGAAACAGATGCTGGGAGATTTCCTGCGCGCCGAAGCCGCTCGCACGGACCTGCCCACGCCGGTTCTCGATCAAAGAATCGATCTTCTGGCCGAAGAGAATAACAATGCAGCGCTTCCGCATCTCGCCAAACGCGCCAACCGGCCGGGACTTCCGGCCGCCGATCAGCGCGCGCTTGCGTGGCGGCTGCTTGAGGGCGGAGACAAGTCATCGGCCAGAGGCGTTTACGAACGGCTGGCGGAACAGGCGGGCCCAAGGAGCAATGATGTCGAACAGTTGCTGTATGTTTCCAGGTGAAAAGGAAGTTAGCTGGTTGTTGCGGCGCGCACGCTCCGCCGTAGGCGGCGACCGCGCCGCGTGGATCGAACGGATCGTCCATGCCGGGGCGGCATCGCAGGTGGACTCGATCGAATCGGGCGGCGACCCGCAAGTGCGGGACGCGCTCCTGCGCGCTCATCAAACGGCCAGGAACCTCTCGCAATACCGGGAGCTCCTCGGTGAGGCCATCGGGAGCGGGAGCAGCTCGGAAGAGTTCCGGCGATACGCCCGGCTAGCACGTGAGGAGAGTCTGAACGATCTCGCCGCGCGGTCGTACACGCAGCTTCTGGCTGTCGCCCCGGCGGATGGAGAAGCGCTTCGGGAGTCCGGTAAGTTGGCCTACGCCGAAGGCCGGTACAAGGAAGCGGCCGGTTTGCTCTACCGCGCCGAGCAAGACGCCGAATCGTTGCTCCTGTTGGGTGATCTGGCCAAGCGAGCCAATCAGGAAGAGCAAGCGCGGCAGAAGTGGTCATTGGCGCTGGCCGCGAATGAAAACAAGCTATTGGAGGCGCAGTTGCTGGTGCGGCTGGATCGATGGAATGAGGCGTCCGAGGCGTTTGCCGCTCTCGCCGCCGCCGAACCAAACGATCAGAGTGTCAAGGCCGAGTATGCCGCAGCGCTTTTGGATAAAGGGCGTCTGGCTGAGGCCGGGCAAGTTCTGGCGGATGGGGACGCGAGCGCCCGGCTTTCGCAGTTGCGCGCGCAGTTGGCTGCCGCCAAGGGCGATACCGCCTCGGCCGCGCGGCAACTGGAAACTCTGATCGCGCGCGAGCCACGCCGCGCGGAGCTTTGGGCTCAGGCGGCGAGCGTCGAATATCAGGCCGGCCGCCGCCGCCGCGCCGCCGACTGGTACGGGCGAGCCAAGCGGTTGACTCCGCGGCGCGAAGACTGGGACGAGGCGATCGAACAGATTCGCAATGAATTGATCCCCGAATCCGGCTTCGAAACCACTTCGAAGTCGGTTGGTCCGGGCTGGCGCGAGTTTGCCACGAAGTTGGCGGCAGAGTTTCGCGTAAGTCCTGCCTGGACCGTCGGGATGACAATGGAGGTCAATCGGGTTTCTCTCACCGATTTCCATGGGACGATTCGGCGAGGCACGATGTCGGCCAAATGGGAGAACGAAACCGCCCGGAAGTTGACGGTTGAAATGTATCGGTCCGAACAGTCGGGCGCGGGCGCGGCCTATAGCTGGCTCACCGGGAAGAGCCGGACGACAGTCGGCGCGGCCTATTCCGAACCGTTTTGGGAGTATATGGAAGGGCTCTCTGCCGCCGGCACAAGGAGCCGGGCCGAGATTGAACACCAACGGCCGTGGGGCCGCCGCGGTGCGAGTTGGATGACGGTGCACGCGAATCAGTACGCATTGCGCGGAGTCCCCAACGCCGGCCGAACCAGCGGCATCACTGGCGGCGCCAGCTATGCGATCAGTCCGCGGATCACCGCTCAGTATGGCGTTGACCGCGAGATCGTCCATTCGCGAAATACACTGCCGCTCCTGAGCCGCGAGGTGCACGCTTTTACCGGCGCGTCGTCGGGGAACTGGAAACAAAAGGTGCGATGGGAAGCCAGCGCCGGCTACGCCTCCGACCGGCTAGGAGGACGCGGGCCGTATACCTCCGGATCGATAGTGTGGACGCCGTCGCCGAAACTCCGAGCGGGCGTTTGGCTTGACCGGCGGCTCAACACGGTCGCGACGGTCTCCGGATCGGCGCTCCAGGTCCGGTTTGGATTGTGGTGGAAACAATGAAGCCAAAGCGCCTGCTCGGTTTGCGCGTATCGGCGCTGGCCGAGATAGCCGTCTTCTACCTGGCCTTCTTTGCGCTCGGCGGGGCCGCGACCCGTTTCGAGGACTTCAATCCGCACCCCGCCTGGTTTTTGATTGCACTGTTGGGCGCGCAGTACGGGACGGGCGAAGCCGTCATGGCGGCCCTGATTTCGACCATCGCCCTGCGGGCGGGAAACCTGCCGCCCGAGACGCTGTCCACCGATCTCTACGGCTGGATGTGGACGACCTTGCGGTTACCACTGGGCTGGTTCTTGATCGCCTCGCTGACCGGGGAGATCCGCCGGCGTCACCAACGCGGACAACTCTTACAGGCCGGCCGCATGCGAGAGGCCGAGGCCGAATCGGCCCAGTTGAAAGCGGCGGTGGAGCGTATGCATCGCGCCAAGCAGGGCCTCGAGACAGTAATCGCGTCGCAGTTGTCGAGCGCGGTGACGCTGTATCAAGCAGCGAAAAAAGTAGAAAACCTGGAGACGGGAAAAGTGTTAGGCGGGTCGCTCGAGTTGGCGCGCGCAGTATTGTCCTGCGAACAACTCTCGTTGTTCCTGGTTGAACGCGACGCTTTGGCGCTGCGTCTGGCCGAGGGTTGGCCCGACGGCAACGACCTCGGCGTGAAGTTCGCCGCCGAGCATCCCCTGTTTCGCCGCGTGGTGGTGGACCGTGCAACGTTATGCGTGGCGCGCGAGGGCGACGAGCATTTCCTGGTGCGCCAGGGCTTGATGGCGGGGCCGCTGATCGATCCCGAAACCGGTGAAGTATTGGGCATGTTGAAGGTCGAAAAGATGGGCTTCCTGGCGATGAACCTCTCGACGCTCGAAAGCTTCCGGGCCGTGTGCGGCTGGATCGCCGAGGCCTTCGCCAAAGCCCGGCGTCACGAAAAAGCCGCCAGCGATACGATGTTCGACGACCGCACGCAGCTCTACTCGCGGGCGTTCTTCGAACGCGAGTCGGCATTCCTGGCCCGGCTTGCGCGGCGGTTGCAATTTGCCGTGGTGGTGTTGCAGTTGGATCTGGAAGCGCAAGGCGACATGACGGCCGAGGACAGGCTGCTGGCCGCCGAAGCGCTGTCGCGATCGGTGACCGAAGGGCTGCGCACGACCGACCTCGCCTTCGTTTCCGGCCAGAGCTACGAGTCGTTCACCATCCTGTTGACCGCAACGCCTCTGCGCAACGCAGCCATCGCGGCGGCGAAGTTGGAAAAAGCGTTTCTGGAACGCGCAGGCGGCTCGGGCGCGCGGCTGCGCATGTCCTGGCGGTCATTGTACGAGCCGGAAGAAAAATCGGCGGCCGATCTCTCCGCCCTCGCGCAGAGTGTGGCGGCACTGAAGGAGACACATGCAGTCCGCTAGCGTCTCCGGGCGCTTCGAAAATAAGTGGCAGTCCGGGG
>VFZO01000370.1 GCA_016871155.1 Acidobacteriota bacterium | reverse complement strand
CGCACAAGAGCAGGTTGGCGAAGGCGCCGCGCCGCGCAAGGTAACCTTGGATGGCCAGCGCGAAAAAGGTCACACCGAGAAACGGATTCTGCGGGCCGTCGGCGTAAAAACCGGAAATCACGAAACCGGGCAGCGACGCCGCGCCGAGCGAATACTG
The DNA here is from genome assembly GCA_016871155.1 of Acidobacteriota bacterium. GTDB lineage: Bacteria > Acidobacteriota > Terriglobia > Bryobacterales > Bryobacteraceae. The sequence continues at coordinate 5,695 of VFZO01000370.1, read as the reverse complement.
CCGGTGCGCCGCGTAGGGGACCGCGTCGTTCCAGGACACGGGAGCTTTTGTGCCAACCCAGCGGAGGGACTCCCGCCAGAATTCGATAGCGGGCAGCGCCAGAACCGCGCCGATCAGCGCGAAGAAGAGGCCGTAAACCAACAAGCCAGCGCCGACGCGGCCAGCGCGGGGCAGGCTCCAGCGCGTGAACAGACGATAAGCCGTCACTACTGTCACCAGCACCAGAGTGAGCTCCGGCGCCGAGTGGTGGCCAGCCAAAGAGATGAGTCCTGTCAGCGCGCCGGCCGTTGCTGCGAAGAGATATTGGCCCGGCTGGCGCAGATAACGCAACCAGCAGAGGAGCACGAGCGGAAGATACCCTACGCCGTTCAACATCTGCGGCCACTGCACGGCGGCCATAAACCCTCCGCAGCCGTAGCCGAGCGCGACCACGACGCTGCTGGGCCTGGAGATCCGCTGCGCTCTGGCGAGCGCGAACATGCACCACGCTCCGATCAGGTGCATCAGTACGAAGTATCCGTTGAGGATGGGAATTTGCAGGCGGCCGTACTTCAGCGGCAGCGAGAACAGGATCCAGTTGATGGGATGCAGCGTGCCGGGCTGATTCTGAGCCAGCAGCGCGGTGCCGGCCCATTGGTGCGGGTCCAGAATCGGAAGGCGCCCGGCATGCCATTCGCGCGCCTGCATCTCCAGCCATGGGATCACCTGATTGACGTGATCCGGCCCATCGAACCAAGAGAATTGATTCGACAGTGTGAACTTCCAATAGATCGCCAGGACGCCAAGCGTCAGCAGCGCGGGATATGCGAGGCGGGCGATCAAAGGTATTTCTTCAACCAGCCGAGAACTTCCTGCATGTGGTAGCGGGCATCCTCACCCTTGAGGACCCAGTGATTTGCGTCGGGGAATACTACGAGCCGCGAGGGAACCTTCTGGCGCTGGAGCAGCTTGTACATTTCAAACGCCTGACTGATCGGCACGCGAAAATCCTTCTCGCCGTGTGTTATCAGCATAGGAGTCTTGAAGTTCGCCGCGTATGTCGAAGGACTCTGATCCAGCCACGCCCCTTTGCGCTCCCACACGGGCCCGCCGCTGCGGCGCTCCCAGTAATAGGCCGCGTCGGTGGAGCCCCACATCGACATGTTGTCGGTCAGGCCCGCGTGGTTCACCAGGCACCTGAAACGGGTCGAGTTTCCTTCGAACCAGTTCATCAGGTAGCCGCCGTAGCTGCCGCCTGCCGCGGCCTGGCGCGTCTTGTCGATGAAAGGCATCGTGGATATGGCGTGGTCGGCCGCCTGCTCGATTTCATTGGCAGGGCCTCGCAGAATATCCTTGTGGATCGCGGCGGCGAACTCCTCGCCGAAGCCCGTGGAGCCGGTGTAGTTTGTCATCAGCAAAACGTAGCCCGGCGAGGTGAGCAGATGATAGTTCCAACGGACAAAGAACTGATCCTTCGTCATGTTGTGCGGGCCGCCGTGGGGAAACAGCAGCAGCGGATACTTTTTCGTGGAGTCGAAGGCCGGCGGCAGAACGGCCAGCGAGTGAATGCGCGCGCCGCTCCCGGCAGTGAACCAGATGTGGCGGGGCGCCTGCCAGTCGATCTCGGCGAGCTTGTCCTTATTGACGTCCGTTAGAAGCGTATGCGTCTTCGTGTCAAGATCGATCGCGACGGCATCCTCCGGATGCACCATCGAACCCCACAGCGCGTACGCCCTGTTCCCGCTTGCTTTCGAAGGGATCGCGAGTCCCGAATAGACGCCGGCCTTCAGGTCAACCGCGGACTGCACCTGACCGCCGCCGGCCGGAAGCGTGAACAGCTTGTCGTTGCCATGCTCTTCGGCGGTCACATAGATCCGGGACGAATCGGCGCTAAAGGCGACATCGCCCACCGAGCGGTCCCAGCCGGCGGTGAGAATGGCTGGCGCCCCGTGGTCCGGCCATTGCAACTTGGCTAGCCGCGAGAGACTGTAGAGTTTGGTGTCGCCACGTTCCGAGCTGCTCACGTACAGCGCCTTGCCGTCCGGAGGGAACTGAGGATCGGTATGGCTGTTGGGGCCCTCCGTTATAGCGACGGGTTCCCCTCCGCCGGCTGCTACTTTGTAGACCTGCGTGGTGCTGGGAGCGTACGCACCCACGTTCTTGTCGGCCGTTGCGTGGAATACAACCCATCGGCCATCGGGGCTCCAAACGGGATGCAGATCGCCGTCGCCCACGGAGCGAGTACCGTCGAAACCCGCGAGCGCGGCCAATTTGGTGTTGGCCAGCAGATCCGTGGCGCCGCTCATTCCGATGACTTGCACGAAGATGTGCGGACGCTTCTCATCCAACCAGCGATCCCAGAAACGAAATGGGAACGACTCATAGACACGCGCGTTGTACTTCCGGGACTTGCGCTCGCTCGCAATCGGATCGACGTGGCTTTGGAACAGAATCGCCTTGCCATCGGGCCGCCACTGCGGGCCGGACGCGCCGCCCGCGATGGACGTCTGGCGCGATGCCTCGCCGCCATCGAGCGAAAGGATGTAGATTTGCGCCTCGTCGTCGCCTTCGCGCTTGGCGGCAAAGGCGATGCGGCGGGAGTCCGGTGCGAATACGGCGCCGGACTCGGAGCCCTTGGTGGAGGTGAGCCGGCGCGGCGGCGCGGACGAGTCCAGGGTCAGAAGCCAAAGATCGGAGGTATTGTTCTTGTCGTCATAAGCGGGCTCGGTGATGGAGACGACTGCGAACCGGCCGTCGGGACTCACGGCAGGAGCGCCCACGCGCTTCATGGTCCATACGTCTTCATGGGTGATGGGCCTCTTCGCGAAAAGTGAAGAAACCACAAAAAAAGCCAACGCGAATCGCATTGGACGATTATGGCGCGATTCGGCCATGATTGGGACAAGGCTGAGTCCCGGGGCGCCGGATGCGCCGGCCGAGGGCAAGGCCATGAACACGAGTAACCGCTAGAAGGAAAGCCGCAAGGCGAATTGCATCTGCCGCGGCGTCGAGAACGTACTTCGCACCTTCCCGAAATCCGGACTTTCGATGTTCACCACCGGCTCCCCCAGCGTCGGCGTATTGGTCAGGTTGAACGCCTCGGCCCGCACCTGCAGGCCGATCCTCTCGGTCACCCGGAAGTTCTTCATCAACCCGGCATCGAGATTCGCCATGCCGTCCGTCGTCAGAATATTGCGACCGGCATTGCCCAGACGCCAGGACCCGTCGGCATTGCGCGGCGAGACGAACGCCGAAGTGTCAAACCAGCGCTCCGCATTCGGATTACCGATCCGCGGATCGCGCACGCGGTCCGGCCACCAGTTGCCGATGCCCGTGGAGCCCAAACGCTGCCGCGCGTTCGGCACCGTCACCGTGAAGTAGTTGCCGGTCTGCAGCGACATCAGCCCGCTCAACTGCCAGCCTGAGACGAACGCATCGAAGAAGCGCTTGCCTGTCTGCCCTGGAATCTCCCACGCAAAGCTGCTGACGAACCGCTGCCGCACGTCATTGCTCGAGTTGCCGCGATTCAGGCGGATGTTGCGGAAGTCCATCAACCCGCCGCCGCCGGACCCGAACTGTTCAGGCAGATTGTCCAGCGTGTGGGACCACGTGTAGGCCGCCGTTAGTGAGTAGCGCCGCGCGAACCGCTTGTCCAATTGCAAGTCGAGCCCGTGGTAACTCGCCTGCCCAAACGGACTCACCAGGTCAATGGTGTTCCACCGCGGAATCCGCCGCCGCTGTGGCTCTGTCGCCAGCGGACCAGGCTCCGATCCATTCCAGTTGTAGTTCCCCATCAGATAGTTCGACGACGAACCGACATAAGCCGCTGTGAAGGAGAAGTCCTTCAGCAGTTCCCGCTGTACGGCAAAATTCCACTGATAGATCGCCGGAGCCGGAAAACGATCCTGCCACACACTCCAATTCAACCCGTTCGGCGGGGTGCGCCCGTCGCCGAGGAAGTTCGCAGGCAGGCCGTCACGCAGAAACAGCGCCGGGCGGGCCGGCGTCGATTGCGCCGTTACGCTCCGGAAGAAAGGAAAATTGGAGATCATGCGGGCATTCGCACCGAGCGATCCCTGCCCCGCATAGAAAACGCCCGCTCCAGCGCGGACCACCGTCCGCGGATTCCACTGGAACGCGAAGCCCAAACGCGGCGCCCAGTTGTTCGTATCCGTCTCCACCAGGCCGCGGCAGGTCCACGAATCTCCGCAAGTTCCCGCGCGGACGATGGTGTTGAAGTCCGCGCCCGGATTGATCTGGATCTTCGACTGATTGTTGTGCTTCTCCCACCAGGGCGACGTCAACTCATAGCGCAAACCGAGATTTACCGTCAGCCGCGGCGTCACCTTCCAATCGTCCTGGGCGAAGAACATGTAGTTGCGAAAACGCATCTGCCCTGGCAACAGCGTTGTCAGGGTCACGCTCGCCGGCAAGCCCAGCAGGAAATCCGCAAGCGAAATCCGCGTGAACTGCCCGTCGAACTGGAAATTCCCGTGCGCCCAATCGCCGCCGAAAATGTCAGACCGGTTCCACCGCAGATCCACGCCGAACTTGAAATTGTGATTGCCGCGATACCAGCTCAAATTGTTCAACCACTGGTGCACCTGGTGGATCTTGAAGTTCGGTACCGATACCGGCTCGCCCAATCCCTCATATCCGATGCCGCCCGCCAGTCCGAAGCGCGGCAAACCAAACAGCCGGTCATGAGCCGGAATGCCCCGGATGCCGTACTTGGAATTCAACGCGCCCATCGGCTCCTGGCTCAACTCGCGCTTATCCACCTTCTGCCGGATAAAACCATAGCGGAACTCGTTCACCACGCGCGATCCGAAAAGCCGGGTCCACGAGAACGCCGCCGACCGCGCATCGTCGTCGTCCAGCCCGCGTTCGTTGGTCGCCGCACCTCGCGCCGGCGGCGCAAACACGCTTTCCCGCAAATTGTCCGTGCGGTTCAAACTCACACGTCCGAAGATCTTGTCGTTCGCCGTCAGGTTGTGATCCACCCGGGCATCGATCTGATCCCGGTCGTTGTTCCACGCCGGATTGCTGATGTAGTTCTGCCGCGTGCCCGACCCTCCGAAGTTCGGCGCCGGCCACAACTCCAGCAACCCCGCGGCCACCGGATCCCATCGCGATCGCGGCACCGCATTCCCCGGGAACGGCTGATTCCCGGCCGCCGGATCGATGATAGCCGCCAGCCGCGGTGCAAAGACTCCGTTCTTCTCCTCCGCCGTGGGCACCGTCACAAAATCCGATTGCGCTCTTCTCTGCGTGCGCCTTTCCCAGCTTCCGAAGTAAAACGTCCGGTTCTTCAAAACCGGCCCGCCCACGGTTCCGCCAAACTGATTCTGCTTCAGCACCTCCGGATCCGCCTTGCCGTCGCCGGTGCGGTCCACATAGGTGAACACGTCGCGCGCGTCCGTCACCTGATTGCGCAGATACTCGAACAGCGTCCCGTGGATCGCGTTGGTGCCCGACTTCAGATTCACGATCATGACGGCGCCCGAGTTCCGGCCAAACTCCGCCGAGTAGTTCGACGTCTGCACCTTGAACTCGGCCACGGCATCGAGCGACGGAACCACCACCTGGGACTTGCGGTCCTGCATACCCATCACGTTGTTGTTGTTGTCGATGCCGTCGATGATGAAGTTGTTCTGGGTAATACCCTGCCCGTGCGCGTTGAACCCGCTTTCGCGGTCCCGTGACCGCGTTGCCG
>VFZO01000369.1 GCA_016871155.1 Acidobacteriota bacterium | reverse complement strand
GTACTTCTGCACGGTCGCCGGCGGCGGCACCACCTCTCGCACAGGTTGGAATGCCAGCCGGATCTTCTCGTTGTCCACGTCCGTGTTGCGCGTCGCCAGCCAGAATAGCGCCATAAGCGGCGTGTCGTTGGAAACGATCTGGTCCAGCTTCTTGGCCGCGTCCTCCAGGTCGGCGTACTTCACAAACGTGGAGTTCCGCATGTAGCCGCGCCAGGAACGTATGTAGTCGGCCGTGTACCGGTCGCGAATATCGGTCGCCAAACGGCCCCGGTCGATCGTCATGGCCCCCGTGTCGCAGGAGGTCCGGGCCGTGTCCTTGGGATTCGAGGTCTCGCCGCACAGCACCCATTTGTCGCCGCCGAAGAACGGGTCGGGGTTCTTGATGAACTCGCCCATCTTTCCGAAGCCTTCCTTGGTGAATGCGCCGGCCACATCCTTGTTGTTGATGATGATCTGCTCGGAGCCCTTGATGTCGCGGTTATAGTTCACGGGCTTGATGGCCTTGTTCGCAGCCGCGAGCATCGACTGATAGATGCTGTCCACGCCGGAAAATTGCGCCAGGAACCGGCGGCCCTTTGAGCCGGCCTCGGCATCGAACGGCAGCGGGCAGCCACCGGAGTTGCGCAAATAGTCCGCATAGAAGTCGAACTGCGCCTTGGCCAACTGCGCCCGGTCACCCACGTCCCGGCCGCCCGTCCAAAGCGTGTAGAGATTGGCCGCCGTAATGTCGCGGGTGGACTTGTCCGGATAGACGGTGATCGTCAGGTACGTCCGGAGCGCTCCAAAATAGGCGCCGTAGTCGTCGGTTGGCTGCGGCGATTGCGGCAGTTGCTTCAGCATCCGCTGCAAGTTCCCATGGGTGGGGCCCAGCAGCGTCTGATTGAACTTCTGGCACCAGATCTCTTTCACGTGCGGGTACATCTCGTTGCCGGAATACAAGCCCCAGCGCAGCGTCCAGGGCGCGCCTCCCGTCTTGTATTCGTCCAACTGCTGGAGCGTCTGCCGCAGCGCTTCCAGCTTGCCCAGCGATGCGGAATCCACCAGAGCGTTGGGGTCTGTGATATTCACGCCCGTAATACTCTTCGCGTTTTCGATCGCGCTGTTCTCCAGGCCGCGGTTGCCGATAAAGCTGACCGTCGCCAGAATGGCGTAGATCAGCGCCAGCCCCGCCGCAGTGCCCAGCAGAATGCGCTGCGCCATGGAGGTCTTGGTGCTGGCCGTGGAGGCGGTCTGCGCCTCGGTGTCACCCAGGATCACGTCGTTGAAAAGGCGTCCCAGGAAGGGCCACTGCGGCACCCGTTTGGTCGCGCCGACGTTGGGAGTGGCCTGCTGCTGGACGCTATAGGCGCCGCCCGGTCCCAGCTTAAAGAGCCGCGTGGCGCCATGCCCCGCGTCAAGAGCGGGCTGATGCTGCTGCCGCGCCGCCTGCAGCCCGGCGGAATCGTCCACGATCAACGGCCGCACGCCGCTGAAATAGAAGCCGCGAAGAAACGGCGACGTTCGCAACTGGCTCGGCTTGCAAAGCTCCACCAGGAACTGCACCAGCGGGCTGCGCAGCTTTGCGAACTCGCGGGCGAATTCGTAGGCGCCCGGCAGCATGGCCGGATCGTTCTCGCGGGGCAAAAACAGCAGGCGCTTATCGCATAGCGAATGCGTCAGCAGCGTAAACTGCTCGGACAGCCGGCGGGATTCCTCCTCGGAATAGATACCTGTGGCATCCGCGGGCCGGATCGGTACCGTGGCGCCTAGCACCTGCAAGGACTCTTCCATCGTGATATTCCGGATGAAGTCCAGGAAAAACTGCATGCGGTCCATGCGCGTGAACAGCACATACACGGGAACGCGAATCCCAAGCTGGGCCGAGATTTCGGTCAGCCGGGCGTTGATCTTGCGCGCCGCGACGATCGAAGCGTCGATGCCGCCCTGGCGGAAGAACGTCTCGCCGTCGAAACACACCACCGCCGCGCGCGGCGCGTTGGCCTTCGCGCCAACAACGGATTTCAGTTGGCCAGGCGCCAGGCGCGCCACCAGCTTTTGCCAGCGGCCGCCGTCGTTCATGAACGCGCCGTTGGGATCCACAAACAGCGTCTGCTTGGCAAGAAAGAAATTCGCGAAGCGCGTCGGCGCGATGTTGGTGTCCTGGTAAACCATCCCGCTCACCAGCTCCGGCTCCAGGCCCGAATGGATCAGTGAGGTCGTCTTAACGCTGCCGTTCTCGCCAAGCAGAAGGACCAGCGGCAGGTTCGAAATTTTGGCGCCAGGCACAGCCTTCGCCATCGCCAACTTTGAATCGACGTCCTTCGCCAGCGCGTCGATTTCGGCGTCGCCCGATGCGCCCCCGCCCTTCAAGCCGCCTGGCCGCTTCGACCGCAGCCACAGAAAAAGGCCCGCGCCGATGATCCCGAGCAGCGATAGGATTCCGATGAATATGTACAGCATCGACCCGCTGAAGCCCAGGAAGAATCCCAGCCCCACCGAAAGGCCGATCCACAACAACAAAACCAGGACTACGATCAGTATCGGCGACATGCTTTAACGTCCTTTCGCCAGCGCTTCCAGGCTGCTCACGCCCGATTGGAGGAAATAGTAGTAGGCGCCGAAAGCGGCCGCGGTCAAAAACACACAGATCCCTGCGATAATGGCGAAGCGCTTGACCCAGGGGTCGTTCCCGGAAGGCGACTGCGCGCCGGCCGGCGGCAGATGGCCGTTCGGTGAGAGCGCCAGCGCCGTGCGCCGAATGCGGTGGATCTTGTCGGCCGTCGCTTGCATGATCGGCTGCAGGTCGCCCCGGCTTCCCAGCGAGAAGCGGCCCATGAACCCCAGCAGCATGGCCATCTGAAAGACTTCCAGGAGGTCCGCCAGGGACTGCGAATCGTTCATGCGAAGCAGATTCTGCAGATGCTGGAAGAAGATTTCGCCGGCCACGTGATGGCCGAAATACTCTTCCTGCATCGGCTGGCGCGGCCAATCCGCGAAGACCGGAGCGCGCAGGTTCAGAATCGACTCGTCCAGAAACGCGATGACCGCGAAAATCGCCAGCTTGATCTCCTCGCCGTCGTAGCCCCGCTTTCGCGCCTCGGAGTCGGCGAGCTTAATGGCCTCGCGAATCTGGTGCCGGAATGCGTTGGCGTCGGTGACGCGCTGCCGGCCGGCGCGCAGGCGCTCGACGACGGTGAAGACCTCTTGGAAGACCCAGGCTAGGTTTTCGGCGCGGCGCTCGGTACCGAACGCGGCCGGCGCGGTGTTGGCTGCTTGGTGCATACGATCCTCAGTACAGGAGCCTTACTTGCTTTCGAGAACGACGTAGAGTTCCGGTTTCGGGTCCGGAAGCTCACCGGGAATATACAGCCCCACCAGGCGGGACTGCACCAGGTGTTCCCAGCATGGGCCCATTTGCGTAACGGAAAAATACTGTGCGTCCACACGCGAGCGGATCGCTGCCGGCGGCACCGGCATGTGCGTCAAAGGCAGGCCGGGCAGCGCGCGCTCCACCAGCTTCGGCACGTAGGCCGACGAGCACAACTTGGCTAGCTGCGGCGTCTTGCGGATCAGATCCGGCTCCGGAACCGGCGACCGCATCGCCAGAATCCACTTGGACGGATTCAGCACACGCTGATCGGTGATCGTGCCTTGATAAAAGTAGTCCGACACCTTGTCGAGCTGAATCTGCAGAAACTGCGTGGGCACCATCGTCTCCAACAAGAATCGAATCAGCCCGTCCATGTCCTCAAAGGTCTTGTCGAGCTGACGATGGTTGTAGAGCGGAATCTTGCTGGGGTGATGATCCACCGAAAAAGTGCAAAGGGCGCCCGCCAGACGGGCCAGCTCCCGGTACAACTCCTCCGGGTGCCCGCGCTTAACCTTCAGCAGATGCCGCAGGCCGGCGATGCCGGAGTTGATGCTGTGCAGCATCCAGAACGTCGCGATTTCCGACGTCGAGTATTCGGACCAAAGGCTCGCGGAGCCGGACTTCCCGCGGCTCAACGCACGGCTCTTTTCGTCGAGAATATCGGTCAGGCGCTGGATAATGGCCAGGATCCGCTCGCTGGCGGCCACCTGCACGCACGGCGGGACAAAGGAGGGATCGAAAATGAAATTCCCCGATCCGTCGCGCATCACCCGGGCGATCGCCACGCAAAAATTAGCGTCGGGGTTATCCAGATCCAGGGCGATGCGGATGTTCTTCCGCCCCAGCCGGACCGGCTTCTCGTCGCGGCCCGTGGTTTCGTCGAACTGGAGTTTATTCTCCGCGGCGTAGCGGATCTGAACCCCGGGGTTCTCTTCGGCCGGCAGGCAATTGACGGCGTTCTCCCGTCGCGGCGGCACGGCCAGATAAACCGTGACACGATCGCGCGTCATCGGAAACTCCTCGGAGATGTTCCGTACCGGCGGCAGCGGATCATGCTGCGGCATGTCGAACACCAGCCCGTCCGGAAACATGCCGCGGGCATGCAACACCGAAAGCGTTCCGTTGATCAAGGCCTCGGAATCCAGCTCGCAACCGGCCAGTCCCCACGGCTCAAACCACAGAGACGAGGTGGCGAACCGGATCGAATCTTCGAAATACCGGCCCTGCGTTTGGAAATGATGTGGTCCGAGGTACATCCCCTCCGCCCACACGACGCGCGAGAGCTGCTTCATGCCCGTATATCCTAAAGCGCAAACCCCCGTCGAAATCCTTCGAGGCTTGGCACGCTTTACTCTACCACAAGGGTTCTAACTTGCTAGTGTAGGAATTCGGGGACGCGCCGAAGCGATTTCTGAAGCGTTTTCGCATTGCACTTTAGTGGTTTTTTCTCTACAGCCTGTCAAGGCTGGCATGATAATCTACTGGCACGGGACGGGCAGGAAGCCAATGAGCTTTTACGAAAAATACGAAATACTGGCGGAATTGCGCAACGACGGCGTGAAGTCGTTCATAGCACGGACAAAGCAGGGTGGACAGGCGGTGGAAGCGCACCTGTTCCTGACCGGCCGCACGGCCGAGAACCAGGCCATGCTGGATAAACTCGGCCGCTTAACGGGCGATGCCAAGATGTTCCTGCTCGACATGGGCGACCACGAAGGCACGCCGTTCGCGGTTACCCATATCCTTCCCGATCAGCGCGGCCTGCGCCAGTGGCTTTCTAACATTCCGGACGCACCGCCCCCTTCGATTGGCGCGTTCGAAAAAGGCGCTACCCTCCCCTCCTTCCAGGCCTACGACCCGTCCAAAGGCGAAACCCTCCCGCCGTTCCAGGCACCGGCGCTCGACAAAGGTGCGACCTTGCCGCCCTTCCAGGCTCCCTCCCTGGAGAAAGGCGCGACTCTCCCTCCGTTTCGGGCCTACCAGGCGCCGGCCATCGAAAAGGGCGCCACCCTGCCCCCGTTCCGCGCCTACACCCCGGCTAATCCAGGCGAAGCGACCGATCTGCCGAAGCGAAGCGCGGATGATGATTTCTTAAAGTTGTTCCAGGTGCCGGAGCGAGGCAAGGGTGGACTTTCCGTCTCCAGCGCTCCCGCCGCTCCCACCAGTGAGAAGAAGCCCCCAGGCGAGTTCACGCGCCTGTTCCAGACCCCAGCCGCGCCTCCCGAACCCCCTCCGTCCGAACTCCCGACCGAAGAGCTGCCCAAGGCAGACGCCGAGTTCGGCAAGCTGTTCGGGACGCTGCCGCCGGCCCCCGCCGAACCACCCCCGGCCCTGCCAACCGACTCCGAGTTTGACCGCATGTTCGGCTCCGCCCCGGAAGTGACGAAGGCGCCCGAGCCGCCGAACCAGGAAGCGGCCGGAGAGTTCACCCGGATGTTCAGCGCCCCGCAGGTGGCCCCGGAAGTGACGAAGGGTCCCGAGCCGGTCAGAGCGCCGGAACCGGTCAAAGCGCCCGAGCCGCCGAAGCAAGAAGCAGCCGGGGAGTTCACCCGGAGGTCG
>VFZO01000368.1 GCA_016871155.1 Acidobacteriota bacterium | reverse complement strand
CAGCATGCCGGTTCCCACTCCAGTCAGTATATCGGGGCACACAGAATCTCTTAAGCAAACTCCAGCTGCGGCCGGGCTGCGGGCGACCCGGACGCTGACACGCGCATGGCCTGCGTGAAGGATGGGGAATGAGTAGTCGCGTTTGTTCCGGCGAACTGGCACCGGCGCGGTGGGAGTACCTGCTGGCGGCTATCGCTGCGCGGTGACAACGTCGCCGATCCACGGCTGGTTGTACGCTTCCCGAACGCGATCGCCGAAGGCATTGCTGCGCGGCGCGCCGTGCGGCTTGGAACGCGCGAAGCCTATCTGGTAGAGAGTAGCCAGAATCTCCGGGCGCCCGCGAATGCTCCAGGCTGGGTTGGCGTTCTCCCATTGGCGCTGATAGAGAGCCAACAGGAAGGCGCACGTCTCCAGATTCTTTTCGGGCCTGTGGAGAGCCGCCACGACCTCTTCGCGCTTCGCGTACACGGGAATGGGCGGCTCCGGGCCGATTCGTAGGTCAGTCAACGGCGCGGTCCATCCCGCGCCGATCGGCTCGTAGATACCCTCGCCTTCGTGCTCAATCAAGAGAATTCCCGCGCGGCGGAACGCCTTGGGGCCGCCGGCGGCCAGCACCGCGCCGGCTTGCGCCGTGAGCGGCTTAATCTGGGCGATGCCGAGGGAGAAATTAAAAGCCCGGTTCATGACGCGATCCGGCAGTCCGATGGTCCACGCTGTACCGAAGATTCGTTCCAGCGAATCGCGAAAGGGCGAAAGCTGATCGCGGTGGGTCACGTAGACCAAAGCGGCGATCAAGCGCGGATCGGTGTCATAACGAATTGCTGCGGCTCGAATTGCGGCGCGATGCTGGTTCACCAGGCCTCGCACTTCGTCCTCCGTGCGGCGCTGCATCGCGAACGCAAAGGTGAGCACCCCCACCACGGCGGCTGCGGCAATCGCGCCTCGTGAGGCGCGATCGGTGAGGAGCAAGAAGCCCGCGGCGGGCTGTCCTCCCGGAGCCTTCGCGCACTCGCGCAGGTAGTCGTAGATCAGCACGCCCGGAATCAGGTACATCGGGCTGAGGAGGAACAGGGCCGGCAGAACAACGCCCCAGATTGTGGCGGCGTCGCGCGGAGCCGTCCAGACAAGGATCAGATCTTTCAGACCGAACAGCGCCAGGCACACGAGCGAAGCCCAGAGGAGTCCGCGCAGCACGGTTCGCGTCCTCGAGGAGGTAAGGCCAAACCCCGCACCGTACAAGCGCCAGCCCCAAACCACCACCAGCAACCCGGCTGCCACTCGATACAGCGGTCCAATCAATTGCCACTCGGTCTGCAGACGCATCATCTCCGGCCCCGATGTGAGGACGGCCAGATAGAGCACCGGATTCAGAAGCCCGAAGTAAACTTCCACGGCGAGCCGTCCACGCTGCTGCACTGCCACCGGGATTCTCTTCCACGGCTGGACGCCTTTGGAGCGCTTCACCAAACTCCAGGTCAACCCCACCAGCACCAATAGGTCGAAGAGGAAGACTTTCGAAAACAGGAGCGCCCAGGTTTGGAAGGCGATGGCCGACGCCAGCCACGCTCCGCTGGCTTCCGGCCACGACAGGGCCAGCGTGGCCAATCCGGCCAGGATCGAAGTGAAGAGGATGCCTTTCCCCATACCGCTATGTGCTCCTTTCGCCGGCGGGAACAACGCAACGCGTGTGCACCCGAGCGCAAATCGCCAGCGCCCGGACGGCTCCACTTCGGCCAACTCCGCCATCATCGCCGCGCCCCATTCCGCGCGATCGGCGGGCATATGCCGCACAATTAGCGAGAGCCAGTATTCGGGACTCATGACGCACCCTCCGCGCGTGGCCGCAACGGTGCGGCGGCTTCGGCCCGCCTTTTCCCGCTCAGCTCTCGCGCGAGTTCTGCGCCCGTCCGCGTCAACCGGTAGAGATGCCGTGGTGGACGCCCCTGCGGGACTTCGGTCTCCCAACTCGTTTCCAACAAACCGCGGTCGGCAAGGCGCATCAGGATTGGATACATCGATCCCGCTTTCAATCCGGTCTGCTGACACAGATCGTAGCCATGCCGCCAAGCGGCAGGCTCGGCTGCGAGCGCCAGCAGCACGTGGATGGTCTGCGGCGAGGGAGGGCGATTGCGCTGCACGATGTAAGTCTATATAGATAGAGTTTACTCTGTCAAGATCTTTGTTGGGGAATCTGAGCGGAGATGGGACGAGGTACTCAAAGCCCCTCCGGTCTGCCCGAACCCGCGACAATGCCGCGCCGGGTAGTTCAACTTGGCGGTCGGGAGGCGGCCGTTCGGGGATGGGCTCTTGCTGGCAACGAGGTCTTATCGTACAGAGGCTGACCGCGGCCGAGGCGCTGGAAATTGCACGCGACGTCAGGCCCGCTCTTCCGGCCGCAGAACGTGGCGCCGCCGCGGATTTCGGACTGCTCGATGCGCGGTCCACGCGGCTGTATGCGGCGCTTCGCTTTCGCGCCTGGCGCGATCAGTGCGCGGTCTTGACGATAAGGGTGATGAGGTTCCAGGCGACGAGTACCGCAAACGCTATGTTGATGCGTCCGAGCACCTGTGTTTTCGCGGTCAGCCAGCAGTAGATTCCCAGACCGAGCGCCACTATTTTTACCGCCACCAGGCCGGCCATTGGCGACGGAAACACCTGGATGGCCCAGTTCACGACCGGATTACCCTCCTGCACGCCATTGATCAAGAAGGCGACCGTCGTCAGGAAGTCCAACACCTGGAGATAGGAGTAGTGATAGAGAGTCTGGATCACGTCGCCTCGTTATTGAACAGACTAACCCTGGGAACTATGGCGATTAATGGAACTTCGGGCACAAAACCGTACTAGTTCCGTACTGGGACCTAGACCGTGAAACTCTCGTTCTGGTCCGGTATAGTCACCGGTACGTCGTAGCGCTCCTGAATGGCGAGGGCCAAGGCCTGTTGCTGCGTGTATTCGCCGTGGACCAGGAAGACGTGGCGAACGGAGGACACGAGCGGCTCCATCCAGGCGAGCAGTTCCTGCTGGTCGGCGTGGCCGGAGAGTTCGTTGATCTTGGTGACCTCGCAGCGGACGCGAACGGGGTCGCCGAAGATGTTCACCTCTTTTTCGCCCTCCAGGAGCTTTCGACCGAGCGTGTTTTCCGCCTGGAAGCCGGCGATGAGAACGGTGTTGCGGGAATCGGAGACGTTGTTGCGAAGGTGGTGGAGCACGCGGCCCGCTTCGGCCATACCGGAGGCCGAAATAATGACGCAAGGGACACGAAGGTCGTTCAGCGCCTTGGAGTCCTCAACGTCGCGGACGTAGCGCAGGCGGCGGAACCCAAAGGGATCGGCGCCGTCGTCGAGGAACGTCTTGGTCTCGATGTCGAAGCACTCGGTGTGTTTCCGGAAGGCTTCCGTGACGTTGACGGCCAAAGGGCTGTCGACGAAGACAGGAATTTCGTGAAGCTTGCCTTCCCGGATCAGCTCGTGGATCATGAGGACCAACTGCTGCGTCCGGCCGACGGCGAAGGCTGGCGCGATGATCTTGCCGCCGCGGCGCGCGGTGGTGTTGATGATGTGGGCGAGCTTCTCCTTGGCGTGGAGTAGCGGCTGGTGGAGCCGGTCCCCGTAGGTGCTCTCCACAATGAGGATGTCGGCGGGTAAGGCGCGTTCGGGATCCCGGATGATCGGAAGGTTCTTCCGGCCGATGTCGCCGGAGAAGAGAAGGCGCTTGCCTTCGGCCTCGATGAAAAGAAATGTGGAACCGAGCATGTGACCGGCCTCATGCGCCGTGGAGAAGACGCCCGGCAACACTTCGGTGCGGGTGTGCATCTTCACCTCCTTAAACATCGGGATGGTGCGCTTGGCATCCTCCACGGTATAGAGAGGTTCGACTTGGCCGTTGCCCTCTTCGTCGAGAATGCGTTTGCGGCGAGAGTTGCGGCGGTTGAGGAATTCGGCGTCCTTTTCCTGGATGAATGCGGAGTCCTGCAGCATGCTGGCGCACAGGTCGATGGTGGCCGGGGTGGTGAAGATGGGGCCGCTGAAGCCGCGCTTGACGAGGTTGGGCAGGTTGCCGCTGTGGTCGATGTGCGCGTGAGAGAGCAGCACGGCGTCGACTTCGGAGGGAGGGAAGGGAAAGTTCCTGTTGCGCGCGGCGGCTTCCTTGCGGCGGCCCTGGTAAAGGCCGCAGTCGAGCACGATGCGCTTGCCGGCCGACTGGATCTCGTGCATTGAACCGGTGACGGTACGGGCCGCGCCGCGGAAAGTGATTTGCATATTCCTAACAGCGTACCTTGTTATCCTGAAAAACGCTGCCAATGAAGAAGCTGCTGGTTGTTCTGCTGGCGCTGTTGCCGTCGCTCTGGTTCGTGTTCCGCTCTAGCGGAACGGTTCCGCACCTAGGGCACTTCAGCGACGACGGAGTATACGTGGGCACGGCGGCCTCGCTGGCCGACGGCAGGGGCTTCCGGGTCGAGAGTCTGCCTGGCGAACCGTATCAGGTCCGGTATCCACCTCTGTACCCGTTGTTCCTCATGCCCGGGGCCGGCGGCGGGCGCTCTTTGGCGGTACTGCTATTCCTGACCATGCTGGGTCTGTTGGCGGCCATCTGGCACTGGCGGCCGGAGCCGGCCTTGGTGCTGCTGGCCGGGTGGAACGCGTACGCGGTGCTGTTCGCAAACAGCGCCTTAAGCGAAGTATTCGGAACCGTGTGGCTCGTGCTCTGCGCCGCGCTGTTGGAGCGGGAGCGGGTGTGGCAGGCGGCGCTGGCGGCAAGCGCAGCCTATCTGACCCGCACTGCGCTGATTGCCGTGCCGGGAGGGGCGATTCTGTGGCTTGCGTGGAAACGGCGATGGCGGGACGCGGCGTTGTTCGGCCTAATTTTCGCACCGGTTTTCGTTGGCTGGGCTTGGTACGTGACGGCCCACACCGAGCCGGGAGTGAGCGGAACGCGAGCGTTTTATTCGGATTACTCGAAGTTCTTTGGCGACAACTTTTCCCTGGAATTGGCTCCCACGATTATTCAGACCAACCTGCCGCATCTGGTGGCCGGCGCGGCGGGACTGTTGTTCTTCAACGGCAGCGACGATTTCCTGGAGATCAACTTTGCGCGGCTGCTGTTGTTCGCCGCGGTTTCCGGCTTGGTCCGGCGGGCGCGGGCCGAGGGTGTTGGGCCGTTTGAGTTCATGGCGGTGCCCTACGTCTGCGCCCTGGCAGTTTGGAATTATGTTCCGCAGGAACGATTTCTGTTTCCGGTCCTGCCTCTGCTAGCGTTTGGGTTCGTGCGCGAAATCCGATTCCAGTCGGCGATGCTGCGGAACAACTGGGCCACCCAGCGCGGGGCGGTGGTGGTGTTCGGCGCGGTGCTAGGCGCGGGCCTGTTGTGGGCCGCGCACCGGACCGCCGTTTCGGCTCTGGTCTTCGCGCCGTCGATTCCGATGCGGTACATCGAAGTGCTGCCGGAGCGGGAGCGTGCCTTTGAGTGGGTTCGACAGAACACGCCCGCAACGGCGAATTTTCTCGCGGCCGAGGATGTCGCGCTCCGGCGGTTTACCGGCCGGCATGGCATCGGCTTCCACTTTCCCACCCGGTACTTCTACACCAACGACCAAGCCGCCATCTCCGCCTACCATTCCGACATCATCCCGCGCATGCGCGCCGAGGGGCTGGGGTATCTTCTGATCGGCCCCTTCGATATGGAGCTGGACCTGTTTCCAGCCGACCGCGAAAAAATTCTGCGCCACTGGATGGCCCTGCCGGAGCTGGAAACGGTGTACGAGTCTGCACTCTACCGCGTGCGCCGGTTCCGATCCGAGAGGTGAAGCGGTTTCCGGCTTAGTGTCCGTTACTGGAGGCGCCGCCGCGGCCAGTGGAGACGTCTGCGCCGCGGCCGGGAGCGTCCGCCGCCGGGGCCGAGGCCGCCGGAGCGGCGCCTGCCGAACCGC
>VFZO01000367.1 GCA_016871155.1 Acidobacteriota bacterium | reverse complement strand
CACGTCGCCACCGCCACCGACGGCCCGTCGCGCATTTACGCCACCGGCGGCCTCCGCCACTGGAAGGACGGGCGCGATGCATACGACGTTGTTCTCGCGCTGATGGACTACCCCAAGTTCACCTTCGCCCTGCGTGTGAATCTCGCCAGCGGCGCGGCCCCGCCCGAAAAGTTCGGACTCAAGTTCGTAGGCAGCGAAGGCACCATGGAGGTCACCATGAGCGGCGTGACCGTGGAACGCAAACCTCGAGAGCCCGAACCCGGCTACACGCTCGATACCTTTTCAAAGGCCGACCAAAAGGCGATCCTCGCGGACTACCGCAAGCGGCACCCGGCCCAACCGCTGGGCATGACGCCCGATGGCAACGAGCGCTACTCGCCGCCGCGAAGCCACAACGCGCACCTGGACCACATGACGAACTTCGTGAACGCGGTCCACACGCGCAAGCCGTTCTTTGAGGACGCCACCTTCGGCGCGCGCACGGCCGGCCCCAGCCTGGCCGTGAATCTCAGCCTGGAGAAGCAAACCGCGATTCACTGGGACGCCAAGGAGATCCGGCTGCTCGCCTAGGCGGTGGAAGTCTCGGGCGGCAGCCCCAACTCTTCGCGCAGCCAAGCGCGTGCGAACGTCCACTCGCGCTTCACGGTGCGCGGCGAACACTGGAGCGCTTCTGCGCTCTCTTCGATGCTCAAACCGCCGAAAAACCGCAGCTCAATGATCCTGGCTGCGCGCTCGTCTTCGGTTTCCAGCTTCTGCAAAGCTTCGTCCAGCCGTACCAACTCCTGCGACCGCTGCGGCGAAAACACTAAACCTTCTTCGAGCGGCAGCATCTCATGCCCGCCGCCGCGCTTGCCGGCGATGCGCCTTCGAGCGTGGTCTACAAGAATGCGCCGCATGACCTGCGCAGCAACCGCGAAGAAATGGGCGCGGTCCTTCCAGTTAGCGTTCTTGATTTGAACCAGCTTCAAGTAGGCTTCGTTCACCAGCGCCGTGGTTTGCAACGTGTGATTCTGCTTCTCCCGCCGCATGTGCCGCGCCGCGATCACCCGCAACTCTTGCTGTACAGCATTCACAAGCCGCGACTGGGCAGAGGCATCTCCGCTCTGGAATTTGTGCAGCAGGACTGTGATTTCTTCCGGAGTATTCAACTTCGAAACAGTATACCGAAGAGATATTTGTTACAGTGATGTAACACAACTGACATGAAACTCGCTTTCTTTCTTTCGGCAGCGCTCTACGCGCAGTCCTTTACCGGATCGATTTTGGGCACGGTCAAGGACGCCTCCGGTGCGGTTGTCCCCAACGCGCAGATCGCCGTCACCAACGTCGACACGAACCTTCGCGCCAACGAAACCACCTCCGCCGACGGCTTCTATCGCGCGAACAATTTGCCGCCCGGCAACTACCGGATCGAAGTCACCGCATCCGGTTTCAAGAAAGCCGTGCGCGAATCGCTGAACCTCGCCATAACCCAGCAATTGCAGGTGGACGTGGCGCTGACCGTCGGCGAAGTGGCCGACTCCATTACCGTCGAAGCTACGGCGGTTGCCTTGGAGACGACGACAAGCTCGCTCGGAAAAGTGGTCGAAAACAAGCGCATCGTCAACCTGCCCTTGAACACACGCAACGTTTACTCGCTGATCTTTCTAACGCCGGGCGTGGCCGGGGCCATCGGCAATAGCTATGGCGAAATGCGCTACTCGGTCAACGGAGCCCGCGCCCGCATGATGGATACTCTAATCGACGGTGTCACCGCTTCGCACTCTACCGTCAATGGCCTCTCCGGCGGCATCTCCGTCTTTCCGTCGGTCGACGCCATCGAAGAGTTCAAAGTCATGGGCTCCAACTATTCGGCCGAGTACGGCCGCTCCATGGGCAGCGTTCTCAACGTGGCATTCAAATCCGGCACCAACACGCTGCATGGCAGCGTCTACGAGTTCCTTCGCAACTCGGTCATGGATTCGAACAACTTCTTCGACAACCGCTCCGGCCGGGCGCTGTCGAGCTTCAAGCGCAGCCAGTTCGGCTACGTCGCCCAGGGTCCCATCAAGAAAGACAAGCTCTTCTTCATGACCAGCCTGGAAGGCCTGCGCGCCCGCACCTTCGCACGCCGCGCCTTCACCGCGCCCACCGATCTGGAGCGCCAGGGCAACTTCTCCCAGACATTTAACGTGGTCAACAATCAGCCGGCGCTCATCCGAATCTTCGATCCCTTCTCCACGCGGCGCGATCCGAGCGGCACCGCTTTCATTCGCGATCCGTTCCCGTCGAACACCGTTCCGGCCGCCCGCTTCGATCCGGTGGCCTCCAATGTGTCGAAGTTCTACCCGCAGCCAAACACGGGAGGCGCCGCCATTACCAATCAGAACAACTTCGCACAGTCCGGCAGCGGCCAGGGCAACATTCTGCAACACGACTATCGGGTCGACTATCAGATCGACTCGCACCAACGGATCTTCGGACGCTACTCCACACGGTTGAACGAGAACGTGCCGCTTAAGAGCTTCCCCGACGATCTCACCATAGCCGAGGGCCGCATCGTCGATGAGGATCATGTCCACGGCGGCGTCGCCGACTATACCAACACCCTCAGCGGCTCCACGATTCTCAACGTCCGTCTGGGCTTCGCGCGTACTCTCTACGTCTTTAACAACCAGAGCATCGGGTTCCGGCCCTCTTCGCTTGGCTTGCCCGCCGGTTACGACATCGGCCCGGACTTTCAGCTATTCCCGGGCTTCAGCGTCGCCGGACAGGTCGGGCTCGGCGGCGGCGATCACCGGCGAAACGCGTTCATGAGTTACACGACACTCGCCAACCTGACCAAGATTATGGGCCGCCACTCCATTAAGACCGGCTTTGAGGGACGCCTGCTTCGCGTCAACACGAACGAAGCCCGGTCGGCCGGCGACTTCAGTTTCGGCGCGGGAATGACGCAGGGCCCCAACCCGAACCAAGCCTCTCCGACGGCCGGCATTGGCCTTGCATCGTTTCTGCTGGGCACCGGCTCCGGCGGCTCGTTGATCCAGAACTTCAAGAACGTCGCCACGCAAAGCTTCTACTACTCCGGCTACCTGCAGGACGATTGGCGCATCAACTCGAAACTGACAATCAATCTTGGACTCCGCTGGGATATCGATACGCCGCGCAGCGAACGCTTCGACCGCACAAACTACTTCGATCCCTCCATCGCTTCGCCGCTGGCAAGCACCGTGCCGAACCTCCGCGGCGGTCTTGTCTTCGTCGGCACTAACGGGCAGCCCCGGACGCAGTTCCCGCGCGATCTGAACAACTTCGCGCCGCGCATCGGCTTCGCGTACTCCGTCAATTCCAAGACCGTCCTTCGGGCCGGTTACGGGCATCTGTATGGCGCCGGCTTCCAGGCCGCCGCCGGCACCATCGGCACGCAGGGATTCCGGACCGACAACACCTGGGTCGCTTCCATCGACGGGATCACGCCCAACAACCTGCTGCGCAACCCGTATCCCAACGGATTCCGCCAACCGCCGAAGGCTTCGCAGGGCTTATTGACCCAGGTGGGCAAC
This sequence comes from Acidobacteriota bacterium, assembly GCA_016871155.1. GTDB lineage: Bacteria > Acidobacteriota > Terriglobia > Bryobacterales > Bryobacteraceae. The sequence continues at coordinate 2,392 of VFZO01000367.1, read as the reverse complement.
AGCATCGAAGCCGCCACGCAGGACATGCTCACGAACTGGAATCGCCAGGTCAACGTGAACCTCCAACGGGAACTCCCCTTCGGAATGCTGCTGGAAGCCGCATATGTGCACACCCGCGGATTTCATCTCTTTCGCAACACGGAGGGCGGCCTGACGCTGAACCAGCTTCCCAAGGAAGCGATGGCGCTGGGCGCCGCGCTGAACGAGCAGGTGGCGAATCCGTTCTTCGGCACCGCCGGCGCGGCGGGCATCCTTGCCAATCGGACGGTCCGCCGCGCGCAGCTTCTACGCCCCTTTCCGCAATTCGACACCATCGTGCCCATCTACTCGAGCGGCGCCAGCAACTTCTACCACTCGTTGCAAATAACGATGACCAAGCGCTTCAGCCGCGGCCTGATGTTCGAAGGCAGCTACACCTGGGCCAAAAATCTCGACGACGGGCAGAGCCACCAGGACAGCTACAACCTGCGCGACGATCGCGCTCTCAGCGACATCGACCTGAAGCACCGTTTTGTCATGAGCTACATCTATGAACTCCCCTTCGGCCGCGGACGAAAGCTCGGCAGTAACTGGTCGCGCTGGCTGGACCTTGCGGCCGGCCAGTGGCAGTTCAACGGCATTACGACATACCAGAGCGGCACGCCGCTTGGGCCTTCCGCCTCGAACACCGCGGGCATATTTAACTCCACCATCCGGGCCAACAACAACGGGCGAAGCCCGCGTCTGGAAGGCAAGGTCGATCAGCGCCTGAACCGCTACTTCGACACGTCGGTGTTCTCGCAGCCCCCGGCCTTCACCTTCGGCAACGCTTCCCAACGCATTGATGCGCTCCGCAACGACATCATTCAGAACTACGATCTGTCGCTGTTCAAAGACTTCGTCCTTAAACAACGCGAATCCGGCAACGTCCGTGCACAGTTCCGCGCCGAGGCCTTAAACGCGTTTAACACGCCGCGGTTCGGCTCACCGAACACATCGGTCACCTCCTCGGCTGTAGGCACGATCAACGGCCAGGCCAATGCCCCGCGTCAAATGCAACTCGGCTTGAAGATTCTCTGGTAGCCTGGCAGCCGCCGCCCCTGTTGGGAAGCTGATATCTTGATCCCAGTCATGATTCGCTTTCTCGCGCTTCTCAGCTTCGCCTCGCTGGCCCAACCTCCCGCCGTCCACGTTAAGACGCCAATGCCGCCGCCCGCGTGGGCCGTGCTCGAACGCGAGTTGCTGAAATATAACACGCGCGCCGCCGGCGAATTCTACAGGAAGTTTGTCGACGAAAAAGGCTATCTGCTCCATACGCCGCGCTGGGGTACGCTCGACGGCCCGGACGACGCCATCGAGACCTACTGGAACTGGACGCTCCTCCACGCCCTTGGCGGGGGCGACGAAGTCCTGGAGATGTTCAAGAAAGGCCAGGAGGGCCACTGGAAACAGTACAACGAGTTGCGAACCAAGCTCACGCCGCTGGCCGCCAACGGCGCCTATCACCAGGAGTTTCTCACGCAGTCCGATTGGTTCCACACGGGCGAAGGCATGCGCGCGTTCCTGCTCCAGGGCCTCTCCACGCCCAACGACGAGCATTGGAAACAGCGCTCGCTCCGCTTCGCCAAAATGTACACCGGCGAGGATCCGGCTGCGCCGAATTACGATCCGGCGAAGAAGATCATCCGCAGCATGTGGACCGGTTCGCACGGCCCGATGCTCCGCAAGGCCACGACCTACGACTGGGTGGGCGATCCCGTGCCCGGCAAGTTCCATCTCCTTCACAATCCGGCCGGCCGCGGCAAGATGCTAGACCTGGAAGCCAACTACAAGAAGATGCTCTCCCACTGCGACGAGTATCTAGATAGCATTGGCGACAACTTCCTGAACCTTTCGGCGACAATTCTCGGCGTTAATGCGTTCGCGCTCACCGGCGACGAGAAATATCACAAGTGGGTGTCGGACTACATGAGCGCCTGGAAGGCGCGAGCGGCCGAAACCGGCGGAATGATTCCCAGCAACATCGGCCTCGACGGCAAACTCGGCGGCGAGCACAACGGACAGTGGTGGAAGGGTACCTACGGCTGGAATTTCACGATCTTCGACGGCGAACTCGGGCAGATCGCCCATCGCGGCTACTTCACCGATGGAACCTTTCCCGGCTTCGGAAATGCGCTGCTGATGACAGGCGATCAGTCCTACGTCGATACGCTGCGGAAGCAGATGGACCTGATCTACGCCCAGAAGAGGGAACAGAACGGCCAGACGCTCCTGCCCCAAATGTACGGCGACCCGAAAGGCTACAAGTATTCCGGAAAGCCCGAGTGGTATCACTGGACCGCCCGCCTGCATCAGGATCGGCTGATGGAGATCTATCTGTGGTCCATGAACCGCAAGGACATGGAGCGTATTC
>VFZO01000366.1 GCA_016871155.1 Acidobacteriota bacterium | reverse complement strand
CAAGTTTCACTTGAATCAATTCGGCGGCGCGCTCGGCGGGCGCATCCGCCGCGACAAGACCTTCTTCTTCGCCGAGTATCAAGGGCACCGCGAGTTCCTCGGCGGCGGATCCGGCATCCTCACCGTTCCAACTCCGGCGGAGGCGGCGGGAGATTTCTCGCGCCGCGTCAACGCCAACGGCCAGCGGGTAACCATTTACGACCCGGCCGCGCGAAGCGAGGTGAATGGCGTGTTTCTGCGCGATCCGTTCCCTGGCAATATCATCCCCGCCACGCGCCAAAGTCCGCTCGCCCGCAACCTCATCAAGTTCCTGCCCGCGCCCAACCGGCCGGGCACTGGCCCGGCCGCCGTCAACAACTACGTCTGGGAACGTCAACAAACCGTCGACTCCAACCAATGGAGCGGCCGCGTGGATCATCGCTTTTCGGAATCGCTCAGTCTCTTCGGCCGCCTCACGCGCAATACGGGCATCAACGCCGTCAACGGTCCATTCGGCACCATCGCCGACAACGTCACGGGGGACACCGTCAGCCGCGTTTGGAATCTGATGGTCAACGCTACAAAGGTGCTGTCGCCTAGTTCTATACTGAATCTTCGCCTGGGAGGCACGCGCCGCTTCGAAGGCCGCGTGCCTCTGGCGGCCGGCAAGGTCGACCTCACCGCGCTCGGCTTCGCGCCCAACATCGCCGCGGCCGTCGATGAGCAGATCTTTCCGCTCATCACCATTCAGAACTTCGCAACGCTCGGGCCGCCCTCCGGCGATCGAATCCGGCGGGGCAATCAGGTCTACACCGCCATCGCCGAACAGACCTTGATACGAGGCCGCCACACGATCGTCTATGGCGGCGACTTCCGCCTCTACGATCAAACGCCGTTTCAAGCCGCGGCCTCCTCGGGGAGCTACAGCTTCACCTCCGCGCAAACCCGTGGACCGAACGCTTTGCAGCCAAACCTTGTCGCTGGCGAAGGACTTGCCTCGTTCCTGCTCGGCTTTGGCGGCGGGTCGGTCGCGTCGTCGGCGGCGCTCGCCATCCGCAATCCTTACCACGGCGCCTACATCAACGACGACATCAAGTTCAAGCGCTGGACCTTGAACGCCGGTGTTCGCTGGGAGTTCGACGGTCCACGCACGGAGCGCTATAACCGCTTCGGCTTCTTCGATCCCGCCGCGCCGTTCCCCATCGGCATTGCGGAGTTACCCGGTCTCCGCGGCGTGCTTCGCTACGCCGGCCAGGATGGCAATCCGCGCGGACAATTCGATCCCTACTATCGCAACTTCGGTCCGCGGGCCGGCCTCGCCTATCGCATCAGCCAGCGCACGGTCGTCCGAATGGGCTACGGCGTCTTCTTCGCGCCCCGCTTCGGCACCACCAGCGGCAGCAACTTCGGCACACCCGGCTATTCACTCACCACTCCCTGGGTCTCGTCGCTGGACGACGTGGTGCTGCTGAACCCCTTCGACAACCCGTTTCCCAATGGCCTCCTGCAGCGCACCGGTGACCCGGCCGACCGCTTTCAACTCGGCCAGAGCATCGCCATCGCGCTGCGGGACAACGGCCGGAGCCCCTATAACCAGCAGTGGAACTTCTCGCTGCAGCGTCAATTCGCCAAGGGCTCGTTGATCGAAGCGGTCTATGCCGGCAACAAGGGCACCCGCCTGCCGGTATCTCTGAACTACAACCAGGTGGACCCGGTCCATCAGGCGCTGGGTGTGCAATTGAATCGCACATCGCCGAACCCGTTCTTCGGCCTCGTACCTTCCGGCACGCTCTCGCTCCGCAACGTTTCCAACTCCCAGTTGCTGCGGCCATTCCCGCACTACATCACCGTCTCCACCAACAGCCCGGCCCTGGCCCAGAACATCGGCACCTCGAACTACCACTCCGTGCAGCTTCGCGCGCAGAAACGGTTCGGCCGCGGTTACTCCGTCTTGGCCACCTTCACCGGCGCGAAGCTAATCGATAACGGCTCCGGCCGCATCTTCGGCGAGTCTGCCTTCGTTCCGCCGGTGCAGAACGCCTACGACCTTCGCGCGGAGCGCGCAATTTCCGAAGGCGATATCTCCCGCCGCCTTACCGTCAGCCATACCGTGGAGCTGCCCTTTGGCCGCGGGCGTGCGCTGCTCAACACAACGAACCGCTGGGTGAACTGGGTGCTCGGCGGCTGGACCGCCAACGGAGTCCTCTCCACGCAGAATGGATTCCCTCTCGCGCTCAACTCGATCGGAAACACCGGAGTCTCCGGCCAAGTATTACGGCCCAACTCCACGGGCAAGTCCGCCGGTCTCTCTGGACCTGTTCAGAGCCGTCTGGGGCGTTTCTTCGATATCGATCAATTTACGGTACCGCCAAACTACACCTTCGGCAACGTCTCGCGCACACTGCCGGACGTGCGCGGGCCTGGCCGCTCCGCCTACAATCTCGGTGTTTCGAAAGCCTTCCAGGTCAAGGAGGGACAGACCGTCTCCTTTCGTGCCGACAGCTTCAACGTCTCCAACACGCCCTATTTTTTCCGGCCCGGCCAGGGCCTTGGCACCAGCGCATTTGGAATCGTCGACACATCTACCGGCGAACGCACCGCGCAATTCGCAATCAAGTACACTTTTTGATTCATGAAACTTTTTCTGCTTCTCGCACCGGTGCTGGCAGCGCAAACGGTGGACCCTCGCAACATCAAAACCGGCTGGGTGATTCCCGACGAAGGCTACTCCGACCAGCCCTACATCGTCAAAACCGCCGACGGTGCGTGGCTCTGCGCCATCACCACTGGCCCCGGGCATGAAGGCGCGGGCGGCCAGCATGTCGTCACTCGGCGGTCCACCGATCGCGGCAAGACCTGGTCGGAAGCCGTCGACGTCGAACCCTCCACCGGCCCGGAGGCTTCCTATGCCGTGCTGCTGAAAACGGAGTTCGGCCGCGTCTATGTCTTTTACAATCACAACACCGACAATATTCGCGAACTGAAAGGCGACAACCCTCCCTATCGCGATGGCAAGGTCCGGCGCGTCGATAGCTTCGGCCACTTCGTCTACAAGTATTCCGACGACCATGGCCGCACCTGGTCCGCCAAACGCTACGACATTCCGCAGCGCGATTTCGAGATCGACCGCAAGAACGCCTATCAGGGCAAGATCAAATTCTTCTGGACTGTTGGCCGCGCCTTCAGCTACAAAGGCGCCGGTTACGTGCCGCTCCACAAGGTCGGCGGCTTTGGCGAAGGCTTCTTCACCTCCAGCGAAGGCGTGACCTTGCGCAGCGCGAATATTCACTCCGAACGCGATCCCGAAAAGCTTCACTGGGAGACGCTGCCCGATGGCGACGCGGGTCTGCGCACGCCCGCCGGCGGCGGCCCCATCGCCGAGGAGCACAGCTACTCGGTCCTCTCCGACGGTTCGATCTTCTGCGTCTATCGCACCATCGACGGCCACTCCGCGTTCTCCTATAGCCGCGACGGCGGCCGCACCTGGGACGCGCCCCAGTACATGCGCTTCGCCGATGGCCAGTTGATGAAACACCCGCGCGCCGCGAACTTTGCCTGGCGTCTGGAGAACGGAAAATACCTGTACTGGTTTCACAATCACGGTGGTCGCTTCATCCGGGAGCATCCCCGCCGCCGCTCCATGGCCTATGAAGACCGCAATCCGGTGTGGGTCTCCGGCGGCGTAGAGACCGATTCGCCGCGTGGGAAAGTAATCGCGTGGTCGCAGCCCGAAATCCTGCTCTACGACGACGATTCCTACATTCGAATGAGCTACCCGGACCTGATCGAGGAAGGTGGGGAATACTACGTCACGGAAACGCAGAAGGATATCGCGCGCGTTCATCTGCTCGACAAATCGATGCTTGAGTCTCTGTGGAACGCCGGAAGACCCGGAGACGCACAAGTCAATTGGACATCGCCTCCGGCCGAAATAGAAGCTCCGAAGTTTCCGGTCTTCACCATGCGCTCGCGCCGGTCCGACTATGGACTGGACGATCTTCGCGCCGGCTTCTCCATCGAACTCCGTGCTGCTATTGCGGGCGCCGGTCAAGTCCTCTTCGATGGCCGCACGCCAGACGGCAAGGGCCTCGCGCTTCGCGTGACCGAACGGGCTTCCGTCGAAATCACAATGAACGACGGACAAACGCTCGCCGCCTGGGAGTCCGACCCCGGCACCGCCCGCGCCGGCGCGAAACCCCACATCGTCGTCACGGTCGACGGCGGACCGAAGATCATCAGCTTTGTGATTGACGGCAAGTTCAACGACGGCGGAGACGCCCGCCAGTTCGGCTGGGGTCGCTTCTCGCCCCAATTCCGCTCGCCCAACGGCGCGCCCAGGGCCAAGCTCTCGCCAGGGATGGATCTACTGCGCGTCTACAACCGCGCTCTCCGCACCGGCGAGGCTGTCGTGTTGACGAAGTAGCATCGGCTGTTTCTTCCAATACGTCAGCGAGCGCCACACCCACTCGGCGGGGCCGAACCGGAAATAGCGGAGCCAGAGCGGGCTAGCAATCAGATTGATCGCCCACATTCCCGCCACGACGAAGTACAACTCGTGCCGCGAGAGAGTAGCGAAGCGGCCCAGCCCCCAGCCGTCGAAGTACATCGTCATCAGGATCGACGTCAACAAATAATTCGTCAGTGCCATCTGCCCCACCGCCGCGAGAGGCGCGGTGATAAAGCGTGCGCCCGCCTTGCATAGCATCATGATGATGCCCGTGTAGCCCAGCGCCACACTGAACCGGCCCACATCGGTGGTCGAACCGATGTAGGTAAAGTACCCGGAAATCTCAAAGTTCGAACCGGCCCACTGGCTCGCCGCCCAGTAGTTCAGAGGTACGCCGGCCGCCAACCCGCCCGCCGCCAACGCGCCATAGAAACCATAACTCCGCGATGCGTCGAACACGCCGGCCTTGTGGAGTCCCATCCCCATCACCAGCATGCCCAGCACGTCCAGAAACATAAACTGGAAGAACATCTGGGTCTCAAACATCGCCGCGATGGGCGCCCGCTTCGTCAGGTTCGACACCCAACCTCCACGGTGGGCCGCGATCTCCGCCTCCACCACTTCCTTCGTGGGCGAGAACATCTCCTCGACCTGTTTGAACTCCTCGATGGCCTTCGCGTCCTTTTCCACTCTGGCCTGCCGTTGCAGCTCGCCGATTCCAAACCCGGCGCCGAAGTTCTGCAACGAATGGACCGCTACGATCACCAACCCGGTAACAATCAGCGCCTTCGCCGAGAGCCTTCGCAGCGGGAACAGCAGCAGCCCCACAACGCCGTACGCGTACAGGATGTCGCCGTACCAGACCAAAAACGCGTGAAGGATGCCGAACAGGATCAGCCACATCGTCCGGCGATAGTAGATATCCGCGGCTTCAATACCGGCTCCGCGCCGTTCGGCGCGTCCCAGCAGGATCAGCGCGCTGGCGCCGAACAGCATCGAAAAAAGGCAGCGCAGCTTTCCGTCCCAAAACGTCATCGCGATCAGCCAGACTGTCAGGTCGGGCCCGGTCGAGCCGCCGGCCACCGCCGGATTCATATAGGCGGCGAACGGAAGTCCGAAGGAGACGATATTCAACAGCAAAATTCCCAGCAGCGAAAAGCCGCGAAGAGTATCAACCGACGAGATGCGCTCGTTCGATGCGACGGGGCTGGTGGAGTTCATAAACTATCCTGTGTACCACGCGAAGTCTCCGGCCACAACGGGTCACAGTCTCTTCGCCGGCACGCGCCACAAATAAACCGGGTGATCGAACCGCGTGACCGTCTCGTCCGGTTTCCATTCGCCCATACCGTTGAACTGGTAGGCGACGATTCGCGCGCCGGGCTTGAGTTCGCGCAGCAGCTTTGGCTTCAGCTTCGCCATCACCGCCGTATAGAGGTAGAGAAACACGATCGACGCCTCCCGCACCGGAACGTCGTAAAAACTCTTCTCGACGAAGCGAATCTTGGAGGCCAATCC
>VFZO01000365.1 GCA_016871155.1 Acidobacteriota bacterium | reverse complement strand
CGCGGGCGGCAGCCGCAAGCCGTCGTCGCACGCAACGATCGACGCGCGCGAGCACTATGTGCACCAGGAGGGCCAGCAGGTCTTCAAGTACGCGGTGCGGAAGATGGAAGAGATGTGCACCGGCATTCTTACCCAACACGGCGTTTCGGCGTCGGACGTGCTGCTGATTCCGCATCAGGCGAATCTGCGCATCATCCGCGCCACGGCGGAAAAGTTGGGCATCGATACCTCCCGCGTGGTCATCAATATTAAAAATTACGGCAACACCACCGCTGCCACTATTCCTTTGGCGCTGGCCGACGCGCTGGCTGACGGACGTTTGAAACGCGGTAATCTCGTTTTGTTTGCGGCCGTCGGAGCTGGCTTTACCTCCGGCTCCAACCTCTGGCGCTGGACCATGTAACGCCGGCCCGCACAGTTCGAAAGGAGACGCCAACCCATGTTCGTCCGCCTCGTCCTCACAACGGGTGCCCTCTTTTTCGTTCCGCCTCCGGCTGCCGAAGACCAACTTGCCCGCCATCGCAATCTCGGCAAGGCGTTCTATGAGAACCCCACCACGCAGGCGCAAGCGGTGGCCGAGTTCGGCAAGGCTCTGGCGCTCGCGCCCAACTCGCCGCGCGAACGGCTCAATTACGCGCTGGCGTTGTTGGCCGCCGGCAAAACGGCCGAAGGCACCGCCGGTCTCGAAAAGGTGCAGCAGCAGAAGCCAGACTTGCCGCACGCTTGGTACAACCTCGCGGTGCAGTTCAAGAAAGCGGGCGACTACGAGAAGTCGCAGCGTCAGTTTGAGGGCTTCGTCAAGCTGATCCCGAGCGAGCCCACCGGCCACTACAACCTCGGCGTATTGCACAAGCTGGCGAACCGCAACGCCGAAGCCATCGCAGCTTTCGAAACTGCCTCGCGCCTCAATCCGAATCTCGCCGCGCCGCACTTCCAGCTCTACAATCTCTACCGGCAGTCGGGCCGGCGCGATGAAGCGGCCGCCCGGCTCAAACTCTTTCAAGCGGCGAAAGACGCCAACGCCACGTCGCCCAGTTCAGAAGACATGGAGTGGAGCTGGTACTCGGAGATTCTCGATGATGTCGATGCCGCGGCCACTGGACCGGCCGAAGCCTCAACGCGCGAATGGAAGTTCATCGCGCGCCGTCTCGGCCCGCCCATCCCTGGCCCGGTCTCACGCCCTGTCGTGCTACCCGCCGCTGCCGGCCGTCATGATCTTGCGGTCGCCATCGGCGGTCAACTGCGCCTCTACTCCGCCGTCGCGCCGCCCATCACCATCGCGCGCGATGTCACCTTCGCCGCACCGGCGGATTTCAACAACGACGGCCGCATGGATCTCGCGGTGCTGTCGGCATCGGGTCACGCGCTCCTGGCGAACACGCCCGCCGGATATACGCGCACGGCGCTGCCGCCCGGCCAATACGACATCGCCGTGTGGCTTGACTACGATCATGACTACGACCTCGATCTTATTTTGCTGGGCGCCAACGCGAACGCGCTGCTGCGCAACGAAGGCGCGGGCAAGTTCGGTGACCGCACTACGGACTTCCCGTTTGCAAAGGGCCAGCCCACCGGCGCTGTTGCTTTCCGTTTGGTGCCCGATACCAAAGCCTACGATCTAGCGGTTTCCTACGCGGAGCGCCCCGGCACGCTCTACCGCGACAAACTCGCCGGCAAGTACGAGGCGCGCGAACTTGCCATCGTGCCCAAGGGTACTCGCCTCACCGCCGCGCTTGACGCCGATAACAACGGCACAATCGATCTGGCGCTCGACAACGCCATTCTCTTCAATACCAGCGCGCCGAATCAAGACACGCGCCTCGAGTGGGTCACCGCGCCCCTCGCTGCCCCGGTGATCGCCGCCGATTGGGAAAACCGCGGCGTGCAAGATGTCCTGGCGCGTAACGTCGCGCATCGCTACGTGCCCACGCGGCGCTACGCTTCCGACCCCGGGCCGCTCGCCGCGATTCCGGCCAACACCGCGCAATACGCTGCCGCCGACTTCAACGGTGATGGCAAAACCGACCTCGCTGCCGTTACCACCGATGGCGCCGTGCATCTGCTCACCAACGCCACCTTGACGCCGCACCAAGCAGTGCGCATCTCACTCGGCGGCGTGAAAAACCCCAAGCTGGCCGCAGGCTCGGAAGTAGAGATCAAGATCGCCGGCCGTTACCAGAAGAAGCTCTACACCGGTGCGCCGCTCCTGTTCGGCGTTCGCGATGCGCGCATGATCGACGCTGTTCGGATCACCTGGCCCAACGGCCTCATTCAAAGCGAAGCCAACCAAGCGGTGCGCGCGCAGACGTACCAGGAAGCCCAGCGGCTCTCTGGCTCCTGCCCGCAAGTGTGGACGTGGAACGGCCGCGAGTTCGTCTATATCTCCGACGTGCTCGGCGTCGCGCCGCTCGGCGCCATGGCCGGTGACGGAACGTTCTTCCCGGTGGATCATCTCGAGCACATCCAGATCCCCGCCGGTGCGCTCGCCGCGCGCGACGGCTTCTATGAAGTGCGCCTCACCGAAGAGTTGAGCGAGGTTGCCTACGTCGATGAAGTGAAGTTGTTGGCGGTCGACACGCCGGCGGGCCGCTCGGTGTATCTCAACGAGAAGTTCCAGTCGCCACCCTATCCGCCGCTCAAGTTCTACACCACCACTAAGCGCATCGCCAAGCCCGCCGCGGCCCGCGCACTGAAGCGCCCCATCCTGGTACTTGACGGTTGGGTGGACTGGGCTGACGGCAGCCAGTTCCGCGCTGCCGCGCAACGGCCGGGCGGGGAACTGAAGCTTCCATCGCTCCAGATCCGTGAGCATGGCGTATGGCGCACGGTGATTGAAGAGATGGGCCTGCCCGCCGGCAAACCCAAGTCGATCGTGGTGGAACTCAAGCCCGAATGGCTCGCGCAGGCGGACGCCATCCGCATCAACACGACCCTCGCCGCGTTCTGGACCGATCAGTTTTTTGCGGAAGCGGGCGACGAACATCGCATCGCCGCCGCTGCCTTGCCCGCCGCGGCCGGCCTGCACTTCCGCGGCTTCTCCCGCGCGCGGATCCACCCGCAACGCACCGAGCCCGAAATGTTCTTTTACACGAACCCGCTGCCTGCGTCGATGTGGAACCCCACGCCGGGCCTCTATACGCGTTTCGGCGACGTCACTGAACTCATGCAGGCCCCCGACGACTGCTTCGTGATCATGGGCTCGGGCGACGAACTCACGCTGCGCTTTGAGGCCGCGGCCTTTCCGCCCGTCGCCGCTGGCCACGTGCGCCACTTCGTCCTCGCCGTCGATGGGTGGGCGAAAGATCGCGACGCCAATACCGCGCACTCCGACACCGTCGAGCCGCTGCCGTTCCACGGTATGTCGCAGTATCCGTATCCCGCCACCGAGCGTTTCCCGGAAACGCCCGCGCATCGCGCCTGGCGCAAGCAGTACAACACACGCCGGGCGCTGCGTCCCTTGCAGCCCTTATCTCGCTACAATTAGAAATTCGCCTATGACCCCCAAGCTGCGCATTGCCGCGATCACCGACGAATTCACCTCCGACCTTGCTCCCGCGCTCGACGCCATGGCCGCCATCGGTATGACCGGCGCTGAACTCCGCATGCTGTGGGGCAAGAACATCATGAACCTCTCGCCGGAGGAACTGAAGACCGCGCAGCAGCTCACGCGCGACAAGGGGTTTGAAGTAATCTCCATCGCCTCGCCAATTTTGAAGTGCGTCCTGCCTGGCGGCCCCGATATCGACAGCCCCTTCCAGCAAGACATCTTTGCGTCCAAGCACACCTTTGACGATCAGCCGCGCCTGGCTGACCAAGCCTTCGACATCGCCGAAATGCTGGGCGCCAAGATCATCCGCGTGTTCTCCTACTGGCGCACGGTGAATCCGGACGCCTGCTTCAACGGCGTGGTGGACGCGCTTACGTGGCTGAGCGAGAAGGCCGCCAAGCGCAATCTCATCATAGGCCTTGAAAACGAACACGCCTGCAACATCGCCACCGCCGCCGAGTCCGCCCGCTTGCTGGACGCGGTCCGGTTGCCGAATCTGAAGCTCGTGTGGGACCCGGCCAACGCGCTGTGCTCCGGCGAGAACCCCTTCCCTGAAGGCTATGCGAAGCTTCCGAAAGACCGCATCGTTCATGTGCATCTGAAAGATTGCCACTTGGAAGACCACAAGCCGGTGTGGGGCCCACTCGGTACACGCTCGGTGGACTGGAAGGGTCAGATCGCGGCGTTGCGCGCCGACGGCTACCACGGCTGGCTGAGTCTGGAAACGCACTGGGCCGGCCCGGCCAACGATAAGCTCCAGGGCAGCACCATCTGCGGCTGGAATCTCCGCGGTCTGGCAGCAGCGTAGACCATTCAGTCGGTCACGGCGAGACTGAGACTCTGCGTGCCGCGGCATTGCCCAACGTGAACGCCACCGGCACAAATGAACTTCCGGCGGGCACTGCGGGCACCACCACGTTGAACTGATACAGCCCCACCGTGTTCGGAGCCAACCCCGCATAGGCGACCGTCGCATTCGTCCCGCCCATCGTCAACTGGAAAGCGGTCGCCAACGGCGCCGTACTCGCCGCCACCTGACCCGGCGGCACTGCGGGCGTCACCGGACCAAAGCCAATCCCGTAGAGCGTTATCACGCCGCCCGCCCGCGCCGGGCGCGAAGGCAAACCGGGAATCGCATTCTCCGGCAGCACGTATGGGAAGCCGTCCGCGAACAACGCCACCACGTACTGCCGCCCGCCCACCAGGAATTGACCGCCAGATTGAACGCCGCGCTCGTCCCCGCCGCCGGCACTCCCGCCGGCACCTGCCCGTTAATCTGCGTCGGGCTGACGTAGGAGATGTACGCCGCCCGCCCGCCGATATGCACCGTCGTCCCATCGAGCCCCGTCGGCGCATTCACCCCGGCAAAGTCCCCGCCCGCCCAACTCCGCGTAGTCGCTGCGAGGTTCGTGCCGTAAATCTCCACCCGAGTCCGCGGCGCAGCCGCCCGCGCGCCGCCGAACGCTGACGCCGTCGCCACACCGCCCGCGGACCGTATCGCCGGCGGCTGCGCATCCACCAGAATCTGTCCAAACTCCCGCCGCCGCCCTTGTCCGCACTTGGCGCCATGCACATCGTAGAGCGTCTGCGCCCCTGTCCCCGCGCGTTGAAACGTGAAGCTGAAGCTCGACGGAAACGGATTGCCCGCGCGCGCAAAATTCGGAAACACCGCGTCCACACGCCGCCGGTGAAACTCATCGGCCCATCCGCCCGTCGTCTTCCCGCTAGCCGGTAAAACACGGCCGCGCTGATTATTCGCCTCCCAAAACACGTCCTCATAGATTTCAAGAAACACGCCGTCGGTGTTGTCGAACGTGTTCAGAAACGCCGAGTCGAGTTCGGCCAGCGTACTCACGCCGCCGCGGTTGTTGGTCTGAAATCCCGTGATCTGCCCCTCAGCCCCTTCCCGCACAGCCCATCGATTCGGGCAACCGCTGCCAATCTCTCAGTGCTGCGGCAATGTCCGCACAGGCTTCGGATGCTGGCCATCGAAAATTGCACCGCGCCGCCGACGGCTTCGGACCCACGCCGTTGTGTTGCACCACGTAGTTCAGCCCCAACGCCCCTTGCCTTTGTCCAGGAGTGGGAGGAGAAGCCCAGCCGTTCGAGTGTTGTCAAGATGCGGCCCACACTGTCATCCACCTCGGCCACCGAGTCCTAATACAACGACACGCCTGACTTGCCGCGCCATTCCTTCCCCGCGGCCAATGGCGCGTGCACCATTGCGTGTGGCAGATAAACCTAAATCCGGCAGTTGGGATGACCGGTCGGGCATGAAGTGATGGATACTCAACGGGATGGGCGAGGAAAAGAGCGTACCGGTCGTTCACCCAAAAGGTGAAGAAGAAAACCCGGAGTTGCGGTATCCGTCACCACGCCGGATCGAGACCTTTGGCGGCAGCGTGGAAGTCCGCTGGGCCTAGGACGGTGGGA
>VFZO01000364.1 GCA_016871155.1 Acidobacteriota bacterium | reverse complement strand
TTAGCGGTGTCGGATTCGCCCTACTCGGCCATGATTTTCCGCGGCTTTACGCAGAGGGAGGTGCTCTTCAACGGTGTTCGCGGCAATCCCTATGGGAGCTTGGAGAACGATATCAACGACGCCGGATTTTCGACCAGTCAGGGCAGGTTGTCGAACATCGAGGCCGTAGAAGTCCTCAAGGGCCCCGCCGCCGTTCTATTCGGCGGCGGCGAAGCGGGCGGCGTCCTGAATTTTGTGACGAAGAAACCCAGGCAGACGACGGGCGGGGAATTGTCGTTTCGCACGGGGAGCTTTGGCCAGAAGGGCGGCCATGGCGAGGCGACCGGGCCAGTTCCTCGAATGAAGAATCTGTTCTATCGAGCCGCTATTTTCGGCGAGGACCGCCGGCAATTTCGCTACAACGCAGGCACCCAGAACATCCATGCCGCGGGCGGGCTTTCCTGGCGTGCGGGCGAAGCGACATCGCTGGGCTTCGAGTACGAGTACATCGACCAGAACCTGCTGGCGCACCGGCTGCGAGGAATTCCCGTGAACGCAACGGGAGCTTGGCTAACGGCACGCGAATGGACAGCCAGCGAACCCACGGACCGCTCCGAACTGCAGGCCCGCATCTTTCAGGCCCGGCTCGACCACGCGTTCACGCCCACCTTTCGCGCCGACGCGACCTTTCGTTTCCTAAACTTCGACCGCCCGGAGAGATACCATGAGCCACGGGGAATCAACCCCGATGGACGAACCATGCGCCGCGAGTTCCGCAATCAGTTCCGCACCAATCAGGATTGGTCGGCAACCGGCAACCTTTATCAACGAATCGCGCGGAACAATTTTGTTTTTGGGATGGAAGCGGTTCGCCAGGATTGGAAGGGACGTTACGGCACCGCGCGCGAGTTCGAGCGGGGCGGTCCGGTCCGCGGAATCGACATGCGTGCGCCCGTGTATGGGACTGCGGCGAACTACTTGATTCCCGCAGCCGCGTTTACGAATCAGAACGTGTTGTCCACGCGGCAAGGCTACTTTGTGCAGGATCAGATCGAGCTGCATCCGCGTTTGCAAGTTCTGCTTGGCGGGCGCGTGGAACGGTTCTCTGATGAGGGCACGGCCGCTGGCCTTCGTCTCCAGGCAGGGTTAACGGCCTGGAGCGGGCGCGCCGGTATGGTCTACCGCCTGGCGGACCGGCTCTCGGCTTTCGGCAGCTTTAGCAACAGTTTCAATCGTGCGCCCTCGCTGGCCCAGACACCGTTGGCGAACGGGCCGCACGACGCCGAAACCGGCCGCCAGTTCGAGGGCGGCGTGAAGGCGGAACTGGCAAACCGCCGTGTGTTGCTCAACGCGTCGTTGTTTCACATTCGAAAGAAAAATGTGCTGCGGCCGGACCCGGCGTTCGGTCCGCGGGGCGATAATGTTTCCGCGGTCTTCCCGATCGGCGCCGTTCGAAATCGCGGTCTGGAACTCGACGCCACCGGCCGGCTGACGCGTGATTTGAGCATCGTGCTCAACTACGCGTTCCTCGATTCCGAGATCCTCGGAGACCGCTTCGCGCCCGCCGCCGTCGGCAAGGCGCTGCCCAATGCCGCCAGGCATGCCGGCGGCCTGTTCCTTCGTTACGATATTGTCAAGACCGGCACGGCGGTTCATGCCGGCAGCGAGTTGCGCGGCCGCCGATTTGAACCCTACGCCGGATTCGCCGTAGGCGGCTATGGACTCTGGGACTTCGGTGTGTTCCAGAAGTTCGGCAAGAAACTGGAACTGCGTCTGCAACTCGACAACGCATTCGACAGGCTCTACGGAACCTCGTCGCTGTTCGCCGTCCGCGCCGGAAACATGCCCGGCAATCCCCGGACCTTCACCGCCGGACTGCATTTCCGCCAATGACCCGCGACCGGACCGTCGACGCTCTTCGTGGCGCGGTCATGGTGTTGATGACGATCGACCATGTGCAGGAATATCAGGCCGGGCCGGGCAGAGGATTCCTGACCGATCCAATGAATCTGGAGGCCACACCGGCCGTAGTCTATTTCTTTCGCATCCTGTCCCATTTCTGTGCGCCGGTCTTCGCGCTGCTGATGGGAGTGTCGGCGTCTCTGAGCGCAAAGAGCGCTCCGGAACTGCTCCGGCGCGGATTGTTGTTGCTACTGCTGGAGTCCACCGCCGTCAACTGGAGTTGGACGTTCAATCCCTTTTGGCCTCGCTACTTCTTTCAGGTGATCGGCGCTTTGGGTGCGGCGTTGCTCTGTCTGGCTCTGGCGGTCCGGTGGCCCCGGCGGGCCATCGCCCTAGCGGGTCTGACGATTCTGTGTTTGCATAACACTCTGGACGCTGTGCGCTTTGACCCCGGGACGTTCTCGCACTACGCCTGGTCCTTTCTTCACCAAAAGGACGTCCTGCCGTTATGGGGTGGATTTGAAGTGCGAACGACGTACCCGGTGCTGCCAGTAATCGGGATCGTGTTCTGCGGTTATGCTGCCGCGCCGTGGTTCACAGATCGCGCTTCGCGCGCGCGGCTTGTCCCGATCGGTTTGGCGATCTGCGGACTGTTCGTCGTGCTGCGGTTCGCGGGCCTCTATGGCGATCCGTCGCCGTATAGCGCGGGGGTTTTTCCGGTCCGTTCCTTTTTCAACGTGACCAAGTATCCGATGTCGCTGCAATACGTGCTGATGACACTCGGTCCGGCCCTCCTGATCCTCGCCCAGCCGGGTATCGCCTGCGCGTGGCTGGAGCGGTTTGGCCAATCGCCTATGTTCTTCTATCTCGCCCATCTGATCCTTATCCACGCCGTCGCGCTCGCAGTGAGCGCACTTGCCGGATACCCGCCCGACTCGCGGAACTTTGGATTCATAGGCAATGGATTTGGTTTCCCGCCTTGGGCCTCTTCTCCGCTTGCGATACTCGCCTGCGGCGTTTTGTGGCCGTTATGCGGACGCGCCGGGATGCGTATAAAATTGTGAGGCCATGCACCAAATTCTCGCCCCATTGAAGCCCGGCTTCGAAGAGATTCTCACTCCCGCCGCTATCGACTTCGTCGTCGCCATCTCGAAGAAGTTCGAAGCTCGACGCCAGGAACTGCTTGCCCGCCGCCAAACGCGCTGGGGCGAACTCCGCGCCGGCGCCCTGCCTGACTTTCTGCCGGAGACCGCCGCCGTGCGCGCGGGCGAGTGGAAGGTCGCTCCGATCCCGCCGGCCCTTGCCGACCGGCGTGTGGAGATCACCGGGCCCACCGATCGCAAGATGATTATCAACGCTCTGAACTGCGGCGCGACGATCTTCATGGCGGATCTGGAAGATTCGAACTCGCCGACTTGGGACAATGTAATTGGCGGGCAGATCAACCTTCGCGATGCGGTGAACCGGTCGATCTCCTTCACCAACCCCGACGGGAAACACTACAAGCTGAACGAGAAGAACGCCGTCCTGCTGGTGCGGCCGCGCGGCTGGCACCTGCCGGAGAAGCACTTTCTGGTCGATGGCGCACCGATTTCCGGTTCCTTCTTCGACTTCGGACTCTTTTTCTTCCACAACGCCAAGGAGCAGCTCGCGCGCGGCGCGGGGCCGTATTTTTATCTTCCGAAGATGGAGAGCCATCTCGAGGCGCGGCTCTGGAACGATGTCTTCGTCTTCGCGCAAGACCACTGCGGAGTGCCGCAAGGCTCCGTGCGCGCCACCGTGCTGATCGAGACCATTCTCGGTGCCTTCGAGATGGACGAGATCCTCTACGAACTCCGCGATCACTCGGCTGGTCTCAATTGCGGCCGCTGGGACTATATCTTCAGCTACATCAAAAAGCTGGGTCATCGCGACGACAAAGTTCTGCCCGATCGCGGATTGGTCACCATGGATCGCGACTTCCTGGCGGCTTACGTAAAGCTGCTGATCCAGACCTGCCACAGACGCGGTATTCACGCGATGGGCGGCATGGCGGCGCAGATTCCGATCAAGAACGATGTGGCCGCCAACGACGCCGCCATCGCGAAGGTCAAGGCCGATAAGCTGCGCGAAGTGAGAGCCGGCCACGATGGAACCTGGGTGGCGCATCCGGGGCTGGTCCAGGTGGCTATGGATATCTTCAACGAACACATGCCCACTCCGAATCAGATCGGCGTGCCGCGCGAGACCTACTCGATTTCGCAGGCCGACCTGTTGAAGCCCACCGAGGGTTCGATCACCGAAAAAGGCGTGCGGATGAACATCGACATCGGCTTGCAGTATCTGGAAGCCTGGTTGAATGGCAATGGCTGCGTGCCTATTTACAATCTGATGGAAGACGCCGCCACCGCCGAGATCTCGCGCTCCCAGGTTTGGCAATGGGTGAAGCATGGCTCCAAGCTCGACGACGGCCGCGTGGTCACAATGGAACTGGTTCGTAATGTGTTGAAGGATGAAATGGCCCGTAATCCTGGCACGCCGGCCAAGGCCGAGGCCGCGAAGATCTTCGACGACATGATCGGCGGAGCCACTTTTGTTGAGTTCCTCACGCTTCCCGCGTACGAGCGCATTTAACCGGCGAATTTTCCTGAGATTTCCGGCGGGGTTCGCCCACTAGATTTCTAGAGTGGGCGATTCCTACGATATCGATGGCGCCTTCAAGGAACTGATGCAGCGGGAACGGCCGTTCCTGCTGCGCCAGTTGGCCGGCGAACCTGTCGTCGAGTTCCTTAACCTGGAGCTCCCGAACGTCCTCTCGCGCCGAGTGGACCTGATCGCGCGCCTCCGGGGTGGCGGACTACTGCACGTTGAAATGCAGTCGAGGAACGACCGGACGATGACCGAGCGCATGGCCGTCTACCACACGCTCATTGCCAGTCGTCACGGCGGTCGGGTGAGAAGTGTCCTGCTCTATTGCGGCGAGGCGCGAATGCGAATGGGCCGCGTGTTTCAGACAGACCAAATGAGTTTCATTTATGACGCGGTCGACATTCGCCAGTTCGGCGCGGCTCCGTTGCTTCAGTCGGGCTCTCCCGGCGACTGCGCCCTGGCACTGCTGGCGGCCCGGACGGCGGACGAGCAACTGCTCGCAGTCCGCTGGATCAGCTCGTTGCGTCCGCCGGAACGGACTCGCGCCGGGGCGCTTGCGTTGATTTTTTCCGGACTACGGGTCCTGCCGCGGCATGTCAAAATGGAGGTGGCCAATATGGGAAGTTTCATCGACGTGCGAAAGAACCCAATTCTGATGAAGTGGCGCGCCGAAGCGATTCGGGAGGGCTGGCTCGAAGGCCACGAGTCGGGTCTGCTGGCCGGCCGGGAGGCGGGATTGGAGGAGGGCCAGGAGCGAGGGCTGGAAAAGGGCCAACAGGACCTGGTCACCAGCCTGTTAGTCCGAAAGTTTGGACCCTTGCCTCTTTGGGCGAAGCGCGAACTGGGCAAAGCCTCTCGCAAAGAGCTCGCCGTCTGGGGCGAACGCCTTCTCGATTCGAAAACGCTGCAAGAGGTTCTTCGGCCGTCTTCCCGCTCCCGCCGATAGCTCCGGTCTGCTATACTCGAAAGGTTCGGTGCGAGCGGCTAAACCCCTGTACCGGATTGGAAATTTCGCTGGCGTAGCTCAGCTGGTAGAGCATCTGATTTGTAATCAGAGGGTCGGGGGTTCAATTCCCTCCGCCAGCTCCAGAGTTCTCATCGTGGTCCGCTGGACCAGCCAGGCGTATCCCGGCGGTCTTTCCACCACAGCTGTATCGGACAGGTGGCTGAGCGGTCAAAAGCAACGGGCTGTAAACCCGTCGCCCCTTGGGGCTACGAAGGTTCAAATCCTTCCCTGTCCACCATTACAACTGAATAGTTTTCGGGCCGTTGTAGCTCAGATGGTAGAGCGCGTCCTTGGTAAGGACGAGGTCACCGGTTCAATCCCGGTCAACGGCTCCATCCTTTTTCCTTATCCACACAGGTTCCTCACCATGGCGAAAGAGAAATTTGACCGTACAAAACCGCACGTCAACGTGGGCACGATCGGACACATCGACCACGGCAAGACGACGCTGACGGCGGCGATCACCAAGACGCTGTCGAAGCACAATCCGA
>VFZO01000363.1 GCA_016871155.1 Acidobacteriota bacterium | reverse complement strand
TGCTTCCATACCTGGTACCCAGGCCAGCCTAGAATCTTCGTGAACTCGTGTTCTCGCAATCCCGCGAGTTTAGCTCACCCGTTCACATTCCTGCGCAGAGCCAGAAATACGATCGCAGCGGCATTCAGCTCGGCGCCAACGAACGGGTCGCCGTCGACATCGAACTCGCCATCGGCCAGATGACTGAAACGGTTTCGATCACCGCCGAAGCACCGGTTCTCACGACCACCACTGCCTCAACCGGCCAGGTGATCTCGACCCGGCAGATCGAGAACATGCCGTTGAGCGGCCGCACGCCACTGGCCTTGGCGCAGCTCGCCTTCGGCGTTACGCCCACCGACGATCCTCGATTCACCCGTCCGTTCGACAACGCCGGCCCCGCCGGATTTTCCATGGGAGGCGCACCGTCGCGGTCGAACGAACTGTTGATCGACGGTGCACCCGACACCACAGGCGACAACCGCGTCGCCTACAATCCGCCCGTCGACGCAGTGGCCGAAGTGAAGGCCGAGTCCTTCCAGGCCGACGCGGCCTATGGGCACACCGGCGGCGGCACTGTGAACGTCGTCCTGAAGAGCGGTTCGAACCAGTTCCACGGTACGCTCTACGAGTTCAATCAGATCTCGAACACGGCCGCCACACCGTTCTTCACAAACAAAGCCGGCGGCCGCAAGCCTACCAGCCGGTTTAATCAATACGGCGGAACCTTCTCCGGCCCTGTGATGATTCCGAAAGTCGTGGACGGAAAGAACAAGCTGTTCTTCTTCTTCGCCTACGAAGGAATTAAGGACGCCCTGCCGGCGCCCGCCACGTCCACGGTGCCGACGCCCGCGCAGCGCTCCGGGAACCTCTCGTCGCTGCTTGCGGTGAACGCGTCGTATCAGGTCTTCGACCCAGCTACCGGCGTTGCCGAAGGCGCGCGCGTCCGGCGGCAGCCGTTCCCCAACAACATCATTCCCGCCAACCGGCTTTCGCCGATTGCGCAAAACTATCTGCGGCTCTATCCGGATCCGAATCAACCCGGCCGGCCCGACGGTCAGGATAACTTTGTTTCGCTCACCAACGGCGAGCGCAACGACTTTTACAACTATCTGGGCCGCCTGGATATCAACTTCTCGGACCGTCACAAGTTCTTCTTCAACACCCGGCACAACAAACGCATCGGACAGGGCGGGAACGCGTTTGGAAAAGCGCTGACCGACAACCCCACCGCCACCAACGCGCTGCGCCGCACCAATTGGGGAATGATGGTGGACGACGTGTATACCATCTCATCGACCTTCCTGATGAACACGCGCCTCAACTGGACCCGTTTCGAAGAGCCCCGCGTCAACTTCTCCGAGGGCTTCGACTCCACTTCTCTCGGTTTCCCGTCGATCCTCTCCACAACCGCTCCCGCCAGAGGGCTGCCCCGGATCACGTTCGCCCGCTACACCGGAGTCGGTGACGCAGGCGGCCGTGCCTTTCCGTTCGACTCGTTTCAACTCTTCGAAACCTTCACCAAGATCGCCGGCAAGCACGCCGTCAAGTTCGGCGCTGACATCCGCCAGCTTCGGGAAAGCGATTTGAACTATGGCTTCTCCAACGGCACTTTCGCATTCGGAACGAACTGGACGCAGGGGCCGCTGGATAACGCCGCCGCCTCCCCGCTGGGGCAGGACATGGCCTCCTTCCTTCTCGGCTTGCCCACGGGCGGGCAGTACGATATTGCAGCCGCCCGTTCGAATCTGTGCAATTACTACGCGTTTTTTGTCCAGGACGACTTTCGCGTCAAATCCAACCTCACCCTCAACATGGGGATCCGGCTCGAGCGCGAGACCGGCACGACCGAGCGCTTCGACCGCTCGGTGAACGGGTTCAACGAGAGCGCCGTCAGCCCCATCTCCGCCGCGGCGCAAGCCGCTTACGCGCGGAATCCGATCCCCGAAGTCTCGCAGGTCCGCCTCAACGGCGGACTCACCTTCGCCGGCCAGGGGTCGCGACTCATTTACAGAACGCCCACCTTGACGATGTCTCCCCGTTTCGGTTTCGCCTATACGCTGACGCCGAAGCTCGTCGTCCGCGGCGGCATCGGAATCTATTACTTCACCTACGGCGTGCTTGGTAACAGCGCTCCGGGCTTCAGTCAGACCACGGCGTTCGTGCCGACGCTCAACGGATTTCTGAGCCCGTCGTCGACGCTTTCGAATCCGTTCCCGAACGGGATCGAACAGCCCACCGGCAGTGCGGCGGGTCTTTCGACGTTCCTTGGACGTGCCGTTTCGTTCATGAACCCGGACGCGGAGTCTCAATACTCGGCTCGCTGGGCCCTTTCCATCCAGCGCGAGATGGGCCGGAACAGCGTCTTGGAAATCGGATACATGGCTAATAAGGCCGTACGGCTCCCGGTCGATTACCAGGCGAACGGAGTTCCGGTCCAATTCCTAAGCACCTCCGCCTCTCGAGACCAAGCCGTGATCAACCAACTGACGGGCAATGTGGCGAACCCGATGGCCGGGCTGATTCCGGGCACGGGACTCAACGGCGGCCTGGTCGCCCGGAACCAGCTACTGCGGCCCTTCCCGCACTTTACGGGAGTGACGGCGCAACGCCTGAACGATGGCTCGTCGCACTTCCACTCGCTCCAGGTTCGCTGGGAACGCCGGTTCTCCGGCGGCCTGCAGTTTATGACCAACCATCAGTGGAGCAAACTGATGGAGCGCAGAAGCCGGTTGAACGAGCTCGATCCGTTCCTGGAAAAGCGCCTAGCGGCCGAGGACCGGCCTCACCGGCTGGTGGCCAGCGGCGGCTACGAACTTCCGTTCGGCAAGGGTAAGAAGTTTCTGGCCAACGTGAATGGCGCGGTAAACCAGATTGCCGGCGGCTGGAGCCTGAACGCCATCCTCACGCTACAGCCCGGCGGGCCGCTCACCTGGGGCAACGTAATCTACCTGGGTGGACCCCTGAACGTCGATGCCCACAATCCGGATCAAAACTTCGACACGTCGCGATTCAACCGCGTCGCCGCTCAGCAACTGGACTGGAACCGCCGGACATTTTCGTCCCGCTTCAACGATGTTCGCGCCGATGGCGTGAACCAGATCGATTTCTCCATCATCAAAGCGTTTCCGATCATAAAGGAACGTCTGAACATGACCTACCGGTGCGAGTTTTTCAACGCGACCAACACGCCGATCTTCTCCGGACCCAACCTGGCGCCGGCCAACACGAACTTCGGCCTCATCACAAATCAGGCCAATCAGCCCCGGCGCCTGCAGATGGCGCTGCGTCTGGTTTTCTAACGGCAAACGGCCGCCCCTCGAAAGGGAGCGGCCGTTTCTTTTCGTGCGGTCCCGGACTTACGAACGGGCCGGGGCTCGATCGACGATCTTGAACTTCTGCTCGTCGAAGTACAGGATCTTGCCCTGCCGGTAGCTCTGCACCGCCATGGTGATTAGCACCTGGGCGCGTCCCGCGGTTTCGACATCCAGAGTCGGCTTCTGGCGCGAGACCATGCAATCCAGGAAGTTCGAAACATGCGTCCGCATCGTGTCGAGTTCCTTCACCGGAATCTTTACGTCTTCGACGCCAAACTTGTACTTCTCGCCGCCGATCGCCTTCTTGTTCCGCACTTCCGGCTTCAGCGTAAGGTGCGGCGCGAAACCCTCGAACCGGCCGTGCTCGACCATAATGATCGTGCCTTCGTGTCCGCGGATCAAACCGGGGATGTGCTGGGAGTTCGCCATCGAGGAACTCAGCACCAGCGAATGACCGGCGTTGTATTCCGCGATGAGGTGGAACGTGTCCGGCACCTCGCGGTCGGACTTGGTGGGATCCTCCGGCAAACTCTTGAATTCATAGATTCCGCCGCCCGCCATCACCTTATGCGGGAACTGCGGGGTGCCCCAGCAGATGTTCATCGGCGCCACGACGTGAAAGAACAGGTCCGTTGCGATGCCGCCGGAGTAGTCCCAATACTTGCGGAACCGGAAAAACCGGTCGGGATCCCAGTCGCGCTTGGTCGACGGGCCCAGCCAGGTCTTCCAATCGATATAGTTTTCGCCCTTCCCGTTCGGACCGGCTTCCTTGTCGATCGGCCAGTTCCACTCGCCCTCTACCGAGTTGCGATGGTAGGAGCCCTGGCTCAGCAACATCTTTCCGATCGCCCCGTCGGCGATATATTTCTTCGCCTGGTGCCACTGATCGCCGGAGGTGGTCTGGGATCCGACCTGGATGAT
Source organism: Acidobacteriota bacterium (assembly GCA_016871155.1). Taxonomy (GTDB): domain Bacteria; phylum Acidobacteriota; class Terriglobia; order Bryobacterales; family Bryobacteraceae. The sequence goes on along the minus strand of VFZO01000363.1, from coordinate 1,799 downwards.
GCGCTTGGTTTCCTTGACGGCCTCGATCAACTGCTTGACCTCGTCCACCGTGTGGCACATCGGTTTTTCGAGGTAGACGTCCTTCCCGTTGCTCATTGCCTCGAGAGCGACGGTGGCGTGCCAGTGGTCCGGAGTGGCCACGATCACGGCATCGACGTCCTTGTCCGATACGACCTCTTTCCAGTCCAAGGTACCTTTGCACTTGTGCCGGTCCATGTTGACGTTGACGCGCTTCTGGTAGGTGTCGCAGACTTTGACGATCTGGCACTTGTTCGTATCCGCGCCAACCTTCGCGAATACGTTTGCCACATAGCTGCCGCGGCCACCAACGCCGACGACTCCGACGTTAATCCGGTCGTTGGCGCCGAGGATCCGTCCCGCCGACTTGGCGGCCGGTCGCGCGGCGAAAGCGCTGGATGCCGTGCCTATCGCGCCGGCATTCCTGAGAAAGTCTCTGCGATCCATTCACACACTCCTGTTTGTTGGGCTCACTACCCGTCTCCCACATTGTACAGGAGGGCTTCAGATTTTCGGTAACGAAACGTCTATCGCGCTTCCGCTTCGGCCGCGTTCAGTATCTTGCCGGGCTTGGGACCCTCCGGCTGGAATTGCGCTCGCGTGAAGGCTCTGTACCAGATGTACATTGTCAACAGCGAGGTGATCGACATCAGAGCGTTTCCGATTTCCTGCAAATAGCCTAGCCTCAGCAGCCTCATGGACTGGCCGATCGCGTCGCCGGCGCACTGAATCCCGAGACCGGCGCAAACCGTCATCAGAAGTGTATCGCGTTTCTTGATTCGCAGCAGGAAGGTCCAAAGGACCATGTTCAGTGCGGCCGCCAAGAATGTCAGATCCCTGGAGATCCGCGTCAGCATCCAGTTCACCGACTTCGCGTTCGAGTGTATCAGCACCGACAGGATGGCGATCCCCAACGCCGCTGCTGTTAGAACGCGAATGATCGAAACCCGGTTGCCCGGTTTCGCCTCACGCCCCACCCGGTCGGTCATTTGGAGCACAAACAGAAAGATGGTGGCTTGCGAAATTCCCGCCAGCGCCCAATAGGCATTCTCTCCGATCGGAGTCCAGGAGCTGCCGAGAGTCCACGCAATGGACGGAACCGTAATCAGCAGGTTAAGCACCAGCAGAATCGTCAGCAACACATAGCGCCGCCACCAACCGTTCAGCATCTTTCGAAGCGTCAAGACGGTCCAGTAAACGGTGACGATCGGGATCAAGCTATAGAAAATTTGCTTGACCAGCAAAGCGAAACCTCCTCACACCGATAGTATCGGCGTGAGGAGGCTCTGAAAATAGGCCGCGAAGAAAGAATTGAATCTAATTATCGACGTCTTCCAACGGAGGAGGAGGAAGAGGACCGAAATTCAAATTGTCGACGTCTTCCAGCGGCGGTGGCGGAAGCGGACCGAAGTTTAGATTGTCTACGTCTTCTAGCGGAGGAGGAGGCAGCGGACCAAAACGCAGATTGTCCACATCCTCCAGCGGCGGTGGCGGCAAAGGGCCGAATTGTACGGCAGCGGACACAGACGTACTGCTGACGGCCAACGCGATCGCAAGCGCCACACCCAACTTGATGTTTTGCCGAATCATGTGTTCTTCACCTTGCTAAGCCCTTTCGAGCTTTTACCCTTGGCTGGTGCGGCTTTGAGCCGTATGCCCACTAAGCCCACATTTCCATTTTGACGTTGCATTGCGAATCTTCGGATGGGCTTCATCATCAATATCCATAGGGGTTTGAACGCGATGAAGATGCACCGGAGGAAGACACCCAATGGGTGAGA
>VFZO01000362.1 GCA_016871155.1 Acidobacteriota bacterium | reverse complement strand
GCTCAAAACGGAAATGTGGGTTAAGCAGGTTTGGCGGGCGTCGCAAACTTACCGAAAAACTTGGCGATCTCCTCGACGGCCTCCCGCGCAAGCGGCTTGGGCTGGGCCTTACCCTGTTCGGCGTCAAGCGCCTCCCGGGCGGTGGCATGGGCCCGGAACCCGTGGTCCATCGGCAAGATTCTTAGCCGGGCACCGGCGATAGATTTGGCCAGGTTCCGGCTGAGCGCTTCGGAGGTAACGAAGTCTCCCTGGCCGTGCAGCACCAGCACCGGCGTGCGCGGAACCCGCCGCCAGGCGGCCACCAGGTCGAGTGCGTGCCAATCGGCGGTGAAGACGTGCGGAGAGTCGAAACGGACTTTCCCTTTGCAGTTCGGGTGGGCCGCTTCCACTTGCGCGGGCGTCTGCTTTTCGCGCAGCAACCGCTCCAGGCAGGCGCGATGCTCGGCGGCCGAGGCCTTCGGGTCGCGGCCGGCAAGCCCGGCCTCCCGGTAGCGCATGCCGGCGGCATAGTCGAGAAACGTTCCGCTCATCGCACCGCTAACCGCGATGGCCTGTACGGTGTGGCCTTCGGCAACCAGTGGCGCGAGTGTCGATCCCGCGCTGTGGCCGAGAAGAAAGAGCCCCCGGTGAGGCTTCGCGGCAAGGCCGGCCAACGCGGCCTGGTAGCCACGAACCTCCTGCGCCATGCCGCCCTGGTCGCTGTAGCAAGGTGGTCCCTCCGAATCGCCCACGCCGGTCTTCTCGACGCGCAGCGTCGCGAAGCCTTTACGCGAGAGCGCATAGAGAAGTTGGACCACCGAAGAGGAACCGCTTGCCGACTCCTGCGTACCGCAACCAGAGCCCGGAAGAAAGAGGATGACTGGGAACGGACCGGGTCCCAGCGGAGCGGTGCGCAACGTGCGGCGGCGATGGCCGTCCACCTGAATTTCGCCGTACTCGATCACCAGATCCGCCTGCGCCTCGGCGGGCGGCGCGGCGAAGCGAACGACGGCGCGATGCAGTTGCGAGTCGCGCCGAAGCGTCAGCACGGCCTCGGAGGGCGCCGGCCGGCGCAGCAGCGGCCGGGCAAATTCGGGAGTGGCCCGCGCCGCAACGCCATCCGCCTCGGCGACAATGTCGCCTTGCCGGACACCGGCCAACTCGGCCGCCGATCCGCGCCGGACCTGAGCAACCACAAGTTCGCCCTTCTCGTTGCCGGTAAATACCAACCCGGAGGCCCCCAAGCGCGGCAGCTCCGCCAAGCAGAGCAGGGAAGAAATCAGCGGGAGCAAGAGCCAACGCATTCACCCAGAATAGCGAGGATCGCCCTCGAGGCGGTTTACACTGATCTCCCAAACCGGCCCACGCCGGTAGCTGCGAGCCCACCCAGCGCAAACCGCATTCCGCCAAGAAAACGCACCTCCGCCTCTCCCCGGTCCTTCAAAAATAGAACCTCCAGGATGAAATAACCAGAAACAGGACGTAACGGATCCGAAGGTGGCCCGGCGCCTCCGTCCGCCTGTTCTCTTCTTCGTCCGCTTGTGTTGCGGATTCTGTATGTCCGCAATGGTGCTTCGAGAAGCCAGAGTTTCCACAAGGTTTCGCGATAGTGTTCGGCGCTGCGCTCGACCTGGCAGTGCCAACAGAGGGAGACAGAACCGGCCCAGGCCTGCTTCTGGTCGGATCTCTGGGCGTTGGGAACCTTCTGCACTCGATTGGTGTCAACCATACCAAATGAGTTTCCGTCCTCGCGTTCTGATCACTCCGATTCTCCGCGTTCGTACCGGAGAACTCGCCTCAACAACGCTGACGGCGCTGTATGTCCATTGAATTGGTCGCATACGGTGGCCCGATGGAAATCCTCCGAAATGCGGATTGCAGGCTTGGGGGTGCCACCGGAAAGTGACGCCGCGTGTCAAGTGGATTGCCCTCGGCCTAACTGTGACGGTTTTGCTCGCGGCTTGGATCGTGACTATCGATGGACATTTTGTCCGCAAGCGAGTCCCGATTGACCCGCGTCGCGCCGTCGAGGTGGCCCATAAGTGGGATGCATCCTGGCAAGACGCGACCATTCTGGCGTCGGATCGGGTGTCACTGAAGGGCTGGCTTTTCACGCCACGCCGTCGAAATGGCCGGGCAATCTTGTTCGTTCATGGACGCGGGGGAACCCGGCAGCACATGCTTCACAGCGCCCAAGCGTTTCTGGGAGCCGGGTACACATGCCTTCTGGTAGATCAGCGTGGCAGCGGCGCTTCTGGTGGCGTTTTCTCCTACGGCGTACATGAGCCGTATGACCTCGCCAACTGGGCTCGGTGGCTGCGGGCCCGCCCGTGGATATCGCTCGTATTCGGGCATGGAGGCTCGCAGGGCGCTACAACTCTGATCCAGAGCTTAGGTGCCCATTCGCCCTTGGACGGATTGGCTGTCGTAAGCGCCGGACTCGGCACAATCAGCCACCCATACCGATTTGTCGCCAACCAGTTGGGCGTTTCCGAAAAGACGGCGCAATTGTTCTCGTGGCCTTTGATCGAGCCGTCCTTTGCCTGGGTCGAGCGAAGGCACGGCTTTAATTTGAGGCAGGCCGTTTCCGGCCCAGATGCAATTCGCTCGACGGACGTACCTGTCCTGATTATCCAAGGCGCCGAGGATCGGAACACTCCATTGGCAGGCGCGATGCAATTACGGGATGCAAATCCGGGTAAGGTCGACCTGATCGTGATCCCACATGCCGATCACGAGTGGTTCTCCAATGGCAAACCGGACGTCCTCAAGCGAATTCTCGAATGGTTTGACGGAATCCCTGTTCCGCGTTGACCAGCGACTCTCGGCTCGCAAGCGTGCAATCAGGCCGCCGACGTAGGCCGGAAAGTCCGCTCTGCTCAGTCAACGAAGTCCTCCGGATCGGCTGGTTTCCAACTACGCGTCCGTCCGATGGACCGGATTGACCCGCGAAGCCTCTACCCGGCACCGGCAGCCCGCTTGGCGAGCACCGTTCGCGCAGTTTTGCTCACCCCCCGCAAACCCGTTCCAAAATTATATCTCATGTATTTACAACAGTTTGAATCCTATAGATGCTCCGTTTCTTGACCCCACATGCTACTCTGAACTTGTAAAGCCCCGAGCGTTCTCCGGAACGTCTCGGGGCTTTTGCTTTGCTGTGGACAGTTCAAAATTTGGGACCCTCCGTCACTTTTTTTGCCCGAATCCGGGCTGTGGAAGTCCTTGATTCTTGAAACTTGTTGGTGGTACACTGCATTTAGTTGATATGGAGGCACTCATATTATGGATCTCAACAAACTGACCGAAAAGTCCCAGGACGCGCTCCGCGCCGCTCAGTCCCTCGCTGTCCAAAACGCCAACAACCAACTCGACACCGAACACCTCTTCGCCGCCCTCCTCCGCCAGGAACAGGGCTTGGTCCCGTCGCTGCTGAAACGCGGCAACATCGCGTTGGACGTCCTGTCCCTGAAGCTCGTCCAGGAGCTCGACAAGCTCCCCAAGGTCAGTGGTACTTCGTCCGAAAACCTGTACGTCACCACCCGCCTGACCAAACTTCTCACCGACGCCGAGGCCGAAGCGAAGAACATGAAGGACGACTTCGTCTCGGTGGAACACTTCCTGCTCGCCATCACCGGCGACACCGGTGCGTCCGGGAAGATCTGCCGCGGGTTCGGTCTCACTCGCCAGCGCGTAGAGACTCTCTTGAAAGACGTCCGCGGCGCACAGCGCGTCACCACCCAGAATCCGGAAACCACCTATGAGGCGCTGGAAAAGTATGGGCGCGATCTAACCCAGTTGGCCGCCCAGAACAAACTCGACCCTGTCATTGGCCGCGACGAAGAGATCCGCCGCGTCATCCAGGTGCTGAGCCGCCGGACGAAGAACAACCCGGTGCTGATCGGCGAGCCCGGCGTAGGCAAGACGGCCATCGCCGAAGGGCTGGCCAATCGCGTCGTTCGCGGCGACGTCCCGGAAGGCATCAAGGAGAAGAAAATTGTCGCGCTCGACATGGGCGCGCTCATCGCAGGCGCCAAGTTTCGCGGCGAGTTCGAGGAGCGGCTGAAGGCGGTTCTCAAAGAGGTCACCAGCTCCGAGGGCCGCGTAATTCTCTTCATCGACGAACTTCATACCGTTGTCGGCGCGGGCAAGGCCGAGGGTGCCATGGACGCCGGAAATCTGCTGAAGCCGCTGCTCGCGCGCGGCGAACTGCACTGCATCGGCGCCACCACGCTCGACGAGTACCGCAAGCACATCGAAAAGGACCCCGCTCTGGAGCGCCGCTTCCAGCCGGTTCTCGTGGATCAGCCGAGCGTCGAGGATACGATCTCGATTCTGCGCGGTCTCCGGGAGCGCTACGAGGTGCATCACGGCGTTCGTATTAAGGACGCCGCCATCGTTTCGGCCGCCGTGCTTTCCAATCGCTACATCGCCGATCGCTTCCTTCCCGACAAGGCTATCGATCTGGTCGACGAAGCCGCCGCCAAGCTCCGCACCGAAATCGACTCAGTTCCCAGCGAACTCGACGAAGTGCAGCGCCGCGTCATGCAGTTGGAGATCGAACGCGAGGCGCTTCGCAAGGAGACCGACGCCGCTTCGAAGGACCGCCTGTCGAAACTGGAGAAGGAGTTGGCCGATCTCAAAGCGGACGCCGACGGCCTGCGCGCCCAGTGGCAGAACGAAAAGAAGGGTGTGGATCAGGTCCGGCAGTTGAAGGAGAAGATCGAACAGACCCGGTCCGACATCGAAAAGGCCGAACGCGCCTACGATCTGAACAAGGCCGCCGAGTTGAAGTATGGCACGCTGGTGCAACTGGAAAAGCAGTTGCAGGCCCATCACGACCAGACCAAGGAGAAGGGAAGTCTTATCAAAGAGGAGGTCGGCGAGGAGGACATAGCCGAAGTGGTCAGCCGCTGGACCGGTGTACCCGTTACGAAGCTGTTGGCCGGCGAGATGCACAAGCTATTGCATCTGGACGCCGAACTGCACAAACGGGTCATCGGCCAAAACGAAGCCGTGGACGCAGTGGCCGACGCCGTGCTCCGCGCCCGCAGCGGCCTCAAGGATCCGACGCGGCCCATTGGCAGCTTCATCTTTCTGGGTCCGACGGGCGTGGGTAAGACCGAACTCGCCCGTGCGCTGGCCGAATCGCTCTTCGACGATGAACACGCCATGATCCGCATCGACATGAGCGAATACCAGGAGAAGCACACGGTTTCGCGGCTGGTCGGCGCGCCTCCCGGCTACGTCGGTTTTGAAGAAGGCGGTCAGTTGACCGAGGCGGTGCGCCGCCGGCCGTACAGCGTGATCCTTTTCGACGAAATCGAAAAGGCCCACGCGGACGTGTTTAACATCCTTCTGCAGGTGCTCGACGACGGCCGGCTGACCGATGGCCAGGGCCGCACGGTGGACTTTAAGAACGCCATCGTGATCATGACTTCGAATATCGGCAGCCCGCGCATTCTCGAATACAAGGGAGCCTGGCAGGGGGATATGTACGAACGCATGAAGCGCGCTGTCACCGACGAACTGCGTGCGCACTTCCGGCCCGAATTTCTGAACCGCGTCGACGAAATCATTGTCTTCCACGCGCTGGCCGAGGAGCACCTGAAGCAGATCGTCAGGGTGCAACTGGAAGGACTGAAGAAACGTCTGGAAGAACGCAACATCACCATCGAGTTTTCCGAGCACGCCCTCGCCTGGATCATCCGCAACGGTTCGGACCCCAGCTACGGCGCGCGGCCGCTCAAGCGCGCGATTCAAAAGGATGTCGAAACGCCGCTGGCCCGCAAGCTCATTAGCGGCGAGATCCGCGACGGGCAGATGGTGAAAGTAGAATTGAATCCGCTCCGGGGAGAATTAACCTTCTCCCCGCCCATTACAGCCGTTGCCTGAGGAATCATCAGGAACCCGCAAAGCATCTAACACGTAACGAGGAATAGAGAATCACATGGCAACCATGGAAGAATCGCGCAGCCTGCCGGTCCTGCCGTTGAAAAATACGGTCCTTTTTCCAGGACTGATGCTGCCGCTCACTGTCGGCCGGCGGCCGACACAAGCGGCGGTGGAGGCCGCGCTCGCCAC
>VFZO01000361.1 GCA_016871155.1 Acidobacteriota bacterium | reverse complement strand
AATACCTCTTCGCGCGGGAGTTTCTGCTTGGCGATGGTCAACGCCGCCAAGCCTCGCTCCCACTCGCCGGCCGAAAGGAGCGCCTCGCCCTTGGCCGCTTGCAGGTAGGGCATTTCGCGCTCCGCGGCGGGTCCGGTCCGGCTCAATAGCTGGTCCAATTCGGCGCGGACAAGGCCGCTGCCCACCGGTCCGTGCAGGCCCGCGCGCATCCACTCGACGACAGGGGAGTCGGGCGCATACGGGCGCAGAATCCAGGGCAACCGGTTCGTGGGCACGAGCAGCGCGTTCAGGCGGCTGTTGGCGGACCACAGCTCCTTTTCCACCTTTGCCCGTTCCCAGGCGTTCAACGTCCAATCCAGGAAACCGTCTGCCACCATCTGCTCCCGCACCAGTTCCCGTTGCATCCGGAGCGTCTCTCGCCACAGGTAGAGCAGTCCGATTTCGGCCTGCTCCATCGTCCCGGACGTCGTGCCGCGCCGGTCCGGTTTCGAGCGAATGCGCCGCACGATGTTCAGAGCGGCGTCCGGATATCCGGCTGCCAGCAGGACGATGGCCGTCGCCTGTTGGCCGTCATTCCAGCGCTGCTGTTCCAGCGTCGGGTCCGAGCGCCGGTCCCAGGTGTGCATACTGCTAATGGCCGAGATCGCTTCCGGGATACGGCCTTCGGTGGTGTACAGGATGGAAAGCGACATCCACGGGTTGGAATAACTGGACGGGTGGAAGTACTTGGTTGCCAGCAGAGTATCGCTCTCCGCCACGTCGAACTTCAGCAGCACGTTCGCCACCTCTGCGCGGTTGCGAACCAGCGTTGCGATATTAATGGTGTCGCGCTCGGTCAACTCGCTCTTCAATTGGGTGAACCAGCGGAAGGCCTCTTCGTAGTTGCCAAGCGACATTTCGATGGAGCCCAGAGTATTTAACGCGCCTCGCCGTACGTCCGGTTCCTTTGACTTCAGGTACTTCAGCATCAGCCGGCGCGCCTCATCGTGTCGGCCGAGTTTCATGAGCGACCAGCCCGTTCGCTCTCCCATGTCCGAGCCGAACAGGCGCGAATACTCGTTGGCCAGCGCGATTTGCTCCTCGTGTTTCTCGGTCAGGCCGGCGACCAGAATCATCTCAAACAGGATGTGCGCGTAGAGCTCTGCTCCCTGTTCGCTGCTGGACGACGGGCTGCGCTCGGCCAGCGTCCGGGCGCGGCCCAGGTAGTAGCGGGCCAGGGGCAGGTTGCCCTCGCCCCGTTGCATCGCCACTCCCAACAAGTAGTTCCCCATCACGCTGTTCTTGTTGGCGCGCAACATCTCTTCGGCCGTCTCCCGTATCCGGATAAACCGCCCGCTGTCGATCAGCTTGCGCGCAGTGGAGAGGTCGATCTGCTGTGCGCACAGGACCAGGCCGCAGAGAATGGACGCCAGCCGCTTCATTGCTGTTGCGGGCCCGCCATGGTGGAGCGCGTCAGCGTCTCCAGGGGGCCCTTCATGCACTCGGCGATGACGCTTCGGGCATCTCCGGCGCCGGGGGCGATCACCAGCCGGTGAGCGAATACGAAGGGCGCAACATAGGCGATGTCCTGCGGTGACACGAAGTCCCGCTGATTCAGCAGCGCCACGGCCTGCAGGGCGGGAATCATCAATACCAGGCTGCGCGTGGATAAGCCCTGCAGCACCTTTTTGTGTGCGCGGATATTGCGGGCTGAGTCTACCAGGCAGGTATGGATGCGCGGGTCGACGTGGACGTACTCTTCCATCAGTTGCCGGGCGGCGATGACGGCGTCGCGGGTGACTCGCGGCTCGGCCGGTTCGACGCGGCGTTGTTTCCGGGACATCAGAACGTCGATCTCGGCGTCCCGCTCAATGAAGTCCATCTGGATCTTGAATAGAAACCGGTCGAGCTGGGCGACCGGCAACGGGTAGGTTCCGGCCAAATCGCGCGGGTTCTGCGTAGCGATCACAAAGAAGAAGGCGTCGAGCGGATACGTGTGGTTGTCGACGGTCACCTGCTTTTCAGCCATCGCTTCCAGCATCGCCGACTGCACCTTCGGCGACGTCCGGTTGATTTCGTCGGCCAGAAGGACGTGAGCAAAAATTGGACCGGGACGGAACTCGAAGCGCCCGCTCGGTGCGTCGAATACCGAGACGCCGCTAACGTCGCTCGGCAGGAGATCCGGTGTGAACTGCACCCGGCGGAAGGGCGCGATATGCTGGCCCTCGGCGTCGGTGACGGATTCGCCGAGCGCCTTGGCCAGCGTGGTCTTGCCGGAGCCGGGATAGTCTTCAAGCAATACGTGCCCGTCGGCCAATAAGGCGACAATGATGAGGTCGATCACCTCGTCGCGGCCTTTGATGGCGGCGCGCAGGCGCCGGCGCAGGATCTGCGCGGTCTCAAACGGCGCAACCAGGGGGTGGACTTGCGGTTGGGGTTCGACCGGTGTTTGGGGGTAAGAGGCCATGAATCTCCTTCGAGCTAACTGACTCGCCACCAGGACAGAGGGTGGAGCCAACCGGCGGCGCGGCGCCACCAGGGTTTGGCCTGCGCGGCGCGGCGGCCGGCGGCACGAATCAAGTGCAGATAGTTTTCGCGAGGCTTTGGCGGAATGCCGGCGCCCATTGCGTGGCGCATATGAATCTGCGTGAGTTCGGCGAACTCGGGGCCAGCAACCGCCAGCGCGAACTCTTCGCGCGACTTGCCGAAATCACGGGCCAGTCCAAGTTCCGAGAGCCGGTCGAGCGCGGCGCGATAAGCGGAAATCGGGAGCCGGTCCTCCGGGCAGAAGCGCGGCTCCATGCGGCGCCACACCTTCATGATGTACAGGGCCAGGACGGTCATCGCCGCGATGGGCGCCAGCAGCTTCGCCACAGCCCACAGCGTTTCCAGAAACGCTTTGCGGACGTCGCCGTCGCCGGGCGGGGGACTCTCCTCCTTGGGAGAGGCCGGCGTTTGCCTGGCCATCTCGCCGAGCATTTTTTGCAGCTCGGGGTCGGGCTTGTCCTGCTGGGGAGGCGTGGCTACCTTTTCGGGTGTGATGTCCAGCGCCACCCAACCCAGCCCCCGGACATACACCTCCGGCCACGCATGGGCATCTCCATTCCGGATCAGCACGGCGGAACCGTTGCCGCGCTGGCGCGCATCGACAGCATATCCGACACTCACTCGCGCCGGAATTCCCATGGTGCGCCATAGATAGGCGGCGGAGTGGGCGAGATGGACGCAATAGCCGTTCCGGTCTCCGAAGAGGAACCCGGCCACAGGGTCGGCGTCTTCGTCGGCGCGCGGGACGTTCAGGTTGTACGTGGTGTTCCGGTCGAGCCAGTACTTGATGGCCAACGCCTGCGCCAGCGGGATGTTCCGCAGATGCGCCGAGATGCCAGCCCGCGCCTGTTCGGCGATCTGTTTGTAGCGGGGATCCTCCGGCACTTTCGTATAGTGCTGCCAGACTTCGGTGGACCACTTTTCGCTGCCGGTCTGGCGCTCCAGCAGGTCGTTGAAGTCGGTATCCAGCACGATCGACTCCACCCTATACGCCCTCTCGAATCGTTTGGGATCGGGGTTGTTCGACGGCTCAAAGCGCGCGGCATCCACCAGCCCGAACGGTTTTGAGTGCGGCGTCATCAGCGCCACAGTGGTCTTCATCCGGTGCGCTAGCCGGCGCTTGCCGCCCTGCACGGCGGTGTCGGCGCGGTCGCGCATGGGAACGTCGACGGGTTCGGCCGGGAAGGGAACACCGATATCCGTATCGAGTTTGCCGGAGGCGTCGCGCACCAGCCGCTTTCCGTTCCAGGTGGAAAGCGCGTCCTGGCGAAAATAAAAGGTCCCGTATGGGGGGTTGTAGTCGTCGTGCAGGTTGACAACCGCCACCGGGAAACTCTTGCCTCCGCTGCCGTTGGAGGGGTCGGGATCGTTGTGGCGCTGCCCGTCCTGCTGCTTCTGCTGCTCTTTCTTCTGTTGCGAGCCGCCGCCCCCGCCACCCTGGTCCTGTTTCTCCTTCTTGTCTTTCTCGTTTCCCGAGGCGGCCCAGGCGTTCAACTGCCGGATCTTGCCGTCCGGGAGAAACAGGAACAATGCGACGATAAGGCCAATCAGCAGTAACGGGTCGAGCATCGACCGTTTGGCGGACCGGCGGCTAACCAGCCAGACGACAAGCAACGCGCCCAGCACTGCTCCCGTGGCCAGGAAGAACGGCAAGGGATCGAAATTACGCTCCAAAAGCCAGTCCGTAACGAAGTAGGGGCGGTGCACGGAGCCCTCGCGATGCGCAGCGAATGCAGAGGCCAACACGCCGATCAGCAGCGCTGCTTCGATCGATAGGAACGACGCGTAGCGCGACGCGCTCACCAGCAGCGGCGCCAGCAACAAAATCGTCCCGAGCATCCAGAAAGCGGTTTCGGTGGCCGTATAAACGGCCGCGCTGCCGATGGTTTTCGCCAAGCCGGGGCTCAACCGGAGCAAATAGTTGACGCCGGTGAGCACGCCCAGCAGGCTGGCGGCGGCAAGCCACAACCGGGGCAGGCGTACAGGCAGAACGCCGATGGAATCGGCCGCGAAGAACGCGCCAACCACGCCCAAAAGCGCCGCCACCAAACCAACCGGCGAGGTGAAGTTGAACGCCAACACTCCCAGCGCAGCCATCCAGACGATGACCCCTGGGAGCTTCCAGAGAATGGAACGTTGCTGGCCCAAGCGGCTAACCTCTCTCCCCCAGGATACCGTTGATGGCCCGGCCGGTACTCCGCTCCGCGGCCATGATATCGGTAGCCAATCGACTTAGACCTGTGCCGCGCCGCCGGAGTTCCCCGAGCGACACGCGGTCCTTATCCACGGGCTTGAGCATCCATTTCGAGACCTTCTCCGTCCACGGCGCGCCGGGATCGGAGTCGGCTGCAAGCTCGGACGCCGCCGTAAGCACCTGCACGCGCATGGCTGCAGTGGCAAGTTGCTGATCGATCACGGCCTGCCACGCCGTCTTGTCGTGCGGAATGCAAAGCAGGCAGAACTGGTAGCCGTCGTTTTCGCACTTGGTCAGGAACGCGCCGAGGCGGACCGCCTGGTCCTCAGGCTTCGCTTCGCCGCTGCGGGCGATAATCTCAAACGCCGCCTCCCGGTCTTCCTTGGCCTCCCGGTCCACGCCGTCGGCGGCAAAACACCAGTCTTCGCCCAACATGCCACGCTCAATGGCGACGCGGGCAATGGCCGCCGTGGCGTCGTCGTGCTCGCTGGTGACCAGGTACGCGCAGCCGCGTTTCCGGTCGGCGACCGACCGCTCCGGCGTGCGAACCATCATCTTGCCGCCGCGCGCGTAGACCTTCCAAAGGACCATACGGAGCGGGTCGCCCGGGGCGTACTGCCGCATTTCGACGCGGTCGCCCTTGGGTTCGGCGTACGGATCGGAAATGTCGTCGCCCTCCGCCAACCCGGGCGGCGGAGGCATCTGCGACAGCATTCCTCGATACGGCATAACGCGCAGCATTACGCTCTCGCGCTTGCGCCAGGCGATTTCGGTCAAGCCAAACAGATCGCGCACTACGAAGCGCCGGACGATCCGGGTGACGATGCAACGCCGCGCCGGCGACGCGAGTTCAACCAGTTCCCCCTGCTGCCGCTCCAGTTCCACGCGTGCCGCTGTCTCGCCGCCGCCATCGTCCACCCATTTCCATTCGACGACGGAGAACGGGATACCGCGCGGCGCCCGCAGCCGGAATCCGGTGGGCTGCGGTATGCCGGTGTCGAGATCCAGTTCACCCGGAGTCGCCGCTCGGCGCGAGCGCGGCCACACAAACAGCGCCGTTAGAATTGTCGTGATCAGCAAAACGCTCAGCACTAGCGCGCCGCCCAGGCCCGTGACGAGCAGCACAAGGTCCCGAACCAGCACGCCATAGCTCCACGCGGCGATCCCGAACACCAACAGGAACGCCACGCCCATGCGCGTGAGCGGAAAAACCCCAATGATCGCCAGGACCCAGGTGCGGAAAAATGGACGCCAGATGCGGACGTTCATCCAACGTCCGGCGCGCCGCAGCAGGGATGGCCAGCCTATTCTCATCAACCGTCTTCTTCCATTCTGACGTACCATGGTGCCTTCCAGGTACGATGACCCGCCGAAACTTCCTTCTCGCCAACGGATTGACCGCCG
>VFZO01000360.1 GCA_016871155.1 Acidobacteriota bacterium | reverse complement strand
AGTAGTGAGCGATCGACTTCACTCCGGCGCGGCAGCCGGAGTGATTCCCCATAAGCCCATTCCTGGCGGAGTGCAGGCCCGTATAGAGAATCGCGCGCGAGGGACTGCACGTAGGCGAGCCGGCAAACATCGCGGTGAATCGCAGGCCTTCCGTCGCGAAGCGGTCCAGATTCGGTGTCTTCACTACCCGGTTGCCGTAACAGCCCGCGATATTCCATCCATGATCGTCCGCCAGGAAAATCACAATATTCGGCTTTGGCGGCACGCCGCCCGCGGCGGCGGATGCCAGAAAGGTTCGTCTTGTCATGCGGGCTCCCGGATCAGTAGACTGGCGAAAACGCCAAGTGCATAGATCATGGCGCAAATCGACCCCACCCTGGGGTAGTCGCCGCCCAAGGCGGCAAAGAGCAGGCCTGCGGCCAGTACTCCGATCGCTGTCGCGAACCGGCCGAAGTTATAGGCCAATCCGGCGCCCGAAGCGCGAACGCGCGTCGGGAAAATCTCTGGCAGGTAAAGCGCTAGCCAGCCGAAGAACAGCGTCGATACGAATCCCTGGGCAAACACCACTGCATGGAATCCGGGCTGCAGAGGGGCAGTGAACTGAAACAGGCCGGCAGTCAATGCCGTTGCGCCGATCGAAATGGACAGGTAGCTGCGGCGGCGGCCCAGCCAAGCCGCTAGCTGCGCGCCAAAAAAACTACCGAACGTCGCGCCAACTGCCCACCAGCCCTGCGTGGCGGCTTTGTAGGTCGCGTCTGCCGTACCCACGACTTTGTCGGCCCACGGGATCATCCATTTGCTCGCCGCCCACGCGCCAACCAGCGGAATCGAACTGAGCAGAATGCCGCTCAAGGTCGTGCGGAGCAATTCGGGCTGGAAGAGTTCGGCCAGCGGTGGAACGGGCGCTTTCGTCTCGTTCCGAGAGGCGAGCCATTTGGGTGATTCGGGAAGGGCGAACAGAACGATCAAACCAAGTACGGCCGGAAGGCCGGAGATTTGAAACAGCCACTGCCAATTATCCGGCGTGATCGGATTCATACGCGCCACCTGGGAGAGCAACAGAATGCCCATGTTCAACCCCGCTCCCATGACGCCCGAAACCAAGGGCTTCGAAGCCTCCGGCCAGCATTCGGACACCAGTGCCATTCCGTTCGGCCACATACCCCCGACTCCCAGCCCGACGAAAAACCGCAGTACCAGCATCTGTTCCTGCGTGGTAACGAATGCGCCCATCGTGGCGAAGAGGGAGTAGAAAAGAATACTCCACCCCATTGCCCGGGTTCTGCCAATTTGATCGCCGAGATTTCCCAGGAGGATGCCTCCCACCGCTGCTCCCAGCATCAGCGCGGCGGTAAAGCGCGCGAACCACTCCCCGCCCAGCGCCGCCGTGAAATCGCTCGCCAGCAATCCCTTCGAAACCGACAACGAAGCCACGGGCATCAACCCGAGTTCGAAACCGTCGAAGAGAATGCCAAGGAACGACGCTACAAGCACGGCGTAGCGCTGGCGGGCGGTAAGCATTCCTGCCTTACGACCAGGCCACGGCTACCTGCCGGGATTCGCCCAATCCTTCTATACCCAGTTCCACCACGTCTCCGGGCTTCATGAAGATAGGCGGCTTGAAACCAAGACCAACACCCGGAGGCGTGCCCGTCGAGATCACGTCGCCTGGTAGCAGTGACATGAAACTGCTCACATAGCTGATCAACTGCGGAACATTGAAAATCAACTGCGCCGTGGAACTGTTCTGGCGCGTGATGCCGTTCACCTTCAGCCACAGATTCAGCTTGTGCGGGTCGCCGATTTCGTCCGGCGTTGCAAGGTACGGTCCAAGCGGCGCGAACGTATCGCAGCTCTTGCCCTTTACCCACTGTCCACCGCGCTCCAGTTGGAAGGCCCTCTCCGAATAGTCATTGTGGAGCGCATAGCCGGCAACATGGCTCAGCGCGCTAGCCTCGCTCACGTAGCTCGCCTTCTTGCCGATGATGACCGCGAGTTCCACCTCCCAGTCTGTTTTTTCCGATCCTCGCGGGATCACAACGTTGTCGTTCGGGCCCACGAGCGATGATGTGGCCTTGAAAAAGAGGATCGGCTCCTTAGGGATGTCCATGCCGGACTCCTTGGCATGATCCGCGTAGTTCAGGCCGATGCAGACAATCTTGGACGGCCGCGCAATGCAGGGGCCGAGGCGGACACTGGCATCGACAGTGGGCGCCGTTGTCGCGTTAGCGGCCGCCCACGCCTTCAGTCGTTCCAGGCCGTCGCCTCCGAAAAAGGCTTCGTCGTAGTCGGATCCGAAGCCGGAGACGTCGATTCGCCGGCCGTCCGTAAGTAGGAGGCCGGGCTTTTCTTGATTGGGGTTTCCAAAACGGATGAGTTTCATGATGTTTTATCGAATTGTCAGTGTGCCGCCGTCGACAGGGAGCGCCGTGCCGGTGATGAACGAAGCTTCGTCCGAGCAGAGGAACAGGGCCGCGTGTGCGATCTCCTCCGGTTGCGCCATTCGCCCGATCGGTTGGGCTTTGGACAGCTTATCGAACATTTCGGCCTCGCGTCCTGGGTAGTTCTTTGCGATAAAGCCGTCGACAAACGGCGTGTGCACGCGGCCGGGCAGCAGAGCGTTGCAGCGGATGCCCTTGTCCAGGAAGTCTTTTGCCACGGCGTAGGTCATCGCCAATACGGCGCCCTTTGAAGTCGAATACGCGAATCGATCGTTGATCGCCATGACGCTGACGCACGATGCCAGATTGACAATGGAGCCCCCGCCGCTGGCCGTCATGAACTTCAGAGCGGAGCGCAGGCAGTTGGCCGGGCCATACACGTTCACTTTCTGGACCCGGTCAAAATCTTCTGCCGTTGTGGTGAGTGCGTTGCCAACATGCGCGATGCCGGCGTTGTTAATCAGAATGTGGATGCGTCCGCGCCGTTCGTGAATCGAGGCGATCACGCTGTCCACGGCGGCCGGATCGGTAACATCGCAATCGTGCGCCGTGGAGTTCGGAATGTTGCGTACGGCGGCGGCCATGGCCTCCGGGTTACGGTCGAGAATTTCGACGAACGCGCCTTCGTTGGCCAATCCCCTGGAGATCGCAAGACCGATCCCGGATGCACCGCCTGTAACGATGGCGGTCCGATTTTGAAAACGTGACATTTTTACAGAGTAAGGCCACCGGGCCAGTTTGTCATCGCAAAGTGTCCAAAACCGCAAACCTCCCCGGCGCCGGAAAAAGTGCGGGATTGTCAAGTAAAAGTACTTGTCGCGAAAAAGTCAAATCCATGCAGCGGAATTTCCGGTTAGCATGGACCATGCGTTTTCTGTTACCACTATTGATCGCATTGTCTGGAGGACTGATGGCGGACCCGCATGCCGAAGACCGGAAGCTGCTCTTGAAAATTCTGAGCGAAGTCGAGACCAGTATCAATGAACAAAGTCTGGATCGAATGGTCAAGCAGATGGATCCGAACGCCACCGTCGTCTGGGCAAACGGTGAGGTCTCGCACGGACCTGCTGAGATCCTCGCGTACTATGACCGCATGGTGAAAGGCAAGGATCGCATCATCACCCGCTACACGACAAAAGCCGCTTTGGACGGCCACGCCCGGTTTCTTGGCAATGGAGACGTCGCCGTCGCCAACGGAACGATGGAGGACGAGTACTTCCCGGTGATTCGCGGGCCTTTCAAGCTCAGTTCGAAATGGACGACTACCGTGGCGAAGGTCGATGGAGAGTGGAAAGTCATAGCGCTTCACCTCTCGTCGAACGTCTTCAACAACGTCCTTCTCGATGAGGCAAAGCGGATGCTCATGTACGTGGGCGGCGGCGGGGTGCTGGTTGGTCTGTTGGCTGGTTGGTTCTTCGGGAGGCGGTAGACGCTATCCTGAAAGTATGAGACTCGGTGTCGACTTCGGTACGACGCGAATTGTGGTGGCCGCGTGCGATCGCGGCAACTACCCGGTCGTGACTTTTGAGGGGCCCGATGGCGATGCATGCGACTGGTTTCCACCGCTTGTGGGCGTACGGGGCCATCAGCGGCTTTACGGCTGGGATGCTTGGCGCGCCCAGAACGAAGCCGATGCGACGGTCGTCCGCGGCATCAAGCGATTTTTGCCCGGCGCCGGTCCGATGACTCCGGTCGAGATCGCCGGTCACACAGCTCCACTCGCCACCGTACTGAGTGAATTGGCCGCGTCGCTAATGAATGCATTGCGCGATCACTCCAATCTGGAAATTCCGGGCGGTGAAGCTTTGGAGGTCATGCTCGGAGTGCCTGCCAGCGCCAATTCGAACCAGCGGTTTCTGACGGTCGAAGCGTTTCGCCAGGCTGGCTTCGATGTTATCGGCCTTCTGAACGAGCCCTCCGCGGCGTCTATCGAATACGGCCACACGCATCGCGACCGCGCTACGAAGAAGGATGAGATCCTTGTCTACGACTTAGGTGGCGGAACGTTCGATGCTACGCTCGTTGAACTCGACCGGAAGTCCCATGCCGTCATAGCTAGCGAGGGACTTCCCGCATTGGGCGGCGACGACTTCGATCATCTGCTGGCGGAGGCCGCTCTTTATGCGGCCGGCATCGACAGCGAATCGTTGACACAGGCCGAGTGGTTTCGTCTTGTGGAGGAAGCCCGGCGCAAGAAGGAATCGCTCAACCCAAACTCTCGCCGCATAGCCATGGATCTGGAGTGTGTGCGAGCCGGTTTCCCGCAGGTTCCGATTCCAGTCGCGGAATACTACTACCGGGCCGAGGCGCTCATCCATGAGACTTTTCACGCCGTCGACGATCTCGCGGAGCGAGCGCTAGGTTTAGAAGCGATCTACGTGACGGGTGGCGGCAGCGAGTTGCCGCTCGTTGGCCGCATGCTCCGCGAACGCTACAGGGCAAAGGTGAAGCGGTCGCCATATACCAGGGCGGCAACCGCGATCGGTCTCGCAATTCAAGCCGGCGAGGCGGCTGGCTACGTCCTGCGCGACCAGTTCACCAGGTACTTTGGCGTGTGGCGCGAGGCCGAAGGCGGCAGCCGCATGCGCTTCGATCCCCTATTTGCCAAGGGTGCCGCCCTGCCCGCTACCGGCGAACCGCCTCTCCGCCAAACGCGCGACTACGTCGCCGTTCACAACATTGGCCACTTTCGATATCTGGAGTGCAGCCAACTGTCGGCCGATGGCCAGCCGGCCGGAGACATCACCGTCTGGGACGAGATTCATTTTCCGTTCGATCCCTCGCTCAACACTCTGCATTCGCTCGAGACGTTGCCCGTCTATCACACTTGGCAGAATCAGAGTGTTCGGGAAGAGTACCAATGCGGTCCAAGCGGTGGCGTGAAAGTGACAATTTCAAATCTGGACGCGGGCTATGAGCGGGTATACCAACTGGGCCGCTGGGGAGAGCGCACCGAGCCGATTGTCCCTGGAAAGAAGCGCAAATCCGCCTCGAAAAAAAAGAAGGCGGCTTCAGCCGGTTGAGTCTTTATTGAATGCCTGCGATTTTGAAACCTTCGCTGAACTGGTTCCTCGTGTTTATTCCCATCTCCGCATGGCTTCACTATGCGAGGAAGGATGAGCATACGGCGACATTCATCTGCGCGTGCCTCGCCATCCTCCCGCTTGCCGGCTGGATGGGGAAGGGAACCGAAAACCTTGCGCATCACACAGGGGAGACCATCGGTGGACTCCTCAACGCCACCTTTGGCAACGCCGCCGAGTTGATTATCGCCCTCGCGGCGCTGCGAAGCGGCCTGCATGAGGTCGTTAAGGCGTCGCTCACCGGCTCGATCATCGGAAATGTGCTGCTCGTCGCCGGTCTGTCGATGCTAGCGGGCGGCTTGAAGTTCAAGACGCAGACCTACAACCGGATGATCGCCCAGAATCAGGCCACCATGCTAATGCTGGCCGCGTTCTCGCTCATACTGCCGGCGGCATTTCATTATCTGGCCGGTCCTGCTGGCGCGAGTGTGGAGGGCGGCCTGAGTTTGGAGATCTCCGGCATCCTTCTGCTGGTCTACGTCCTGAGTCTGGTCTTTTCACTCGTCACCCACAAACAGTTGTTCGGCGGCGAAGCCGGCGAAGCGCACGGCGGGGAGGCGCAGCCCTGGAGCGTTGGAAAGTCGTCCGCGGTCCTGGCCGGCGCGACAGCCATGATCGCCTGGATCTCC
>VFZO01000359.1 GCA_016871155.1 Acidobacteriota bacterium | reverse complement strand
GTCGAGCGCAATCAGGCGGCCGCCGTGCTGATGAAGAAGCACGGCATCGCCACGGATGACCTCTTCGCCGCCATCACGCCTCATCTGGCCGAGATGCAAAATCCCAACGACGTCCACTTCAACGCGAAAGGCTATGATTTCCTCGGAGAGACCGTGGCAAAAGCAATCGAAGCAGCCGTAAAGTAATCACCCATGAAACCCACCCTGACTTTCAGGGGCAAAAACATGAATGACAAAAAGATGAAGACCCGAAGCCCATTTTTCTGTCCCCAGTTTTTTTGTCAGCTCCTCACCGCCCTCCTTCTCGCGCCGCTGGCCGGGCTACAGGCTGCTGACAAACCCGCCAAGCCGAACCCCGGCCAGTCCGCAGGCGTTGATCCCGACGACGGCACGGCGCCGCGACCTGAAAAGACGGTCCCGCCGCGACTGATTCCGAATCCGAACAGCACCGAGGATTATGCCCGTGCGAAACGCACCTGCTCCGGCGTGCCGAGCCTCGCTGTTTCGCGCGGTGGACGACTTTGGGCGGCTTGGTTCTCCGGCACGACACCGGGCGAGATCATCGAGCGCTGCCCGCACGCCTACGTCGTCGACAGCACGAGCGGCGACGGCGGCAAGACGTGGAAGGAAGTGCTCGCGGTTGATCCCGATGGCGCGGGGTGGCTCGAGATTCGCGAAGGCAAAACGAATCTCGAAGCGGGGCTGTTGTCGACGTGTCAACGACGGTTTGTCAATGTTTGGACCGGCGCGTCTGTCCTCACATTTCGACTCGGTGACGAGATCCCGAATTCCAATTGTTATCTATGAAAATCATGAACCAAGCTGTTTGTCTTCTGATGCTGCTAACTACGCACGGTGTGGCTCTAGCGCAAGCCAGGCTGCCGTCGTTGGATGCTCCTACGTCGTTTGCTCCATTTGCGAAAGCGAACTGTCTGGCTTGCCACAATTCGAAGGAGGCAGAAGGAGGCTTCGATCTCGAAGATCTGCTCAAGAGCAAGAACGTCTCCGCGAATCCGGCGGCGTGGCATGCCGCTCTCGAAAGAATCGTCTCGCGCGACATGCCGCCGAAGAAAGCAGAGATTCGGCCGACCGAGAACGAATACCGCACAGCCGAGGATTGGATTCGCGGTCAACTGCACACCCACGAAGCCATCGCAGCCGCCAGTCAGCCCCGGTCGATCCGCCGACTCAATCGCGACGAGTACAATCGCACGATTCAAGAGATCTTTGGCCTGCCCGACTTTCGACCCGCCGACGATTTTCCACCGGACGACAAGGTCGATGGCTTTACCAATGTCGGCGAAGGGTTACACCTCTCGGCGGTGCTGATCGATCAATATCTGAGTGCGGGCCAGCGGATCGCACAACTCGCGCTCTCGGACGCGGCCAAGCCGGAAACCAAGACTCGTACTTTTTCGCTCGACAGCAAAGACTGGGCGACCGTGTTTCGTGGCCACGACCCGGGCGGTGCGGTCCACAAGGGAAAATGGGTCGGCGATCATCTCTTCGTCCCATTCTCCGGGTCGGCTGGTGTCTATCGCGCACGGATGACGGCCGACGCCCAACGCTTCGATGCACGCCCCGGATACATCCCGAACTTTCAATACCGCGTCAACTCGCGGCTGGTGTTCCAGGCCGACGCCCCGATTCGCGACGGCAAGACCTTGAATCAGGAGTTCACGTTCACTCACCTCGCAGATGGTGATGTGAACTTCGATTTCCGCTGGGTGAATGGATTTCCGGACAACAACAACCTGCGGGCCAGAGATCGGTTGTGGCCGGATGAGTTGCGCGACAAATTTGACGGTCAACTGAGTGCCGGCATAGGACACTACTTGCTTAATTTCTATGGAGAAGAGCTTAAGAAGAACCCAGACCTCCCATACCCGTGGCCGTACTTCGTAAAGGCACGGCTGGAGATCGAAGGCCCCTTGTTTCCGCACGGTTGGCCGCGCTCGCGATTCCAGCGTGAAAACGCCGAGGCGATCGCCAGGAAGGATGCGAAGTCGGTCGCGGCCTGGCTTCTGCCGAAACTGTTTCGTCGGCCGGCCAGGAACGAAGAGTTGCTCGAATTCGCCACCTTCGTCGAGAGTGCGGAAGCCGAGGTGAAGTCCTTGCCCGCAGACAAGCAGTTCCTCGAAGCTCTGCGATTGGCTGTGCAGCGGGCGCTCGTATCGCCGCACTTTCTGTTCCTGGTCGAGCCGGGACCGGTAGGCCGAAAGTTGACCGATCACGAACTGGCGGTTCGGCTGTCGTATTTTCTGTGGTCAGCTCCGCCCGACGAGGAACTGACACGAGTGGCGAACGAAGGCAAATTGCGCCCCGCACTTGCGGCACAGGCGAAGCGTATGCTCGCCGATCCGAAGTCCCGGGCGTTTGTGGATCGCTTCACCCGAGAATGGCTCGATTTGGACCGATTGACCAGCATCATGCCAGAACCGGAACTGTACCCGCGGTTTGATAATCAGGGGATTCTGCGTCAAGAAATGGCCGGTGAGCCCCTCGCCATCATGCGGGCGCTGTTGGCCGAGAACGGTTCGTTGTACGACCTGCTGGATGCCGACTACACCTACATGAACGATCGGCTCGCGGACCACTATCACTTGCCGTCGCTGTGGCCGGCGAATCCGAAGAACAAAGAGGGGCTTGCGCCCGTTTCCGGCGGCGACTTCCGCAAAGTGAAACTGCCGGACGGTCGTCGGGGCGGCCTCGTTACGACGGCCGCGTTTCTGGCGATGACCAGCGAGAATACGCGTACCTCGCCTGTGAAACGGGGCGTTTGGGTTCTGGAGAAATTGTTCAACCGCACGCCGCCGCCGCCGCCACCCAATGTCAACGGCGTATTGCCCGACACGACCGGAGGCACGACCGCTTCGGAAAAGCTCAAACTGCATCGCAACGCCGCCAATTGCGCCGGTTGCCATGCACGCATCGATCCGTTTGGGCTCGCTCTGGAAAACTATGACGTCATCGGCGAATGGCGCGACCGCGAGTGGCCGCACATCGACCCGTCGAATCCCTTGACGAATCGGGCCGCCGTTCGCGCAAAGCTCGGGCTGAAAGACCAATACGACCCGCTGCCGAGCTTTGCGATCGACGTGAGCTTTCGCATGGGCGACTTCGAGGGCCAAGGCCCCGCCGACCTGAAGAAGTACCTGCGGGCGAACAAGGGGAAGTTTGCCCGCGGCTTCAGCGAGAAGCTGCTGACCTATGCCCTGGGCAGACGCCATGTGATCACCGACGAGCCGGAACTGACCCGCATTCGGGCCATCGCCGAGAAAGATGATTTCCGCTTCCGAACCTTGGTACTCGCTCTGATCGAGAACCCCACCTTTCAGTCACACTGATAACCTCTGACTAGGAGTCTCAATCATGACAATTCGAATCAACCGCCGTCAGGCGCTTCGCGGGCTTGGCTCGTTTATCTCGCTCCCCTTGCTGGAAGCCATGATTCCTCAGCGGGCGATGGGGGAGGCCGCCAAGCCTCCCGTGCGAATCGTTTGGCTCTACGCCGGCAGCGGCATGTTCATGCCCGCTTACAGGCCTGCCGTAACGGGAAAGGACTGGAACGAAACGAAAGAGATTTCTGCGACCGCCAAGGCGATGAGTTTCAAGATCGCCCCGGAGATCAAACCGCTCTCCATCCTCGAACCGCTCATCCCCTTCAAGAACGACATCAGCATTCTCAGCGGACTGCTGCACCAGGGAGCCTTCACCCGTGGCACCGTCGTTCGGCATGGGCAGGATCCCATGTGTCACCTGACGGGCGTGGATCTGTTCCGGGTGCCGGGTGTCACCAGCCGCAATGGTGTGTCGGTCGATCAAGTGGCGGCTCGCCATCTCGGGCAGCACACACGCATCTCTTCACTGGCGCTGACACACGATCGCAACATGACGATCAATTACACCGACACCGGCTCACCGATTCCCGCCGACTGGAATCCGGCCGATGTCTTTCGACGCCTTTTCACCGGCCCCACTGAGGCCGAACGCAGCCAGGCTGAACTGCGGTTACGTCAGAAACAGAGCGTCCTGGATGCCGTGATTGCGGAAACCAAATCTCTGGGTCAGTCGCTCGGGGTCGGGGATCGCCAACGGCTCGACGAGTATCTCACGCAACTGCGCGAGATCGAAGTGCGCATCGCCAAGGCCCACCAATGGGACTCTGTGCCGCTGCCGGCGGTGCCTCAAGAGGCGAAGCAGTACGAGGTCAAAGGTGTCGGCCAAACGCTCGACCTCGGCAACCCACAAGCCGCGGCGGGCAATTTCGGACCACGGGTGCGGCTGCTCCTGGATGTGCTCGTCCTCGCCTTGCAGACGGATCAAACCCGTGTTGCCACCGCCATCCTCGGCCACATGGGTGATGTGTACAAGGAAGAGAATTTGAACGATGCCTACCACGGCTACACGCACGCCATCACGGAAGCCCGGGGACAGACCAGCATGGCCAGGATCGACGGGCTGCGGATGGGGCATGTGGCTTATCTGATCGAGAAAATGAAGGCCGTTCGGGAAGCCGACGGCTCCACGCTGCTCGACAATTCCCTGGTCCATTTCGGCGGCGGCATGGGCACCTGGCACGAATCGACCGACCTGCCGAACCTCATTGCCGGCCACGGCGGCGGAAAGTTCAAGCTCGGCGAGCACATCGACTACAAAAAGGCGCCGCTCGCCAACCTGTACGTAGCGATGCTGCAAACCGCCGGCGTCCCAGTGAAATCGTTCGCGGACAGCACGGAAGCACTCTCGATCTCGTGATGTCAGCTTGCCAAACGACCGGAAGTACGATGAAACCCGTCCTCACACTTCTCGCCGCCCTGCTGCTCGTGCCGCTGGTCGCGCTGCAAGCCGCCGACAAACCCGCCAAGCCGAACCCCGACCAGTCCGCAGGCGTGGACCCCGACAACGGCAAGGCGCCGCGTCCCGAGAAGACGGTCCCGCCACGGCTGATTCCGAATCCGAACAGCACCGAGGATTATGCCCGCGCCAAACGCACCTGCTCGGGCGTGCCGAGCCTCGCTGTTTCGCGCGGTGGACGACTTTGGGCGGCCTGGTTCTCCGGCACGACACCCGGCGAGATCATCGAGCGCTGCCCGCACGCTTACGTCGTCGTCAGCACGAGCGGTGATGGCGGGAAGACGTGGAAGGAAGTGCTCGCGATTGATCCCGATGGTGCGGGGCCGCTTAAAGCCTACGACCCGCATCCGTGGATCGATCCCGACGGGAAACTGTGGGTGTTCTTCACGCTGCCATTTCCCCTGCACAAGCACGCCTGGGCCATCAAGGCGGAAGACGGCGATCAGGAAAGCCCCGCGTGGTCGTCGCCGCGTCCTGTCTTCGAGGGACCGCTGCTCAATCGCCCCACCGGGCTCACCAACGGCGACTGGCTCTTCCCCACCTACGCCCGGCGACCGCAGAACATGAAGGGCATCGGCGAAAGCGTCTCCAACGATGGCGGCACGACGTGGAGCCCGCTGAAGGTCCCCGCCATCCAGCACACCTCCTCACGCTTCTTCATCGGCAGGCTGCAATCGGGAAATCTGCTGCTCGTGAAGCACCTCCGCATCGACGAAGACCCGCTGTCAGCCGGCAAACCCAAACAGCGCCGCGAACTCACGGCCTTCCTCTCCAAAGACTACGGCAAAACCTGGACCGGCGGCCTCGTCCTCGACGAACGCGTCGGCTGCTCCTACCCCGACATCCAGCAAACACCCGACGGCACCCTTTACATGGTTTGGGACTTCATGCGCTCCCGCGATCAGGAGATCCTCATGACCACCTTCCGCGAAGATGGCGTGCTCGCCGCGAACGACGAAGCCGCCGCCCGCGTGAAGACCAATCGCAAACTCGTCAGCAAAGGAGGAACACCTTGAACATGAAACCCGTCCTCACACTCCTCAACGCTCTGCTGATCGCGCCGCTGGCCGCGCCGCTGGCCGCGCTGCACGCCGATGAACCGGTCAGCCTCTCCGCCGATCTCACCGCGCTCGCCAGCGCGACCCAGCTCGATCCACGTGACACCGGACGGCTCACGCCGTGCCGCTTCTAAGAATTGCCGCACTCACCACACTTACCCAAGATTCAAATATGCGATCCTTCCTGCTGCCGACCATTCTGCTGTTCGTGATTCACACCGCCGCACGCGCCGAGGATGCGTCCACTGCGTTTCAGAAGCGGGTGCTGCCGGTCCTCGCGGCTC
>VFZO01000358.1 GCA_016871155.1 Acidobacteriota bacterium | reverse complement strand
AACGAAGAAATCGTCGATGCGGTTCAGGCGCCCCTCGTGCTTGGCACCGCCCGCGAGCGTGACGGTAACGGTGGTGGGTGAGACGCGGACGACGGGCGCTCCGCCGCCAAAACCGCGGCCTCCGCCCGTGCCGGGCATCAGCCAGGTCTGCTGCAACAGTTTGGGATCTGAGATTCGCGAGCCGATGCCCCGCAAGTTTCCGGTCACCGAGTGGCAAGAGGCGCAAGTGGCGGCAAAGTACGCTTCACCGGCCTTGGCGTCGCCTACCAGAATCGACGGGGGCGTCATGCGGGACTGATCGTAGCCGCTCACCTTAAAGCTGTGCACGAAATTGGCGATGTCCTCGATCTGCTGATCGGTAAGACTCATTCGCGGCATGCCTTCGCGGCCTTCGCGAATCACCTGGCCGATACGCTCGCCGGCTTTGTCCTGAAGCACAAGCTCGGAGCGAAGCAGGTTGGGGCCGCCGGAGCCGCCGCGGGCGTCGGCGCCGTGACAGAACGTACAGTTGACGCCGTACATCGCCTTGCCTCGCTCGAGCGAGGCGGGGTTGGCGGGCGGACGGTCGGGATACGGATTGGGGCGCGCACGGAACACAGGTTTGGCGGGCGCCGGCACGGGCGACTGACCATGAAGGGCAAGCGCGGCGGCCACGAGGGCGAGTATCAGCACGGACATAGGTTTACGCTATCACGCGAACCGGCGGCACTATAATGGAAAATTCCCAATGCATATTCGACGGGCGATTAGTTTTCTGCTCGGTTGTTGGTTTGCCACGGTTCTAGTGGTCGCGGTCAACGCCGGTTTCTCCTTTCGTGTCGCGGACTCCACGGTAACCGAGCCGCCGGCGGAGATGGCAAAGCTGCTGGGCTCGATGCCGGAGACCAGCGCGCGGCAGTACCCGCGATTCGTCGCTTCGGAGATCAACCGGGCGATGTTCGAGCGGTTCGGACTGATCGAACTGGCGCTGATTATCCTCATCGGCCTTTCGCTGTTTTTGCACGGCTACAGCCGCGCCGCCACGATACTGAGCGGCATCTTGCTGGTGGCGGTTTGCGCCTCGAACTTCCTGATCACGCCGCAACTGGTGGGTCAAGGAAGAATCCTCGATTTCCGCCCGTTGGAACTGTTCGGAGAGGAGCGGGAACGGTTCGCGAACCTGCACGCGATCTACGGCGGGCTGACGTTGTTCCGTTTGCTGTGCGGCAGCGGAATCGCGTGGTTCCTGCTCAAACGCGGCCGGAACACCTACCGCCGGCGCTCAACCGGCGAGATCTACGCGGTCAATAACGCCGATGACAGCCAGATCGATGGGTGAATCGGGCCGGCCGACGCTCGTCATAGCGCTGTAGCCTTCCGTAACGAGCAGGACGATCTCATCGGGGCCGGCATCGACGGCATCCACGGCGATAACGGCGTCGCCGCGCGGAGTCTTGCGGTCGAGTTCCAGCGGCTGCACGAGCAGCAGTTTCTGCCCCTCGTGGCTCATGTGCTTGTGCGTGGCGGTGATATCGCCGATGACGCGGGCTATGAGCATGGCCTGAAATTCACGGTGTCGACGATGCCAACAATGGTGGTTTCCACCGGAACCTCGACGGGCAGAAACGGGAAGCTGGCTTCCTTTCCCTTCGTCCAATAGACGAGTTCGCCGGCACCCACACCCATCGCGTCGGCGCAGACCAGCGGCTTGCCTTTTGGTTCCAGTCCGGGCGTCAGCGGCTGCACGAGCAGAAGGCGGTGATTGGCCAGGCCTGGATCCTTAACCGTAGCCCACACGCAACCTGTGACACGGCCAAGGTACATTACTTTCCCTTGTCCAGACTGATGGAATCGACGATGCCGATTATGGCCGAGTCCACCGGCTTATCCTTACAGCCATCGGCCATCCGGGCGCTGGAACCGGCCACGACGATGACCTGTTCGCGGTATCCCGCGCCAACCGCGTCGATGGAGATGATGTAGCCGGCCTTCTCATCGTCGGAGCCATCGGGTTGAATGGGTTTGACGATCAGAAGCTTCTTGCCCTCCAGACGAGGGTCCTTCCGCGTGGCGACGATGCTGCCGGCGACTCGCGCGAGGATCATTTGCCGTTACTCTTCCCGGCGGGCAGTACATCTTCCAGCGCCGGATGCGGGCGCGGGATGACATGCACGGAGACCAGTTCGCCCACGCGGCGGGCGGCCGCGGCGCCGGCATCGGTGGCCGCCTTCACGGCGGCGACGTCGCCGCGCACGATAGCGGTGACGTAGCCGGAGCCGATCCGTTCCCAGCCAACCAGCGAGACGTTCGCGGACTTCACCATCGCATCGGCGGCTTCGATCATGGCGACCAAGCCACGCGTTTCCACCATTCCTAGAGCTTCGCCCATTTGCTTATTATCGTCCTGTTCTCGCCGCAACGGCTTCTTCAATCAGCGCGATAAGTTCGTCGCGCGTAACGGTAATCTGTTCGGACTGGTCCGCATCCTCCGCCGTGATGGGGCAGCCTGCCGCCATGGTGGTGTGGGAGGAGATGCCGTACCGCGCGCGGGCATCGAAGAGTTTGTCGACCTCGCCGCGAGGGAGCAGTTTCGGCCCGCCGAGCAACTCGGCGACCAGCGCAATGCGCGCGACGTGCTCGACGGTCTCCATCCGGAAGAAACCCTGCCACACGGTGCCACCGGAGCAGACCACACCGTGGTTGCCGAGCAGGATCGCGTCGTGCGTGGGGATGAAAGGCTTGATGGTCTCGCTCAGCGCGGGCGTGCCGGGCAGTCCGTAATCGGCCAGCGGCACGCAGCCGAGCGTCACCACAACCTCTGGGAGAATGGCCTGGTTCAACGGCCGGCCGCTCACGGCGAAACCGGTTGAAACGGGCGGGTGCGCATGGACGACGGCGCCGACATCGGGGCGGCCGGCGTAAATGGTCATGTGCATCATGATCTCGCTGGTGCGCTCGCGGCTGCCTTCGACCTTGTTGCCGTTCGCGTCGACGATGATGAGATCGCCGGGAGACATCATGCCTTTACTGATGTTCGTGGGCGTGCAAAGAAAGCGGTCGGCGGCGAGCTTGATGCTAATGTTGCCGTCGTTGGAGGCGACCCAACCCTTCTGATACATCAAGCGGCCGATTTCGCAGATCTGTTGCCGGAGTTCGCGTTCGGATTCGGCCATGGAACGCACCATTTTAGCAGAGGCGTCCGTTAGACTTGAGAAGAGTGAGTCAAAGCCGACTGTGCGCCAAGTGCCACGCTTTGTTGAGTGCG
The DNA here is from genome assembly GCA_016871155.1 of Acidobacteriota bacterium. Classification (GTDB taxonomy): domain Bacteria; phylum Acidobacteriota; class Terriglobia; order Bryobacterales; family Bryobacteraceae. The sequence continues at coordinate 2,970 of VFZO01000358.1, read as the reverse complement.
CGGGCGCCGCGCTGCCATCGTTGCGGGCACATGCCCGTTACCCCGCCGGACAGGCCGTGGAACCTGAAGGACTGGCTGATGCCGGACGGCAATCGCGGCACCGTGTCCGTTGCGATATTTCTGCTTGCAATTTTCGCCGCGATCAAGCTCTTCCGCGGCGAGACCCGCATATTCGCGGGTACCAAATACTTGCCGGCGATTCTCGAAGGAGAGTGGCATAGGCTGATCACGGCCGGGTATCTCCATGTGGACTACCTGCACGCGGGGCTGAATATCCTCGGCATGATCAACGCCGGGAACATCGTGGAAGAGGTGTTTGGCCGGAAGCGCGCATTCGCCATCTTTACGATTTCGACGGTGACGGGCTTTCTCGCGAGCTGTTACTGGATGCCTCGCGCGCCGTCACTGGGAGCCAGCGCGGGCATCATGGGACTCGTGGGCGCGCTGGTGGGCTACGGCGTGGTGAGCCGGTCGCTGGACGCGCGGTACCTGCAGGGCCAGTGTTTATCGATGGCCGGTATCGGTTTCATCATGGGCGCGTACATGACGGGCGTGGACAACGCGGCGCACGCGGGCGGCATGGCGGGAGGGTTCGCGGTAGCGTACTTCGCTGGGTTGCCGCAGCCGATCGACGACACGCGGGAGAAATTGTGGGGGCTGATCTCGCTAGTCTGTCTGTTGATGACGATTTGGGCGTTTGGGGCGTTCGGGACCGCGATGGTGCGGGGGCGGGGACAGCTATTTCCGGGTTTGATACCGTAGCGTCACCATGCCGGTCTTGTAGGTCTTGACCTCAAGCAGGTGCAGGGCGATGTCTTTGTCGAGGCCTTGAAAGAAGGAGATGCCGGAGCCGAGTGCGATGGGCAGGATCGAGTAGCGGACTTCGCCGGCCAGCCCGAGGCGAAGAAAGTCCGCCGAGAGAGATGCACCGCCGACGACCCAGATGTTGCCGAACCGCGCGGCCAGTTGACTGGTCAGGCATTCGAGATCGCCGGAGAAGAACTCGACGGTACCCCGGCGATTCGGAAGCGTGCGGTGTGTGAGTACGATAACCGGCGTTGCGCCATAGGCCCAGCCGAATCCTTTGGCCTCGAAATCCAGCGCCGTCTCGTAGGTGCGTGAACCCATAACGTAACAGTCGATGGTCTTGAGGAACGCCTCGATGTCTTCCGGGCTTTGCGAGTCGCCGGCATCGAATGTGTCGCTTACCTCCAGCCAGCCAGTGCTGCTGTCATGTTTCGCGACAAAGCCGTCGAGGCTTGCGACCATGTGAATCGTGATCATGGCTGTTGCGCGCGCCGCATAGAACCGATACTGGCGATTATACGAAGAGCTCCATCAGGATCTCGTCATCTTCGATACCGTCGACGATGACCTGGCGCGTTAACCGGCCGCATTCCTTGAAGCCGAGCGCGCTGTAGAAGGCTTGGGCAACTGTGTTGGACGCGCGGACCTGGATTGCGAGCTTGCGGTATCCGGCGTCCTTAGCAAAGTCGAGAGTATCGCGCCAGAGGAGACGGCCGATGCCGCGTCCGCGCCAATCGGGAAGAAGAAATGTTCCTACTTGGCCGACATGCGACATGGACGGGAGAATCGAGGACCACAGATCCAGGCTTTGAAAGCCGGCGATGAGGCCGTCCGGCCCGGCCGCGACGTGAAAGGCCTCTCTGGGCGAAAGCGAGGCAAGGTAACGCGCCTCCTGCTGGACCGTCCAAACCGTGTCGATGGCGGAGTAGATTCGCTCGGCCGCCACCGTTTCCAGGACCGCGACGATGCCGGCCGCGTCGGCCGGCGAGGCTTTTCTGACGACTATGCCGTTCATGCTGGGAATATTGTAGCGGCAGGCGAAGGTCAGCTTCTGCCATCCCGGTAAAATGGGCGCATGATCGCAGAATCGCTCGACGAAATGTTTTCGCGGATCACCGAACACTGGCGGCCAAAGGTGGTGGCCGAATTGAACGGGCAAGAGGTCAAGCTCGTTAAGTTTCAAGGTGAGTTTCCCTGGCATCACCACGACCGCGAGGACGAGATGTTTCTGGTCTGGCGCGGCGGGATGCGAGTGGAGTTCCGCGATCACACCGTGGAATTACGCGCTGGCGAATTCTGCGTGGTACCCCGCGGCATGGAGCACCGAACCTGCGCGGATGAAGAGGCGGCCGTGCTGGTCTTCGAGCCGGCCGGGACGCGCAACACCGGGGATATCGTGGACGAGCAGTTCACGGCGCCAAATGGCGCCAAGCTACAAAGAGCTTGAACACCCACAATTGGGGCAGGGCAAATGGGATTCCGAGTGGCTTACCGGGCTTTTGGATAGGGCACCCTGGGTCCTTTTACGGAGTGCCAAATGGCTTCATTGAGACGATCTTCCGGCGCAACGTCAGGCTCGTCGAAGTCCATCTGCAGTGAGGCACGGGCCAGTTCCGCTTCCTTGCCTTTCAGATCCTTGAGTGGAGGATTCATTTCGTCGAGAGGGATGTTGTTCTTGCGCGCTGAGAAGGGGGCACTGTCCGCCTTGGGTTGGAAGACGCTGAACATCGGGCTGGCGGCAAGGTCGAACTGATTGGACGGCGGCAGATGGAGAAGCTGCTCGATTGTCCGGTACATGTTAATGGTTGTGTAGAACGTGCTGTCAGTGCCGCGTTTGCGGGTATAGGGGCTGATGACCATGCCTATGGTCCGATGTCCGTCGACGTGATCGACTCCGGATTGCGCGTCGTCCTCGGTGACAAAAATGGCAGTCTTTGGCCAGATGGCAGATTTCGAGACCGCCTCGACGACGCGGCCGAGCGCGAGGTCGTTATCGGCCACCATGGCTCGCGGCGTGGGAAAGCCAGGGCTGGTGCCGGACGTGTGATCCTGGGGCAGCAGCAGCACCATCAGCTTTGGAATAGCGCCCGCCTGTTCGAGCGCGTGAAACTCTTCGAGAAAGCGATCGACGCGAAACTGGTCCGGCACGCGCAATTCATAGGC
>VFZO01000357.1 GCA_016871155.1 Acidobacteriota bacterium | reverse complement strand
CAAGCGTTCATGCATGCGCTGCATCATCGGCAGGGGCGGTTGATCGCCCTGGAAGTCCCGATTGGAAACCCATAGGTTGAGCGCGTAGGGTTTCGCGGTCAAAGCCCGGATGGCGGTGGCGGTGTGCAGGATCTGCTCGGCACTCAGGGCATGAACGCCAAACGATCCCAGCCCGCCGGCATTCGAAACGGCGGCTGCCAGCCGCGCCGACGAATAGCCGCCACCGAACGGACCCTGGACGATTGGGAGATCGATTCCCAAGCGAGTCCGCAGCGCGTGTCTGTCACCACTTTCCGGCATGTGCCCCTCCGTCGACGTGCAAGATCTCACCGGTGATAAACGACGAGCGTACCAGGAAAAGAGCGGCGTCGACGATCTCGTCCACCGTGCCGAGGCGCTGGATGGGATGCAACTGCTTTAGCGCCGCGTGGTGTTCGGGCTTGTGCATCGGCGTGTCGATGATGCCGGGCGCGATGGTATTGAAGCGAATCCCGGTCTTTGCGTATTCGATAGCCAAGCCGCGGGTGGCCGCGTTCAGACCGCCCTTCGTCAAGCTGGACAATCCGGCGTTGACACCGGCGACGGGCTGCTGCGCCAGCGTCGTCGAGATGCTCAAGATCTGCCCTTTCCCCTGTTTTCGCATCTGGCGGAGAGCCGCCTGCGTGACGTGGAAGAAGCCGCCCAAGTTGGTATCCACGACGCGGCGGTAATCGTCGAGGGTGTATTCGTCGAACGGCTTGGGCACGAAGATGCCGGCGTTGTTGATGAGGACGTCCAACCGGCCATACCGCGCGACCGCGACGTCCACCAGGTTCCGGCCCGTGGCGGGGTCGCCGACATCGCCGCCTGCCAGCGTGAGCCGCGCATCCGCGGTAAGCGTGCCGGCTGCGGCGACGGTCCGTGAGTTGGCGACGACGTTGAAGCCATTGGCATGAAATGCCTTGGTTAATGCCAGGCCGATGCCGCTGGAGGCGCCGGTGACCAGCACTGTCTGTGGTTGTTTGTTTTCCATGGCTGTTCAGATGAGGAGCGCACGGGCGGCGATGCGCCGCGGCCGCAGAATCGGGTTACCGTTCGGAAAGGCGTTACTTTGCGAGGATGTGAGACGGCTTTTGGAGGCGCGGCCAGACGAGTTGCTCTGGTGTGTGCGCGGCGGCGCTCAGCGTTGCGCGACCTTTGGGACAGCCCTTTCCGCATTGTCGAATGGACCGTTCCGCCGGCTGCACGCAGGCTGCCGACCGGTTATGCTGAAACCTGAACGAACGACATGGGAGTTGATCCGCACGGCTGGGTTGAAATGTCACGCTGGGTCGAGTCGGAGCGCTCCGACGAGCGCGCGGGGGCTTCGCTCCTCAATCTGACAGGACTCATCGAGCAAACCGTCTCTGTTTCCGAAACCCTGTTCGGCTTCTCAAAGCGAGTACGCTCGGGAACGCAACCTGACTTCACTCCTTTGGCTCACCAACGCGGCTGGTCTCCCAAGCCGTTGGCGGAGGGACGAACTGAGATGAACGCAGTTGCGGCCATGGAGACTCAATTCGGAAAAGACGCGTTCGGCGGCGCCACCGACATCGACATCCGAGAGATCCTCACCGCCGGCCTTTCTGCGTTCGGCATCGGAGACCCCGCCGAATTCAATTGGCACGCCGTGGTTGAAGCAGTTGACCGCCTTCGCAAACACGACCGGCTGCAAGACGCAGGCTTCGGCACTGTCTGCGGGGCGAATTGGTAGCAGCATTCGGGATGCGTGCGAGCCGGCATCACAGACGGCAGCACCTTTCCGACAGGAAGGAAGTGCCGCGTATGGCCACACGGGTTGCCGTTCAGACCGAGATCCGCTTTCTGCAGAGTTCATCATGATCCCTCTGAGCGAGGCGCTGGCTCTCCATCATGCGGTCACGTGGTTCTTGACCGGCCTGATCTGGGTCGTGCAACTGCTGCAGTATCCGATGTTCGCCGACCTCAACCCTACCAAGTTCGCCCGGGCCCACGCCTTCCATTCCAGGCGAATTACAATTCTCGTTGCGCCTGCGATGCTCGTAGAGCTCTGTTCGGCGGCCTTTCTGGTCACCCGTTTAGGACCTGCGCACCTCGCGGCCACCACCGGATTTATCCTGGTTCTCGTGAACTGGATCGCGACAGCTTCCATCATGATTCCGCTGCACAACCGCTTAGCCGGCCAGGAGGATGTCGCCAAGAACGTTCCGTTGCTGGTCCGCTGGAACTGGATCCGCACGATTACGTGGTCCACTCGGGCGGTGATCTGTTTGTTGTGGCTCTGAGACAAAAAGATTGACTCAGTCAGCCAAGAGCGGCATCTGACTCATTGTGGGTGGCGATTCCAAAACTCGAACGGCGCACCCGAGCGAAGTATCCGTCGATTTGATGGGCACCCTGAAATAGAGCCTCGAATCCGAATTTCGGACGGATTCGACGACGGCGCTGTTTCCACAGTGGTTGGGTAAGGCGCCCGTCCGGGTATTCGTGCCTGGTCGAATCGCGGGTTTTTGCATGAAACGTGCGGCTGGCAGAGTTGCGGCCGTGCAGGACTAACGTAGCAACGGCGGCCTGACGCCGGGACGACAGACGAAAGGATTGAAAGAGACCAAATGAAACGAATCATGATGATGGGAGTATTGGCGATGGGACTGACGGGCATAGCTCCGGCGGCAGACATCGTCGACACCGCTGTGGCGGCGAAGTTCAATACACTTGTGGCCGCCGTGAAGGCGGCTGATCTGGTGGACACGCTGAAAGGACCCGGTCCATTCACGGTGTTCGCGCCGACGGACGCAGCCTTCGCGAAGCTTCCGGCCGGGACGTTGGAGTCGCTGCTGAAGCCGGAGAACAAGGCCAAGTTGCAGTCGATCCTGACCTACCACGTGGTCGCGGGCCGAGTGATGGCGAAAGACGCGAAGAAGCTCTCAATGGCCAAGACCGTGGAGGGCCGCAACATCGACATCAAGGTGATGAATGGCTCCGTCATGATCAACAACGCCGCCGTCATTAAAGCAGACGTCTCTACAAGCAACGGCGTCATTCACGTGATCGATAGCGTCATTCTCCCCGAGTAGCTCACGAACGACCCGTACGGCAGGAGCGGAGGGTTCTCTCACGAACCGGCTTGTATGCCGGGTGAGAGGCTCCGATGCTCCTGCCGCCTATTTGTTACTGCGAGGAGACGCGGAGAGGCGCGGTGACCGCATGGTGGAATGCGAAGGAGGATAGAATGCGTTTGCGGACTTTGGTGTTAGCCGCGGCTGTCTTGAGCTACGGCAAGGATGGGGAGGGCGAGTTCCGCATCGGCGACACGCTTCCAGAACTCCGAGGCGAGTTCTTAAACGGGAGGACTGCGGTGCTGCCTGGGGCAGCCTCGGGACGGCCGGCACTCTTGCTGATGGGATTCTCCTACGATTCGCGATTTGCGGTGGAGGCTTGGGCTAAACGCTTCCGTGAGGCCGCGGCGAGCTGTGGAGCGGCCACCTTTTTTGAAATCCCGATGATCGGCGGCATGGCGCAACTGGGGAAATGGTTCATCGATAGCGGTATGCGCCGTGGCACACCGAAAGAGGATTATGAACACGTGATCACGGTGTATGGGGGAGTTGGTCCATGGAAGGACCGCGTTGGTTTCAAGGATCCCAAGGCGGCGTACCTAGTCCTCACGGATGCAGGAGGTAAAATCGCATGGCGTTACCAGGGCGGATTTGACGAGCTGGCCTTCGAGTCGCTGCGGGGCACGTGCAAGCTCTTGGCTGACAAGAATTGACAAAGGTACATTCGCACCCTTGGGAGCGGGTCGTTGTTCGCCCAAGATTCCCCAAAACGGGCCGTTCTAGCCTGAGTCTGCGAACTTGACAAAACTTTCGCCGCCAGAGCTCCTATTGCGCCTTGCGGAAATTCCGGAGATCGAGCTGTGGGCTGAAGCGGATATTCAATAGCGGTTCCAGACCGGCAGACTTCCGGGTCAGTTGCGAACGGAACTTGAGCACTGCACTTGCCTTTACTCCTTAACACGCTCCGGCAGGATGGGGGTTAGCGATGGCCCGTAGAGGGCGAGTGGTCCCCGAACATCGAGACCTAGGTGCAGGCCCGTCTGTCTATGCCGAACGCTGGGTGAAATGGGCTTCGCCCGCCGAGAGGATGGAACCCAGGCCAACCAGCGCCCGTGGGCGGACCATAGGTTCTTGTCCACACGATCCAGTTGGGAAAATCTGGACCCGTGCAGCCATTATGGTCGAAGCCTATAAGGACCTTTAGCCCACTGGACTGAAAACCGCGGAAACTGCATGCGATCAGTTGGAACTTCGAGTTGTCGGTCGCGACGTCAAAGGCGAATCCAAGGTTAGCGCGTCCCGCTGCCTGGCTCCCATTCTCCATGGCCTGCAACGTCGTCCGATCGGCTTCGATCGCAGCAAGTATGATCGAGCGGCATGTCACGCCGGTACCCGTGAGCCGCGCATTCGCGGTCAGCGAGACGCGTCCGCGGAACCGCGTTACTATTCGAAAAGGCGCAGCCATGGTCAAACGGCGAAAAAAACGGTCCATCCGCCACCGCCGGAGTGTGCGCTTCGCGAGTGCATGAGTCTGCTTTCGGGCGCGTGGTCGCCTGAGTTGCTGTGGTATTTGCGGGGTGGCGAGCGCTGCTTTAGCGAACTGCAGCAAGACCTTCGGGGCGTGTCGGCAAAGGTACTGACCAACCGGCTTCGAAAGTTGGAGCGCGAGGGCGTGCTGCTGCGCTGCCCTAAGGCGACCTCCCCGCCTACCGTTTGGTATGCGTTGACACCCGTGGGGCAGGAGCTTGCCGGTGCCTTAGGAGTGATGGTAGAGATTGCGCATCGCGCGAAGCATCACCGGGCGTCGCTGTAACCGCGGTTAGAGTTCGGCCGCCGCCAGGCGGACTTTGTCAGCAAAGTTGCCGCCGCCCTCGCTCCAAAGTGCTCGGCGTTCCACGGGCAGAGCTTCGTCCAACTCGTGGATCAGCTTCATCAGGCCTTTCAGGTTGCTCTTTGCGTACCAGGCTGAGTTGGGAAGCTCGCCATTCGGCAGATACCAGCCTTCCAGTCCAAAGTCGATGCGCAAATGCTCGGCCGCGAGACCTTCGTCGCCAAACGGCGAATCGGCGTAGTTGGGGCCATAGCAAGAGAGGGTGATTCGCGTAGGCAGCAGCTTCCATTCCTTCTCGTATCGCCACAGGCCCCACCAGGTCTCGAGCGAAACGGCACAGTCATCATGCAGAAACTCGGAGGCGGCATCGGTGACGGTTTTGGCCTCGATGGGATCGTTCATCGCCTGCTCCAGCACGGGCGGCTCACCGGCGCTGACGGCTTGCACACGGAGGATAGACTCGGCCGGATTCACCGGTGAAAACGGGAACAGGGAAAGCAGGCGGCCATACTGGCGCAGCATCGTCATGGCGGAGTAGTTGCGAAGCCAGCACGAATAGTAAAGATGATCGGAAGACACCTCTCTATTGTTTCACCGGCGCCCGATAGGCGGGGTTGCGTTTGGGAACGGCGGCCTTCGTTTCCACCAGAAACTTGTCGATCAAACGATTGAGTTCGCGTACCTTCGATGGATTCCTGGCCGCCAGATTGACCGTCTCGCCGATATCGTCCTTCAGGTTGTAGAGCTCGAGCTTGTCCGATTGATCGTCGTTCTCGCAGTAGAAACGAATCAACTTCCAATCGCCCTTTCTGACCCAGGTGCCGGGGGTGTTGCCGGTCAACGGCGTGTAGTGGGGGAAGTGGCAATAGAGCGTATCCCGCTTGAGCCGCCCGCCGCGAAGTGCCGGCGTGATGTCGATGCCGTCAAAACCCGGCTTCGCGGCCACGCCAAGCATGGCGTGCAGCGAAGGATAGAAATCGACGCTCTGCACAAGCTCGTCCGAGACGCTGCCGGGTTTCGCGTTGCCTGGCCACACCACGATGCAAGGCTCGCGGGTACCGCCCTCATAGAGCGTTGCCTTGCCTCCGCGCAGTGGTGCGTTCGTTGTAGCCGGAATCTTTTCGAACTCCGGATGCATGAGGCCGGGTGCGGTGAGCGGCCAGTGCACGCCGCCGTTATCGGAGAAGAAAACGACAATGGTGTTGTCGAGCACGCCGTTCTCCCGCAGCGCGTGAGTGAGTTGGCCCACAGCGTCGTCGAGACTCTCCACCATTGCGGCATACATCGCATTCTTCGCACCCTTGTACTTGGCCATCCGTTCCGGCTTCGCCTGCCAGGGAGAGTGCACGGAGAAGGCCCAATAGTTCAGGTAGAACGGCC
>VFZO01000356.1 GCA_016871155.1 Acidobacteriota bacterium | reverse complement strand
TCCGAGGCGTTCGATGTGGACGGGGACGGGGACTTGGACTGGATAGGCGGGCAGTACTCGCCGGGCCATATTTTCTGGCTGGAGCGGCCGAAGAATCCGCTGCGGGATAAGTGGGTGTATCACCTGGTCGACTCGCACGAGACCGGAGGCGTGAACGGCGTGCATGGACTGTTGGCCGGCGACATCGACAAGGACGGGAAGCCGGACCTGATCGGCAATAGCGGCCAGCCGGCCGGCGCGTTTCCGAATTCGATCGCGTGGTTCAAGGTGCCGAAGAATCCACGGAAAGCGGCGCGGTGGGAACGCACGGTGTTTGCCTACAAAGACGCGCCGGGGCTGAGCCACTATATGGGGTTTGGCGATGTGAATGGCGACGGGCGGCCGGACCTGGCCGGCGCGGCAAAGGTAGGGGCGGACGGAAACTGGTTCGCTTGGTGGGAGGCGCCGAAGAACCCCAAACAACAGGGTTGGAAGAAGCATCTGCTTTCCGATCAGGAACCGGGGGCGACCAACATCGCGGTGGCCGACTTGAACGGCGACGGCAAGAACGACTTTTTCGCCACGCGCGGGCATGGGACTGGCGCGGTGTGGTTCGAAGCGCCGGACTGGCGGCGTCATGAAGTGGACAATGAGTTGGCCGGGCCGCACGATCTGGCGATCGGCGACATCGATGGCGACGGCGATATCGACGCCGTGACCTGCGCCAAGGACAGCCACATTGTGGCGTGGTTTGAAAACGACGGGAAGGGCAAGTTCACGCGGCGCGACATCTGGCACGGCAACGCGGCCTACGATATCCGGCTGGTGGATATGGACAACGACGGAGACCTGGATGTACTGGTGGCCGGGCAGACGACGCAGAATGTGTTCTGGATGGAGAACCGGCGGAAATGAGATGCCTGGCCCTTTTCGTGTTCCTTGTTGGGTGCGGCGCGAAGGCGGATCACGAGAAGGAGTTTGAAACGCGGATGAAGGGCGTGACGCTGGTGGGCTCGTCGACGCGTACGAACAAGGACGGCGTGTTCGGGCCGGAGCGGTACCGCATCGACAGCGTGACAAAGGCGGCGGGCGACACCTGGATTTTTCAGACCCGGATGAACTATAGCGGCAAGGAGATTGCGGTGCCGATCCCGGTGCCGGTACGCTGGGTGGGCAAGACGCCGGTGATCGCGATGGAGGACCTGACGATTCCGGGCGTGGGCACGTGGACGGCGCACATCGTACTGAGCGGCGATCAGTACGCCGGCACGTGGAAGGGGGAGAAGGGCGGCGGCCAGATGTTCGGGAGGATCGTCAAAGAGTAGGCACGCAGACGCTGCGGATGGCCTCGAAGTTGGACCGGGTGAGCAGGGCGACGCGAATGGGAATGGACAGGTACTGGGCGATGGCCTGTTGCGCGCGTTCGTCGAGCGGTTCGGGAGAGCCCAGGACAATAGCTCCGCCGTCGTGACGGAGCGGGACGAGATTCATGTGTTCGACGACGTGGAGCGGGAGCACGCGGCGTAAATTGCGCGGAACGTCCCAAGGATGGACGTACTCGACGGGGAGGCAGTGCTGCAGGCTGATGGCCTCATAGAGGTGCGCCTCTGTAAGGTCCCCGCGCTGCACCAGCCATTGACCGATGGGGAGGCCCCGCGGTTTGGAGGCGGTGGCGCTGTCGAGCGTGGACTGCTCGCAGTATCCGTTTTGAATCAGGATTTCCCGGAGAGTGGGCCGGTGCGCTTCCAGGGCGAAGCGGGTGGGGTATTGATGCGCGGTCTTAAGCCAGGCGAGCGGCGTTTTCTTGACCCGGGCGCTCCAGTAGCGCCAGGTGGCCTTGGCCGCGGCGACGGTGTTCAGCAGGTTTGCGGCCGGTATTCTCGCGATCGAGGCCAGGCCGTGGCGGAGGCCGAAGTGGTGGTTGACGATCGCCGCGCGGCAGGCGGCCTGAATCAACGCCAGCGTCACCGTGAAGGGGAATAGCGGCGAGGCGGCCGTGTTTTCGAGCTGAGATTGCACGTGCTCCCAGCGCAGGCCGCAGTAGAGCGCCATGACGTTGGAGAGCAGACTAATGGGGTTGCCAAGGATGCCCTTGCGGTCGCGCCAATGCCACCACCACTGGCGCGGGCCGCCCTGCCAGCCGTGTTTTTCGAGACCCTGCCAGACGATGCCTGTGTTCCACCGCGTGCGTTGGCGAATGGCGGAGCCCCAGGACCGCGGAAAGTACTCGCGCGTGGCGGTGGGGTTCCGGCCTAGCGGAAGCAGGATTTGCCGGTAGCCGAGGGCATGGACGCGGAATCCGTTTTCATAGTCCTCGGTGAGGCAGGCGGGTTCGAAGACGCGGTTGGAGGCCGAGTGCGCCAACCTTTCAATGGCCCTGCGGGAGAAAGCGGTGCCGACGCCGGCGGAGGGCAGAAAGCCGTCAAGGCGGCAGCGGGTACGAAGGTCGCGAGTTTGGAATTCGGAAAACTCGTCGATGTAGATGCCGTGGACGATGTCGGTGACCGGTGTCGCGAGAGGCAGCACCGGAACCTGGATCATGTCGTAGTGATCCAGGTGGGCGTTAATGGCGGCGAAGGAGCCGGGATGGATGAGGTCCTCGGCGTCGTGGGTGACGATGGCCTGAAAGAGGATTCCGGCGGTCTCTTCGTGGATGATCATCGACTGATAGATCCAGTTGAGGCAATCAGCCTTGGAAGTGGGACCGTCGTGGGGGACGAGACAGAGGTGGACGTTGGGGAATTTTTCTTCGAGGTCCCGGACGGCGTCGACGGTGGGCAGGTCGTTCGGGTAGGCGCCGACGAAGAAGTGAGCCGATTTGTAGCGGATGGCGGTGTTGTTGTGGGTGACCATGGACGCGATGACGGCGTCCTCCTGCCATAGCGGGACGAAGATGGCCAGGGGGCGCTCTTCGGCGTTGGACGATTCGACGGGTTGGGGACGGAGGCGGAGATGGAGCCACGCGGCGATCAGCGCGAGATCGTCGAGGCCGCTGAGCGTCAACCATGCGACGACCGGCGTCACCAGAGACACGACGGCCTGATCGAGAAGAGTCTCCACCTGTGAAATTAGTGGCGGGCGTGAGGGGAAATTCTCAGGGGGCCGAAAATTTTTGCCGTTTACGGATGTGCTACTCGAACGAAACCTGCACACCGTTCGATTTCACGCCGTCGATCTCCAGGACTACGGGCGCATTTTTTCGCCCCGCGAGGGTTCGCGGGATTGGGCCGATGTTGATCTGGTCGACGCCGGGGAACTCGCTCAATGGAGTTTCCGCCGCGACGGGAATTGCAACGCCGCCGATGGCGACCGCCGGCTTGGACCGGCTGTTCGAGATGCCTGTTCCGAATAGCGACAGATAGACATCGCCGATGAGAGGAATGGGCCGCTGGACGAAGTCCTTCATCGTCTCGTCGTAGGCCGCGACGGGTACCGGCGTGCCGTTGACGATCGCCAACGCGGCCGCGGCGCCCTCTCCTTTCCCGTTGATTCCGAACAGGCCTGGCGCTATCGGCTGCAAACGGAAGTCGCGCGGCGTCTCGATGCCGGGCACGAAGAAGCGGGCCGGACCCGGGGCGGCGGCGGAGGGAACGACGAACTGGACCTCGCCGGCGGATTGCCGCGCGGTGACAGCTTCCGAGGACCGTCCCGCGCTATCGACAATACGCACCGGACCCTTGATTTCATGGGCTTCCAACACACCCAGCGCACCGGGCGCCAGGGCGCCAGGCCGGCGCGTCGCACCGTGCGTCAGGCGGATGGCCGGGCCGGCGAGCGGCGTGCCGAGCAGTTCGACCGAGTCCGGGTAAAAGCGATTGGCGCGGAACGTGTAGCCGCCGGCGTCGCCCGCGCCCAGGTTCAGGCGGTAGACGGTCTCCTTTTCCGGAGTCACTTCCAGGACCAGATTCACGTTCGATACGCAGAGCAGCGTGTTGCCGTTCGGAAGCCGCTGCGCGCTGCCGCCGGTGGGCGTTACGGCGTTGGCCGCGTAGGACCAGATCAGCTCAGCCTTGTTGAAGACGTATTTCCCCTGGGCGTCCAGCGCGGGCCGGATCTCGTCGGCGGACGAGTAGCCTCGCGAAGGACCGTTGTTGAAGACCAGGATGTTGCCGGCGCCGGGGAGGCCGTCGGCGATCCATTGCGGATCGTGCTGATTGATCAACGTTTGATCGGCGGCCGCGCCGGCGCGGTTGCTCAGCGGGTTGCCGTAGCGGTAGAGCAGATCGCCCTTGACGCCGGCGGCCTCTTCTTTCGTGGTCGCGTGATCGATGATCCAGATCTCGCTCCAGGGCCGGGAGCCGGTGAGGATCTGGTCCAGCTTGGCGTTGTAGTTCAGCGAGTTCAGGTGGAGCCAGTCGGGATTGGTGGCCGGATTCGGAACGCCGCCGGTGAAGTTCACGTTGATCTTTCTTGGATCGGCGGCGGAGCCGTAGTGAGGCTTGGCGGGGTCCGTATCTTGCACGATGTGGTCCCAGGCATGCCACTCCCAAACGATTTCACCGGACTCGGGGCCGGTTGGGCGCACCTCATAGATGGCTTCCGACCAAATGCCGCCGTCCGGAACGATCGCCTCGCGGCGGCCGGCCGCGACGGCCTGTTCCTTCGAAAAACGTTCCCAGGCGAGGATGAGCACGTTGCCGTTCGGCATGCCCTCGACGTCGTGATGTTGCAGCGTGTTTTCGAAGGGCAGCACGTAGCTCCACAGCAGGTCGCCATTCCAGGCGCGCTTTTCCACCTTGCCGCCTTTGCCTCGGCCATCGTTGAACGTCGAAGTATGAATCACGCCGGAGCGCAGCACGGTGCCGTCGCGCAGGAGTTTTACAGCGAGACCCGCTTCGTGCAGGCCGGGCCAGGAGTGCACGACTTTTCCATCGTTCGAGATCAGGTGGGATTGCTCTGACGCCGTGGGGCCCAGGAATAGGTAGCCCGAGGAGATCTTGTTCGCGTCCAGCGAGACGACAGCCTGTGCAAAACACGATGCAGCGAGGGTGGATAGTACAAATCGTATAAGCATCTACTGGCTCAAGCGCAGGAATTAGGCGGTTGGTTACACTTGTGACTTGAATTTTGAGAAAAATTGACACAGGTATCGGTGCCGAGGAATTCTTGGGTGCAACAGCAATTTTTAGACCGGCGGAGGCCCGGTCGACTGTGTACTCTGGTTCGATGTGGGCCCTAGTGGCGCGCGGATTGCCTTGGCAGGGTGTCGACGGAGCTGGATCTTGCCTGGCACGTGTTCCCAATCCGAGAGGGCCGCGCAGGGATCTCTGGCCTCGGTTTGCGCGGCTGCGGCGGTGGCCCGAGGCGGATAACTAGAAACACCGCGGCTCTACGACATGTGCGAGTGAATCTACGCGGACAAATGCAATGCCATTGACTTCAGCCGAAAATCAACGTATCTTTCTTGCAGTGCTGAAAACGAGACACGCAATCATTCTTCTGATTCCCGCTTTCGTCCTGAAACTCTCAGCCGTTGGCCCTGCGAATGGACCGGGAGCCATAAGTATCTCGCCCCCTTCAGGATATGGAGAGTCGCACACCTTGAGTATTCAGTATACTCATCCTGGCGGCTGGCAATCGCTGGGAGTCGTCAATGTGCTGATTAACAATTTCGAATGTATTTGAGGTTCAAGATTCACTTCGGCGTGCGGACCAGCCCGGATCCAGTCTCTTTGTGACTCCAAGGGGACATGGAGGGTTAGCAGAAGTCGTCGCGACTGTAACAACGGGCACGGGCAGCGAGCAAAGTACGCGAAATATCGTGTCGACGGTTTACGTTGACGGGGCGCTAATTCCGGAAGCGATAGTGAAGGCGCGGCTGAACGCCCTCTATCAAAACCTACCTCCAACAGGAACTCCGTTGCTAATGATGGGTATTGCGAGAACGGAAAGCGGAGCTAGACAGTTCGGAGACAACCAAGCGTCGACTTTCGAATTGTTTGGAAAAGAAGGTTGGTGGCCTAGAGAGAGCTACGACGGTGGCAGTCACATTGGAATCATGCAGGTGAAAGCCGGAATGCAGTTAGCTTTTGACTGGGAAGAGAACACGCTTATTGGCACCAATGTGTTTCTTGACGATAAACTAGGCCGTGCCGGAAGATACGAAACGATAATGAGGTCCCGGTTTCCTAATCTTAGACGGCTGACCTATCAAGAGCATGAGTCCAACGCCCTCGTCTTTTCCGGGATTTCCATTTTGGGTCTCCCGGACCCCCACAGTATACACCAACGCCTCACTCCCGTGCCGGATTTGATCAGAATCCCCTTTCCGAGGGCGGGCCAGTGCCTGCGGATGGCTTCTTTCGACCA
>VFZO01000355.1 GCA_016871155.1 Acidobacteriota bacterium | reverse complement strand
GATCGCTGAAGCCGAGTCCGACCCGACACGCCGAGATCTGCTGCGCAAACTCAAAGGAGAGAAGCACTGATGCCAGCAAGCCGAAAATACCCCACAGCGGGCGCTTTCCGGCAAGCGCTCGAAGAAGAAATCGAATACCTCCGGGCCGCGAGAGCCGTCGGCGACAAGATCGAGGCGGGATACCAGAAGGCGCTCACCGGGATTCGCGCCGTTCAACGCGGCCAGCAGCCAAGACGCCCCGATTCCTATCTGCTCCAAGACGTCGTCACGATCCTCTTCGATTGCGCGCCACGTCCGGAGGAGTGCTTCCGCCTGAAGTGGGAGAACCTGCGCGACGGCCTCATCGTGATTCACAAAGGGAAGGGCCGCGGATCGCGCCGCATGATCCCGGCCAGCCAGCGCGTGCAAGCCGTCCTCGACATGCGCAAGGCGTCCGCCAATGGCAGCGACTTCATTTTCCCGTCCGGCACGGCAAGCGGTCACATTGAGGCATCCACAGTGAAGAAGCAGCACTTCGGCGCGCTCGAAATCGCCGAGGTAGAACCGTTCGTCCTCTACACGCTGCGCCACACTTGCCTCACCCGTTGGGCGAAACACATGGACCCGTTTACGCTACATGTTCTTGCCGGGCACACCGACATGAACACCACCAAGCGCTACATTCACCCGGACTAAGCGCGCATCCGCAAAGCAATGTCCAAGGTTTGGGGTGGGCATAGTTTTGGGCATAGTCGCGAAAACGGCGACCCGAAGGTCGCCGCCGGAATCCCTGTAACTGATAGATTTGATAAGGACTTATCTGGAGCCACCCGCCGGGATCGAACCGGCGACCTGCTGATTACGAACCGGGAAGAATGGCGCGCATGGACGCGCATCGCGGCGTAAGTCGTTCACTTTTCTGGACGACGTTTCGCGACGTGCGCCTAGGTGCACCGTGTTTCACAGCAACATTGTCGTCAAGACTGTCGTCAGCACAACACGTCAAAATAGTTCCACTATAGAACTAATTTGACACGGACCGCAGGGGACTGCGACAATGAAGCGTGCCCCGCACTCGCTACGACGAACTCGTGACATTGGCCGAGGAGCATGACGGGCTGTTCACCTCCGAGCAAGCCCGCGATGCCGGCTTCACCGACTCGGTCCTGGTCCGCCTCGCACAACGCGGCCGGATCGAGAGAACGGCGAGAGGCGTCTATCGAATTCCCTATGTGCCTCTAAACCGTTTCTCGCAATACCGTGAGGCCGTCCTCTGGGCGCGTGCGCATCGAGGCCCGAACGCGGTTGCGCTTTCGCACGAGACAGCGTTGCTCATCTATGGCATCTCGGATGCGAATCCCGAGTCGGTGCACTTGACGGTGCCCGGTGCGACCCGCTTGCGGCGAGAGTCGCCGGGTGCGGTTCATGTCCATCAAGCCGATCTTGCGCCGGACGAAGTCACCGTGGTCGAAGGTTTACCGGTCACGACTGTCGCTAGAACCGTTATCGACCTCCTACACGCTGGGAGCCGCATCGACATTGTGAAGCAAGCCATTACCGGCGCGCGAAAAGAAGGGTTGGTCTCCAGCGCGGAAGCGCAGCGCTTGAGGGGACGGGTCCAGCAACACCTCAATACGTTGCGCGCGTCATGACCCCACGACCGCAACCAATGGAGAGGCTCGAAAAGCGGCTTGCCCGCATCGCCCGCGAGCAAGGGCTTGACCAGGAACGGCTGCGCCGTTGGGTCTCGTTCCTGGCGCTCTGCGGCGTCCTCGAACGAGCGATGAGTGAGGGAGTTCTGGGCGCATACTACTTAAAAGGCGGCGTGGCGCTGGAACTGCGTTTTGCAACACGCGCCAGAGCCACGAAGGATCTCGACCTCGGCTTGGAAGGTCATAGGACCGGCCGGCTCGAACTTCTACGGCGGTCACTCGATCTCGGCTTCGATGAATTCGCATTCCGCGTCAAGGCGCAGACGCGGGACATGGAACAGGCGGATACGGTCCGGGTTCTCGTTGCGGTTAGCTATCGGACGCGCGCGTGGCAGACAGTGGAGGTGGATCTCGGCGCCGCAAGCGGTGTTACGGTCGATCTTGTCGCGCCGCAGGTACAAGGACTCGTCGAGTTAGGCCTGCCAGTGACGTCACCTGTTCGCTGTCTTGGCTTGGCTGAACAGATCGCCCAGAAACTGCACGCCTGTACCGGGCCAAATTCCGCGGGACGGGCTCGCGATGTTCTCGACATCCTATTGGTCGAGACTCTGGGAAGCCTCGACTACCACCGGGTGTTCGCCGCTGCTCGACAAGTTTTCTTTGAGCGGGCCACGCACTCATTTCCGCCAGCGTTCAAACTGCCCGCCGAATGGCGGCCCGAACTCGAATCACTGGCCGTGCAGCTTGGCTTTCCTCAAACCAGCGCGGACGAGATCGAAGACCAGTTCCTCAAGATCCTTGAGCGTCTCCGGG
Source organism: Acidobacteriota bacterium (assembly GCA_016871155.1). Classification (GTDB taxonomy): domain Bacteria; phylum Acidobacteriota; class Terriglobia; order Bryobacterales; family Bryobacteraceae. Next base: position 3,922 of record VFZO01000355.1, on the reverse strand, counting down.
AAATGGACAATGGGTAAGCGTGGAGAACGGGCCCAGGACGGATAGAGACCTCAATGTCCTGATGGAGCGCTGCCGCAGGCTGGAAGACGAAAATCGCCAGCTTCGGGCCCTGATCGCCCAAAGCGTATTCGCTCTGCCGCAGCCGCCGTCCGTGATCCGCTTGCCGCAGGGTGTCAAGACATCCGCACTCAAGACCGAGCAGAAGATCGCTCTGTTCCGATCGCTGTTTCGAGGGCGGGAAGACGTCTATGCCCGACGATGGGAGAGCCCCGACGGCCGATCCGGATACTCGCCAAATACCGAACGCGATTGGAAGGCCTACTATGCGGCCAAACTGGAAGACCGAAAGCGGGTCGACAGAGAGACGCGCAGAAACATCGCGTTGACCGATGAGGCGATCCACGCGCACCTTGCCGGCGAGCAGACTCTTGGCGTCTACCCACTCCTACTCGACGAGACAACCTGGTTTCTGGCTGTCGACTTCGACAAGAAGACCTGGATCGAGGACGCCGCCGCGTTCCGATCGACGTGCGACGCTCTGAACGTGCCCGCGGCTGTCGAGCGCTCCCGTTCGGGAAAGGGCGCGCACGTCTGGATCTTCTTCGAACGGCCCGTCCCAGCGGCTACTGCCCGGCGATTGGGCTCACTGCTGCTCACACGAACGATGGAGCGCCGGCATCAGGTCGGACTGGACTCCTACGACCGGCTCTTTCCAAACCAGGACACAATGCCGAAAGGCGGGTTCGGCAATCTGATCGCGCTTCCGCTGCAGAAGATCCCGCGGGAGGCCCACCATACGGAGTTTCTCGACGACCAGATGCGACCGCATGTCGACCAATGGAGCTTCCTTTCGTCCGTCCAACGGATGACGCAGTTGGCAGCGGAGCGCTTGATCGCGGATGCACTGGCGCAGGGCGGCGACCTCGTCGGCGTTCGTTTCGCGAGTGTCGAGGATGACGACGAACCCGATCCATGGACGTTGCCACCGTCACGCAGACGGCCCGAGAAGCCGATCAGCGGGCCGCTGCCGTCGTCGGTCGAGATCGTACGATCCAATCTGTTGTTCATCGAGAAAAAGCCACTGCCGCCGGAAATGATGAACCGCCTTCTCCGTCTCGCGGCGTTCCAGAACCCCGAGTTCTACAAGGCTCAGGCGATGCGACTCTCAACGTTCGACAAGCCGCGGGTGATCGCTTGCGGAGAGGATCTATCCCGTCACCTCGCGCTTCCACGAGGGTGCCTCACGGAACTGACGGCATTTCTCGAAGCGCTCAAGGTGAAGCCGGTGGTCCGTGATGAGCGAGCCTCCGGAAAGACGATCAACGTACAGTTCCACGGCACCCTCCGGCCTCATCAACCCGCCGGTGGAGACCCTTCAGGAGTTCAAAGTAGAGGCCAACGCATTCAGCGCCGAGATCGGTCGCGCGGGCGGCGGCGCGGTAGTGATGACCTCGCGTTCCGGCACGAATCAGTTCCACGGCGCCGGCTACAACTTTCTGCGCAACGACAAAACTGTTCGAGCAAGGCAGCCGACTTCAACTGGACGAGCGTTGCGATCATTGCCGAGCGTTCCTCTGGACCCGGTGATCGGACGTCCATCCCATAGTGATTCGGATCCATGGGCCACGCTTTCACGACGCGCCGCGCGGCGGCCAGCGCATCCTTCTGGGAACCGTTCGCGGCCAGCCGTGTCAAGTGCGGTAATGCGGAGACGACGCCGCCTTGCAGCAGGACGTCAATCGTTCGCTTCCCCGGCCAGAGCACGAGTGCCGCGCGATGATAAGAACGCTCGTAAGATGCACCCTCGTTCCCAGACGCTCCCATCAGGCGCTTCTCGTCGGGTGGTTCCTTGTCGAGCGCACCCTCGGGGAGCAACTCGCCATCCCCGACTGGAACTTGTCCGAACTCCACGGGCCGGTCGTTCGTGTCCCGCAATCGCCAACGTATTGCCATTGGGAGTCGACGGTGACGGGGGTAAAGTCCACGTCGTCATCCGCGCCTTCGGCGTCTCCGTCTTCCAGATCTTCATCATCTTCCGGCAACTCGTCGTCATCGTAGTAGCGTTCCCGATAGCCGCCTCCGAAATAGAATGGTTCCTCCGCTCCGCCGGACTCTTCGATGTGTATGATGCCAAGATAAGCAGCACACTTCGCCCGGTTGGCCGCTTCCAGCAAGACTTGGTGTCGATGGCGGAGGCGGAGGTAGTCGAAGCGAAGCGAATCCGTGACGCCGAGGCCCTATCCGCAGTTCATCGAGCAGAGCTTAGGCGGACGCTTCGACTATCTCGGTTAGGAGGACACCATGGCGGAATCATTTGACGTTGTCATTATTGGATCGGGCGCAGGCGGATCGCCTATCGCTTACGAGTTGGCCCGTGCTGGCAAAAGAGTTCTGATTTTAGAAAAAGGCCCGTTCAAGCGGACGCAATCGGATAGCGCTAACGGAATCTCGGATTGGAAACGGGATGAGATGTACGATTCGGGGTTTCAGAAACGCCTTCAAATACCAGGCATCGCCAACGAAGGCAAGCTCTACTATAACTCTGTGGTCGAACCCGATCTCAACGATGAGCCTCACATCTACTCGGGTCACGACCGGCAGAATCCGCGGGCGACGATCGAAGGCTACACGGCACAGGTGGTGGGCGGAGGCACCCAATTGTACGGTGCGGTATCGCTGCGTTTTACAGAGCGTGATTTGAAGCTTGCTAGTTCGCCTCGTCCCGCGAATCTGCCTAGTGATCCCTACAATGATCCAGACGTCTCCATCCAAGATTGGCCATTCGATTATGCGACCCTAGAACCCTACTACGACAGGGCAGAACGTCTTGTCGGGATCAACGGAACCAGTCAGGGACAGGCGAAGAAGTTCAAGAATCCGGACGAATACCAGAAGCCGCAAGAGACGAATCCGATCAGCAAATTCGCCTTCGACGGCATGTCGGCTATTGGCGGTACGCCCTACCGCACGCCACTCGCAGTGATCACGGAAGCCCACGTGCCCTCCGGTCGGCCAGCGCCTTCGTGGGTCCGAACGGGTCACGTGAACCGCTACGGCGATCCAATGGGTTACAAGTCCAATACTTGGGTATCACTGCTACGTCCAACGTTGAACGATCCGCAGGCAGGACAATGCCTCGAAATTCGTCCGAATTGCGTGGTTACCCACCTGACGAGCGATGGGGAGAGCGTAAAGGAGGTTCACTACCGAGGCCCCAGCGGGGAGAAGCGTGTGGTGGAAGGCAAAGTCGTGGTCGTTGCGTGCTCAGCCATCGAATCGGTGCGGCTGCTCATGATTTCCGCCGAAGAGGACCTGATCGGATTTGGAAAACGTGTCCGGTATAACGAAAGTGGATCGTCGCTCGGCAAGTACTTTCTGACCCATTGCTTTGGCGGGGCCGAGGTGTCAATAAAGGACTTCCGCGCGGACAAGACCAAAACCTTGGATTCGGACTGGGCCATCGATCTTTTCTCCACATTTGCCAAATTGGAAGAGCTTCGTCTCTGGGCCGGCGCAGCGATCTACAACAATACTTCCGATCAAGCGCTGCCGGTGACTCTGGCTCGAACAGACGGTGCTTCAGATCTCGATGATCTGTGGAACGGCTTTTCCTTCGACCTGCGCAAGACCGGCGAAGGAATGCTCGAATGGCTCAAAGCAGACTTCGGAACAAGGCTAAGCGTCAGCTTCATGGCCAATCAGGTGCCGTGGGCGAAGAATCGTATCCAACTCTCGCCCTACCTCGATAAGTGGAATCGACGCTGCGCCTGGGTCGTCAAGGACTGGCACCCGCACGATCAATTTAATCGGAAGTAACGCGCGATCCCTGGAAGTCGATCTTGAGAAGGCCGTTGAACGAGAGCTGAAAGGGCTGGTTTTGTTTGTCACCCATTGGGTGCTGTCCTCCGCAGGGGTCTTCGCT
>VFZO01000354.1 GCA_016871155.1 Acidobacteriota bacterium | reverse complement strand
ACGTACGCGGCAGCGGTTTCGGAATGGGCGCCGCGGCGGGAGACTTCGACGGGGACGGGCACACCGATCTATATGTGACAGCTTTTCCGAGGAATCTGCTCTATCGCAACAAGGGCGACGGAACCTTCGAGGATGTCACGGCGCGGGCCGGCGTGGGCGGCGGAGGGTGGTCGTCCAGCGCGGGATGGATGGATCTCGACGCCGATGGCGCACCCGACCTGGTTGTTGCCCGCTATGTGCAGTGGGATTTCGAACCGGACATCTGGTGTGGCGTCCGGCGGGACCAGCAGCGGTCGTATTGCCATCCGGACCAGTTCAAGCCGATGACGCACCTGGTCTACCGGAACAAGAAGGACGGCACTTTCGAGAAGATGGAGTTGCCAGCTGGAAAGGGGCTGGGGATTGCGTTCGACGACTTCGATCGCGATGGCAAACCCGATATCGCCATTGCCAATGACGCTTTCCCCCAGCAGTTGTTTCGCAACCTGGGCGCGTGGCGATTCGCTGACGCCGGGCTCGAGTTGAACGTCGGCTACGACGACGAGGGGCGGGCTTTCAGCGGGATGGGCATTGACTTTGCCGACTACGACAACGACGGACGGCCCGACCTGTTCATCAACGCACTGGCCAACCAACGCTACGCTCTGTTTCGCAATACGAAATCCGGATTCGACTACGTCTCGGCGGCGACAGGCATCGCGCGAGCGAGCCAGCTCCGCAGCGGATGGGGCGCCAAAATCGCGGACTTCGACAATGACGGATGGAAGGATCTGTTCGTCGCGCAGGGACATGTGATGGACGACATCGCGCTTTCCCAACCCGCTGTGAGCTACCTGGATCCACCGCTGATGATGCGCAACGTCAAAGGGAAGTTCATCGACGTTTCCGTATCGAGCGGCGCGCCTTTTCGGACGCCGCTGCCCGCGCGCGGCGCCGCGATTGGCGATTTGGATAACGATGGGTGGCTGGACATCGCGGTGAACTGCAACGACCGTGCACCGGTAATCCTGCGCAACCTTGGCGGGCCGGGTCATTGGCTGCAGGTGGACGCGCCGCCCGGCAGCACAGTGGCGGTGCGAACCAGCGAAGACCTGGTGCAACATGGGTTTGCGAGTACGGCCGGAAGTTACCTGTCGTCGAATGACCCGAGAGTCCACTTCGGGTTGGGTGAGGCAGGCAAGGCGACGGTGGTTGTTACTCTGCCGGGCGGCCGGCGCCGGGAAGTCCGCGATGCCGCGGTGGACCGTGTCCTCAGCTTCCGGTAGCTACGGGGATTTCTCCGTATTGGGCCGGGCCGGATCTCCACTCTGGAACCGTTCGACCTGTTCGCGCAAACGGCGGTGGCGGTTCTCTTCCGATTGTTGGAACAGGCGTAAGTGGCGCTGCGCCTGATCCGGTTGTCCGGCCGTCCGGTAGAGCCGGCTCAGCACATAGTGCAGGCGTGTGAGGGAGGGATTTCGCGTGAGCGCGATCTCGTATTGCTCAAGCGCCCTGGCGGTCTCCCCGGTCATTTGGAGTGCGCGGGCCAGTTCCGACCGAAGTTCGCTTTCTCCCGGATTCCGGCGCAGGACCTCTTCAAGCATTCGAATACCTTGTTCGGGACGGGACTGCTCGATGTGGACCCTGCCGATGCAGCCCTTGGCCGCGGTCGAGTGCGGATTGATACGCAACTCTTCCTGGCAGACCGCGAACGCTTCGTCGTACTCCGCGTTCGAGAGAAGATACGAGGCGAGCGCCATGCGGATTTCGGGTTGTTCCGGATCGGCGGCGATCGCGGCTCGGAATTCGTCCAGCGCCTCCCGTTTTCCGCGGATGCGCCACGTTCGGGCTTGCACAAAATGCGCGTGCGCCGATCCGGGGTACTCGCGAAGGAGGCGGTCAAAGTAGAAAAGGCTCAGATGTTGAACGAGAGTCCAGCGAAGGAGCCGGATCGCTGGCGACGGCACCGGTTCGAGCCGCAAGGGTTCGAAGGCAGCCTCTGCTCCCGCGTAGTCATCAGACTCCATCAGCAGCCGGACCAAGAGATACCGGGCGACCCAGCCGGCCCTGGACGGAACCGTAACTGCCGGCGCCGCGAGCTTCCGGATGGCCGGCGCGGCGTCCGCCCAGCGGCCCACTTGCAGATGCCGCACGGCATCCTTCCAGGCTCCCGTCCGGTCCGTCAGCGTCTGGACCCGCACGGCTTCCCTGACGTCGCGATCAAGGAGCGGCAGGAAACGATCGGCCTCCGTCACGGTGGATAGCGATGCCAGGATCCGGCCGTATTCGACCGGAGCGCCCACGTCCGTGAGCATAGCCTTCGGCAGATCCGCCGCGTTCCAGCCTGGGTGCGGCGCACCGGGGAGCAGCGCGTTGTAGCGCTCGAGCGCCACGCGCGCCGGTTGCTCCTGTCCAAGTATGAACAGTGCGCGGGAGAGCGCCAACAGGGCCGCTGCATTGGCGGGGTCCAGTTGAACGGCGTGGAGATATTCTCGCGAAGCCAACTGGTGGAGGTCCTGCATTTCGAAGATGCGGCCGGCGAGAAGGTGGCCGAAGCGCAGGTCCGCCGCCCGGTCGGTCAGCCGGTGTACTTCCAGGTTCGCTATGCGAAGGTAGAGGTCGCCGAGTTGATAGAGCGCCGCCTGCTCATCCTCGCCCGCTCGCAGCCGCGCCAACAGCAGTTGGCGGGCGCCCTCGAGACTGCCGGTCTGAATGTGGGCGATGGCGAGGTACTTTCTGGTCTCCGGTGTCGCGCCGATCGCGTGCGCGGCCTGGAGATGGGGCAGCGCCTCCTTGTATCGTTCGACCGCCAACAGGCAGATGCCCAGGAACAACTGCGCTCCCTGCATACGGCGCTTTCGCCGGATTCCCTGCTGGAACACGCCGATGGCGTCTTCATGGCGTTTCTGCAGATAGAGCACCACGCCGAGATTCTGGTACAACTCCGGAATGCGGTCGGGGAACTTGGCGAGAATCGCGCGATACTCGGCCTCCGCCGTGGTGTAGTCGCGGAGATTTTCGGCCTGACGGGCGGCGGCGAAGCGGTGCTCTATGAACTGGCTATCTGGATCCGGGGAAGCCGTACCTGCCTGCCCGGGGCAAAGCTGAGAGGCGAGGAACAGAAGCATACAGGGCTTCATGGTTTTGCCCGGATCCAATGGTCGGCGAACTCGGTGTGGTGCAGCACACGCGCTTTCGGCATATGGCAGCCCGAACAATTCGAGGAGGCCTTCGGGCAAATGGCGGCGCTCTTGCGTCCGGGAGAATGGCAGGTCCGGCAGGGAGTGTCCAGAGCCTCCTGGGACGGCGCGACGTTATCGTGGGGGTCGTGGCAGACGGTGCATTTCAGGCCGCCGTCCGTCTCATTGAAGCAGCGGCTGAGCACCAGGCGCTGGCTGGGAAACCGGGCCGCGAGCGGGCGCTCCTGAATCTGGCGAATCTCGTCGAAGTCGATCTCGCGCGGGGGGCGTCCATGACAGGTGCCGCACACCTGCGCCATTTGAAATCCGGTGAGCTTCCGGGGATGGAAGATCGAGGACTTGCGGCTGTCCGCCGAGGCTGCGCGGACATGCTCCAAACCGGGACCGTGGCAGCGTTCGCAGCGAATTCCCATTTCGTTCCTGGCCGGAACTGGGTCATCCGCCATCGGACGGGACGTGTGACAGCCGAAACATTTCTTACGATCTTCAGGAGCCAGGACCTGCCCAAGGGTTTCGGCAAACGACCCCGGGACGCGTTCGCGCGCCCCAGGGGTCAGGTCAAAGGCGCCGGCGCCACGAAACCAGGAAACGCGGCTCTCGACGTAATCGCCCCGATCGTTTACGGTAACCGGCGTGATCGCCTTGGTGCCCGCGCCGAAAGCCCAGCGAAGGCTCACCGAGGTTTGCTCGCCGCCGCGTACCGACGATAAGAGAACCGAGCCGGAGGGATCGAGGCTTAAGCGGAGGTTGGCGTTCCCCACGCGGTCCAGCAGCTCGAACGGAAGGCCCCGCTTGAATTCCCCTACTTCGGAGAGCGGCCGCAGCGTACGTGCGTGACCGCTTACCTCCTGCTTCGCGTAGATTCCGGCGTGGCAGTTCCGGCAGGCTTCCGACCCGGCGTACCCGGACCGCTGCTGCCAGAACCGCTCAGGCGTCCACGTCTGCCCGGCGACGCCTGGCACCGCCTGCAGCAGCATTCCGGCGGTGACGATCCACCGCGCGCGTGCACGTCCCACAGAAACGATTATGAGCCGCTTCCCTCTGCCTTGTCTACCATTCGACACGTAACTTCAGTTGCATCGCCCGCGCCCCGAACGGCTGCACCGGTTGGATTTCGCCGTAGTTCTGCCCGTTGATGTCTTGCCCGAAGCCTGGCGTCTGCCAACTGTGGCGATTGAACAAGTTAAACGCTTCGCCGCCGATCCTGAGCCGGACAAGCTCTCTTATCCGAAATGACTTGGTGAGCGACACGTTTTCGTTGAGCTGAGCGCACTGCCGCGATTTCGGATCGACGTTGGCGGCACTACCGAGGCGGAAGTCGCCCGCGGGCCGGAACGCCAGGGGTCTGCCCGTCCGGGCGGCCTGCGTGGGATTGCCGGCATTCAGCACGAAGTTCCGCGCCGGGTTGCCGAACTGGAGATCGCTGCAAGCGATATTGCTGCGCAACGGGACCTGATCGTGGGGAACCGGATCCGCGCGCGACCCCATGGTCGGAATGCCGAGATTCAGCGATCCGTTCGAGGCCGACACGGGTTGGCCGGACTGGTAGTGCTGAAGGCCGGAGATCTGCCATCCACCCACCACCGCGTCCACGACAGGGTGTGTGTTGGCGAGAAACTTCTTGCCCTTTCCGACCGGAAGCTCATATGTGTAGCTGATCGCGGCGCGGTGCGTTACGTCGAAGCGGTACAAGCCCTTGTCCAACGCGGGGTTATCGGTCACGCGGGGCGCTCCTCCGAAAGCACCGGGGAGCCACTGCGAGTCGGTGATGTATTTGGACGTGGTGTAGCCGACCAAGAACGATAGGCCCGAAGAGAAGCGCTTCTGCACCCGGAGGTTCATGGCATGGTACGTGCTTGATTTGCCCGACGTGAACCGGTCCGTGACGTTCCCCATGTGCGGGAAGGGCCGCAATGCCTGGAACAGCGGCGAATTGTCGGGGAAGGCCGCGTAGGGTTTGGAGAAGCCCGCGGCGCGGACTTCCGGCGAACTGATGGGCCTCAGCAACAGCGGACCCAGGTTCCAGAAGCGGGAAGACAGCTGATTGAGTTCGAGCCGGCCCGACGCGTTCTTCATGTTATTGGCGACGTAGCCAACCTCAACCACGGTGTCTTTGCCGAGGTCGCGCTGGACGGTAAGGCTCCAGTTGTACAACTGGGGGGACCGTCCGACGTCTTCCGGATTCTGGATGTGGTCCAGGCTCTGTCCGTTGCGGAACGCCGGATCGAGGTTGGGCGTCTTGCCCAGGACATTTTGTGGAAACGAGTCGTCCCACCGGTAGTAGATCGCAAACGGATTGGCGGGCAGAATCGGGCTGCCGTTAGCGGTGAATCCCGTCACGTTGTGCGACTGATAGGCCCAAGTCTGGATCCCTTGGGCAACAATTCCGGCGAATCCGCGCACGACCGTTTTGCTGTTCAATTGATAAGCGAAGCCGAGGCGTGGCCCGAAGTTGTTGTAGTGGATCGTGCCCGGCCGGTTGCGGCCGATGCGGCCTTCCCCCGTACCGTAGAATGCAAGCGCTCCGGGCAAACCACCCGCGGCTGGATTGGGTTTGTTGACATCGAAGGTGGTGATGCGTCCTTGCACTTCGTTGTATGGAACATTGAGGTCCCAGCGAAGGCCGAGGTTCAGGGTCAATTTTCGTGTGATACGCCAGTCGTCCTGGACGAACATGGCAAAGTACGATTCCCGGTGGTTGGCGATATTGGGCGCGCCGAGTTCGGCGCTCGCGGGCAGGCCAAGGAAGAAGTCGGCGTAGGTGGCGCCGCCGGAAAAGTCCGTCTGCGACGTGTTCATCTCGAATCCGTGATCGTTGATGCCGCCGCCCCTGCGCCGGGCGCCTCCGAAGTTGTACCAACCCGTGGCGCTGTCCACGGACCCGATGGACGCTGCGCGGAAGTCATCGATCCACTTGACGTAGGTAGCCCCCATCTTGATCGTGTGTTTCGCACGATTCCAGGTGAGGCTATAGTCGATCGTGGGGACCCAATTCTCGCGAAGGGACTCAGGCACCTGGCAGACCCGCATGGCGTTGAAACGGGTGTAGTTGAACTCGATCGTTGGGCATCGAGGATCAAACGTTCCAGTAATACCGGCCTTGCGGCCGATGTCGTCATTGGCGTTGTTGGCGATACCGCCGCTCAAGTTCCGCGTAAATCCCGCCAGGACCTGCTGGACGACCGAGGGGCCGTAGTTTCGGGTCCAATCGAAAC
>VFZO01000353.1 GCA_016871155.1 Acidobacteriota bacterium | reverse complement strand
GTGGCCAGAAAGGCCGGCGGCAATCGCCTTTTCCGCAACGTCGCCCGGATTGCGTGTCAGCAGGAGCCAAATGTAGCCGGTCGCGCGGTCCACCACCGGCGCGGGGTTGCCGATCGTGTCGCCCCCATGTCCGCGACGGTGATTGCCGGAGACCAGGTGCGGCCGCCGTCGCGGCTCCGTTTAACCAGAAGGTCGATGTTGCCCCAATCGCGGGAGTTGTCCTTACGCCCTTCGGCAAAGGCGAGCAACGTGTTCTTTTTCGACTTCACCATGGCCGGGATTCGATATGTATGGTACCCGTCCTGGCCGGAAACGAAGACATCGGCGCCGATAAGAGGCAAGAGGAAGATTCCGAAGAAGAGAGTTCGCATGGCAGTCTCGATATAGAGTGTAATTATGCGACTATTTCTGGGCCTTGCGCTGGGAGGCGTGGTGTTCGCCCAAACCTCGGGCGTTCAAGGAATCGTGAGCGACTCCTCAAAGGCGGTGATCGCCGGTGCCACGGTCACGATAACAAACACCGCGACCCAGGTCGGCCGGACGGCCGCCACCAACTCCGACGGCTTCTACATTATTCCGCTGCTGGATTCCGGAGTGTACCGGATCGAGGCGTCCTCCAGCGGCTTCGCGCCCCAGAAGTTGAACCAGCTTCGCCTGGAAACCAATCAGACCGCGCGCCTGGACTTTGAATTGAAACCGGGCTCGGTGGCCGAGTCGATCGAGGTCACCGCGTCGGCCGTGCTGCTTAACTCGGAAACCTCGGAAGTCGGCCAGGTCATCGACTCGAAGCGCATCCTGGAGATGCCGTTGAATGGGCGGAATTACCTGCAATTGGCTTTGTTCACCGCCGGCGTTACGCCGGGCGGCAACCTCGCTGCCGGATCCCGTGCGCGCACCGAGGGTTCGTTTGCGGCCGTCGGAATGCAGATTGCGCAGAACAACGTACTTCTGGACGGCAACGACAACTCGTCGAGAACCTCCGGCGGGCAACTCGGCTTCGAATCCCAGGCCGTGAAGCCGCCGGTCGACGCACTGAGCGAATTCAAGGTCGTGACCAACAACATGAGCGCCGAATATGGCTACCGGGCTGGCGCGAAAGTCCTGGTCTCGACGCGCGCCGGTTCCAACGAGTTTCACGGCTCGATCTATGAGTTTCTTCGGAACGAGAAGCTGGACGGTGCGAACTTCTTTGCGAACCGTTCCGGCGCCCGGAAGCCGACCTACCGGCAGAACCAGTTCGGCGCGACGTTCGGCGGCCCGGCGATCAAGAACAAGACGTTTTTTTTCGGTTCGTTTCAGGGGACGCGAATCCGGACCGGACGGTCCTTTATCTCGGGCGTGCCGAGCCGCGATCTGATTCAACGCTATAGTTTCGGCAATCAGCCGGCGATTCGCCGGAATGTCTTCGATCCCTTGTCGTTGAGCGGCGAGGGAGCGGCGGCCACGCGTCTGCAGTTCCCCGGTAACGTCATTCCCGCCTCGCGCATCGACACCGTCGTCGCCAAGATAATTCCGCTCTATCCGGCCTCGAATATCGCGGGCCGCGACGATCTGCCCGACAACTACTTCTTCAGCCCTTCGGACTCCGACGACGCCAATCAAATGGACTTCCGCGGCGACCACAACATCAGTGACGCGCACCGGTTCATGGCCCGCTGGAGCCAGCGCAACCAGGATCGCTTCGAGAACGGCACGCTGCCGCTGCCCGCCTCCGGCGGCCAGGGCCAGGTGATCGTGCTGCGCGGCAAGAACCTCGCGTCCTCGCTGACCTCGACGCTAGGGGCGCGCATGTTCAACGATCTCCGATTCGGTTGGACGCAGTTCAACACCGTCCTGGATATTCCGTACGAAACCTGGGACAACGCCAATTTCGGCATTCGCAACGCTCCGGCGGACTACCTGAACGACGGGAACAAGAATAATGGCTTCACCCGTTTTTCGCCCGGTGGTTTCGCTGAGGTCGGCTCTCGCAGCTTTTGGCCCAATTTCAACAATCTGAACTCGTATCTGCTCAACAACGGCACGGTCGTTCAGATGGGCAAACACAGCGTCAAGTTTGGCGGCGAGTTCCGGCACACGAATCAGTTTCGCAACGCCTCCCGTTTCCGCCGCGGTCAATTTGCCTTCGACGGCCGCTTCACGTCACAGAACCCGAATGTGGCCACCAGCCGGGCGAACTCCGGGAACGGCTTCGCCGACATGTTGCTGGGGTGGGCCTCCGGCGGCAACTACGGCACCAACCAGGGTGAGGACATCGACAACAAGTACTGGGGAATCTTCGTCCAGGACGATTGGAAAGTGGCCCGCAACCTGACATTGAATATAGGCATCCGCTACGAAATCATTTATAAGGCCACGTTTGTGAACCCCGACAAGCAGGGTGTGGCTCGCTACCTGTTGGAAGGCGTGAATGTCGCCACCCGCGCCGAGGAGAAGGTCACCTTCCCGGTGGCCGGAGACTGCGCTTGTAAGAACGACAAGAACAACTACGCGCCGCGTCTGGGCGTGGCCTGGTCCATAAACCCCAAGACCGTCATTCGCGGTGGCGGCGGCTTCTTCTACGGCGAGCCGAACTCGCTGAATTCGGAAAATGCGAACTTCACTCCCGGCGCTCCGCGCGCGACCGAAATCGGGATTCAGAACAACTTCGAACGCACCTCCGTCTTTGCCCAGACCGGTTTTCCAACGCTTACCTTCGGCACAACCATTCCTCGCGGAGCGTCGATAGAGGTGTTTCCGGATCTTCGGCAAAACCTTTTGGCCTACCAATGGTTCTTCGATGTGCAGCGAACCCTGCCTCTCGATATGTTGCTGACCATCGGCTACAACGGAACGAAGGGCACCTTTCTGGCTTTCGGACAGAACGTGAACCTTCCGTCCACCCCAAATCCGACGGTCGCTGTGGCGCAAAGACTGCGGCGCCCCGAATTCAACGGAATCAACGTGGGGCAAACCGGGCTGAATTCGTCCTACAACGCCCTGACCATCAAAGCCGAAAAGCGCTTCTCGAAGGGCTTCACTTTCCTGAGCGCCTTTACCTGGAGCCACAACATCGACTACAACAACGAGAACCTTCTTGACGGCTCTCCGGGTGTCGTGACGCCATACGACCTTCGCCGGGAGCGTGCGCACTCGACGCTGGACCGCCGCCTCTCCTACAATCTCTCCTCGGTCTACGAGCTTCCCTTCGGCAAAGGCAAGGGCCGCCTGGAACGAGGCGTGGGCAATTGGCTGGTTGGGGGCTGGCAACTGGGCGCGATTTTGGCCTTGTATTCGGGCCTCCCAGTGACGCACTCAATCAACGTTAACAACCAGAACTTGGGCGGCGCCTCCCGGGGCGACTATGTGCGCAACCCGAACCTGCCGTATTCGGAGCGAACCATCGACCGCTGGTTTGACCTCACGGCTTTCGCCGTGAACGCTCCCGGCACCATCGGCAACGCAGGCCGCAACCTGATTTGGGGACCCGGCAACAAGAATCTGGACTTGATGCTCAGCCGGCAGTTCGTCATGCCGTGGGAGAACCATACGCTCCAGTTCCGCGCCGAGGCGTTCAACGCCACCAACACCGCGAACTTCGGACCGCCCGCCACGGGAATCGGAACGCCGACGGCCGGCCGCATCACCTCCGCGGCCGACCCCCGGCGCATTCAGTTTGCACTAAAGTACAGCTTTTAGCGGCTCCGTGCCCTCGGCCAGTATGGCCACGAACTCGCTGTAGCGGAAAATGCGTCCGCGCTGGCGGTCGTTGCCGTGCAGGATACCAAGCGCCACCAGATGCAGGAACAGCTTGGAGCAGGTCTGGTGCGATAGCTCGAGCTTCCGCGCTGCGAATGGGATCGACAGCACCGGATGGTGGCAAACCAGGTCATAGAGTTTGAGCGCGTTCGGCGCCGCCCGGCCCAGCTTCGCGACCTTCGCCCGGTCTCGCTCGCGAATCGCCAACAGCCTCTTTACCGAGTAGATAGCGTGCTCGGCAGCCTGGATGACGGCGTGAAGGAAAAAACGGATCCACTCCTCCCAGGCGCCCTCATGGCGGATCTTCTGCAGCAGCTCGTAGTACCGCGTCCGGTTCTGCTTCAGATAGTGGCTCGGATAGAGCAGAGGGTCCTTCAATACGCCGCGCATACAGAGGAAAAGCGTCACGAGCAGCCGCCCGATCCTGCCGTTGCCGTCCAGGAACGGGTGGATCGATTCGAACTGCGCGTGGATCATCGCTGTCTGCACCAAAACCGGCAGGTCGCGCCTCTGAAAATGCAGGAACCTCTCGAACGCGTCCAGACAGTCCATCAATTGGTCTGGCGGCGGCGGCACGTAGATCGCGTTGCCGGGCCGGTCTCCCCCAATCCAGTTCTGGCTGGTGCGGAACTCCCCCGGTTGCAAGTGGGAGCCCCGCCCGGAAGCCAGCAGGACTCCGTGCATCTCTTTGATTAGACGCAGCGAAAGCGGCAGATCCGACTCCATCCGCGCCAGTCCGTAGTGGATGGCCCGGATGTACTGCGACACCTCTTCGGCGTGCGCCGCTGGGGCGTCTTCCGGCTCTTCGTTGCTTTCCACAAGCAGCAAATCGACCAGCGAAGACTGCGTCCCCTCGATCTGGGAGCTCATCAGCGCCTCTCGTCGAACATAGCAGTACAGGAACAGGATCTTGTCCGGAATCTGATTCGATATCCCATCCAACCGGCCGACCGCCTGGTTCGCAACGTCCAATAAATCAAGAACTTCTGTCAGATCGACTGGCGGCTCGGGCGGCATCGGCCCCGGAATGTAGGACGTCACCGTCTCGCCGTACATCGTTCGGTGAATCCAGGTTCCGACTCCGCCAGGAGCAATCACAATATAAGGATAACCGAATAAACATACTCAGTCAACCACTTTATCTAACTATAATCAAATATCATTACATTACAATCAACGCAATGTAACGATCCTTACATTAGACCTTTGCGGGCACGACGTAAGGCTTCCGGTAGTCTCGAGTCAACATCTTGTTGGCCGCCGCGTCGTCGAACACCTGCTTGGTGTTGTCCCACGTCAGCCGTTTTCCAGCACGGTAGGCGATGTTGGCGAAGTGGCAGAAGTCGGCCGCCGCCGCGCCGATCTCGATCTCGGCGGTCAAGCTCTTGTAGTCGCGGGAACGGACCGCTGCCAGGAAGTTCTCCATGTGCAATTTGGTGCCATCGGGGCCTCCGCGTTCGGCTTTGCGTTCTTTGACGATCTCGTTCGATTCGCCCTGATAAACCTTGTATTGCGACCCGTCCACTTCCATCCAGCCGTCAACGCCGTAGAAAAGGTTGCCCACCGCGTTCGTCGCGCGGGGGCCGGCGCCCAGCGAACCTTCGCCTCCCGTCAGCACGCCGCGGACTTCGAAGACCACTTGACGGTCGCCATAGTCGAAGGTGGCCAATTGGGTGTTTGGCGTCTCTTGCATGTCGTTGTAGGCGAACTTGCCGCCGGTCGAAACGACGCTCTTCAGCCCCTCGTGCGAGTTTGGCAGGCCCAGGCCCCAGCGGCAGATATCCATCTCGTGAACGCCCTGGTTGCCGATGTCGCCGTTGCCGGTGTCCCAGAACCAATGCCAGTTGTAGGCAAAGCGCAGCTCATTGAACTTGCGCATTGGGGCGGGTCCAAGGAACATATCCCAATCGAGGCCGGCCGGCGGCTGATCCAGATCCGGCTTGATCCCGATCGATTTCCGGCGCTTGAAGCACAGCCCCTTGGCCATATAGATTTTGCCAATAATACCGTCCTTTAGCAGCGCCATCGCTTCCATCTTGTGCGGCGTGGAGCGGCTCTGCGAACCGATCTGGCACATCCGCTTGAGCTTCCGCGCGGTGGCAATCATCTGCTTGCTCTCGAACGGATTATGGCTGGCGGGCTTTTCGCAATAGGTGTCCTTGCCCGCCTGCATAGCCCAAATGGCGCCCAGCGCGTGCCAGTGGTTCGGCGTCGCCATGCTGACGGCGTCGATCTCTTTCGAGTCGAACAGTTTTCGCATGTCCGGAAACTCGGCGGCCTTCGGATTCTCGGCCTTCACGACGCGGGCGTTGGCCCGTTCCCTTGCCGCTTGATTGACGTCGCATAACGCGGCCACCTGCGCGCCGGGAATGGAAAGGTACTGACCGAGGTGCGAGTTGCCGCGTCCGCCCAGGCCGACAATGCCCATACGGACCCGGTCGTTCGCCCCCAGGAATACGGCTCTTGCCAATGGAAAGCGCCGCGGCGCCGGTGATGAGAAGATTTCTGCGATCCATAAGAACTCCGTGAAAGAAAGACTCCAAAAGCCCGTGTCAATAGTTGGGTGTAATTTTTCGCCGCGAGTAGCGGATGGGTTTAAGATGATGGGAACTGAGCGGAGGACAGGGCGACGCTGGAAAGCGACCCGAGCGCCGTTCAGTGGCCGGAATG
>VFZO01000352.1 GCA_016871155.1 Acidobacteriota bacterium | reverse complement strand
CCGCGGTGGTTTGGCCGGTGAACACGCGCCAGAGGTCCACGGCGAGTTGCCGCGCGATGGCGACCACCGCCTTCTTGCGGGCCGCACCGCCGCGCACCGGATCGTTGAGCACCGGCAGCCACTTCTGCAATCCGTGGTAGCCCGGTTGCCAGCGTGTCATGCGCCAGACCATTTCCACCAGCATCGCGCGCACCCTCGGGTTGCCGCTCTTGCTGACACTCCCGGATCTTCGTTTCCCGCCGCTGCTATGCTCGCGCGGGCACAGTCCGGTGTAACTCGAAACCTGCCGCCGGTTGGTGAAGCGCGACCAGTCGCCGACCTCACGGTGCAAAACTTCGAAGGTCAACGGCCCGACACCTTTGGGAATCTTCTGGTCCGCCGCCGCCGCCTCGATCTGTGAGGTGAGCTTCGCTGACTCGGCTTCCAATGGCGCGATGAGACGGCTGAAAACCTCCAGGCGCTCGATCACCCACTCCGGTGCCCGGATTTTGCTCCAGGTTTTGCCCTGCCACCACTTGCCGCTCACATGGATGCCGTGCATGGCCAGCAGGCTGCGGCCCATCGCCTGCAGCCGCTGCCGCTGCCGCTCGCGCACCAGTTGCTGGCGCTGGCGGCTGATGGCCCGCTCGCGTTCCTCCTCCGCAGTGGGCACCCGCACCACGCTGAACGCCTTGCGGTTGCCGCGCACGTAGCGGTCGAGCCGCTGGCAGAGCGCCTGGGCGTCGATCCGGTCGTTCTTCACTCCCTTGCCGCGCTCGTCCCAGTCCTGCGGCTGCACGACGTAATTGGTCACCCCCAAGGCGGTGAGTCGGTGGTGCAGGTGGTAGCCGAAGGCCCCCGCCTCGTAACAGGTGTGGACTTCGCGGGCCATTCGCTTCTGCCTGGCCACGAAGTGCAGCAGGCCCTCAAGGTCCATCTTCTGCACCGGTTGCGGGGTTGCTCCGTCGAGTTGCCGGGCGACGTAATACCACTTCGCGTGGGCGTCGATTCCGAGCTTGATCGATTCGTAGGATTCGGTATTTTTGATTTTGTAATGCTTTATCACGATTATCAGGTTGGCAGTTTCCACCCCCGCCTGACAACCCCATGTCATCTAGCATTCAAAGTGCCTGCCATCTATCCGGGTTCACCCCAGGCCTTGGATTTCAACCCCCTTTTCCCCTTCCCAGATCGGCTCCCCAGTGTATTCTCCGCCCTAGGTGAAAAAGCAAATTCCTAGCATTATTTCCCTTTTCCCATGGATTCGCCGCCTCGCCTTCCTGTGCGCTGCAGCGTGTCTTCTGTTTACATCGGGCACTGACGCGCGGGCGCCCACGATCTCCGAGCCCGGCGTGATCATCCTGCTCAACGGCGGGAATGCCTCGGTCACATGGAACGCCACCGCCAGCGGGCGGGCGGATTTGGAACACAGTGCGGACCTCTCGAGTTGGTCGGTAATTTCCTCGAACAACACCGCCGGCTCGTTCCTCCACGCGGTTGGCAACGCGACAAAGGGTTTTTACCGTTTGCGGATCCAGAGCGGCCCGCCGGGGCTGGTCGCCTACTATCCTTTTTCGGGAAATGCCAATGACTCCAGTGGAAACAACCGCCACGGCACGGTGGAGAATGCGGTTCTGACTCCGGACCGTTTCGGGGTTTCCAACACGGCCTACGCTTTCCTGGGCAACAGCCGCATTGTGGTCCCGGGGCCTTGGCCGGGCGGTGCCAGCGACCGCACTGTCGTGTTGTGGTTCAAAACCGACAATCAAAGCCAAAATAGCAACCTTTTGAGCATGGGGGCTAATGCCATGGACCAGCGTTTTTCCCTGCTCCTCGGCTACGGCGGTTCCGGCGATTTCGGATTCGTCGGTCAATCGAATGATTTGCGATGGGACATTGGTCCGGTGAGCGACAACCAATGGCGACAGTTGGCCCTGGCATTTAGCGGTGTGGCAGGTTCGGGCTCCATGGCGGTTTATCTCGATGGGGTTTCCGCAGGATCCCAAAATTTGGGGTGGGGTATCTATCCCCTCTTGACCGATGGAACCCGCGAGTTGGTGATCGGCTCGAATGTTTTGTCCCGAAACGATGAATTTTTCATCGGCGGGATCGACGATGTTCGCATTTACGACCGTGCGCTCGAGGCGGCGGAGATCGCGCAGATTTATCAGCAAGAGGTTCCCCCGCGGGCATTGATCTCGCTCTCGGGAAATTTGAGTTTCGGGGATGTGCTTGAGGGAACCAGCGCCAATCGCACGCTCTCGATTGCGAATACCGGCACCGCGGCCCTGGTCGTCAGCGGCGTCTCCTACCCCTCCGGCTTCAGTGGAAACTGGAGTGGCACGGTCGCTCCGGGTGCCACTCAAAATGTCACGGTGACCTTCGCGCCCACAGCGGCCCAGTCCTACAGTGGCAGCCTGAGTGTCGCTTCGAATGCCTCGGGTGGGATTTCCACGCTGGCGCTGAGTGGCACCGGGGTCCCTGCGGCTCCCACCATCACCAGCGCTGCCAGCGCGAACGGCTCGGCGGGCAGTGCGTTCAGCTACCAGATCACCGCCAGCGGCAGCCCGACCTCCTTCGGGGCCTCGGGCCTGCCTTCCGGGCTTTCGGTGAACTCCACCACCGGCCTCATCAGCGGCACGCCGGCGGCGGTTGGAAATTTCACCGTCACCCTTTCCGCCACGAACTCCGGCGGCACTGGCAATGCTTCGTTGGCGCTCTCGGTTTCCCAACCGCCGGCGGGCATGATTTCCATCCAAGGCGGCACATTGCCGGCGGGGTCCGAGTTGGAGGGAACACCGGTTGCGGAGTTCCAGATCGGCCGATACGAGGTGACCCTGGCCGAGTGGCAGGAGGTGAGGGACTTTGCGGTGAATAGCGGTTACACCGACCTCGTTGGCACTGGCCTCGGTTCGGCGGGAAACCATCCCGTCCACACGGTGAACTGGTATCAGATCCTGAAATGGTGCAACGCGCGGAGCGAGCGCGAGGGGTTTGCACCGGTTTATTCGGTCAACGGAACCACCTATCGGACCGGCAACGAGGTGCCTGCCGTGAGTTCCACGGCCAACGGCTACCGTTTGCCCACGGAAGCCCAATGGGAGTGGGCCGCGAGAGGCGGCGCCTCAAGCCAGAACACGACCTATAGCGGCAGCAACTCGCTGGAGGCGGTCGGTTGGTATGATGCGAACTCCCTGGGGGCATCGGCAAATGTGGACGGGTTTGGCCGCGGCACTTGGCCGGTTGGTTTGAAAGCCCCCAATGAACTCGGAATTTATGATATGAGCGGCAACATTCTCGAAATGTGCTGGGATTTGGTGCCGTCCGAGTCGCCGAACCGCCGTGCGCGCGGCGGCATGTTCTCCGCGCCGGCCCTGTTTTGCACCGTCGCTTACAGGGAGTGGCTGCATATCGCGCCCCAAGTCGGAAACTACAACTTCGGCTTCCGCGTCGCCCGCTTCACCGCCGCCGAGTCGGTTCCCGTGATCACCAGCGCCCCGCGCGCGATCGGCACCATGGGGCAATCCTTCCAATACCAAATCACAGCCAACCAAAGCACCACGCCATCCTTCGGTGCCAACGCCACCACCTATTCGGCCAGCGGCCTTCCGCCGAATTTCACAATCAACTCGACCACCGGCCTGATCACCGGAACCCCTATTGGAATCGGACTCCACAACGCCACCGTCTCGGTCACCACGCCCTACGGCACCGGCTCCTCGAACTTCACGATCTCGCTGGCCGGGCCGCTGATCGATGTCCCCGGTGGAACGCTCACGACGGGTTTTGCCAACGGCACGACGGTGGCCGCATTCCAAATCGGGAAATTCGAAGTGACCTGGGCCGAGTGGCAGGAAGTGAAGTCCTGGGCCAAGGCCAACGGCTACACCGATCTGGCCGACATCCATGAAAATGTCGCCGAACCCTTTGACAAAAACCGGGCGGACACTTTTCCAGTCGAGTTTGTGACTTGGTATGATGTCATCAAGTGGTGCAACGCGCGGAGCGAGCGGGACGGATTCACGCCGGTCTATCAAGTGGGCGGCGTCCCCTACCGCACCGGCGAGAGCGTTCCCACCGTGAACTCCTTGGCAAACGGCTACCGCCTCCCCACCGAGGTCGAGTGGGAGTGGGCCGCGCGCGGCGGCTTGTCGAGCCAGGGCTTCACCTACAGCGGCGGAAACGATGCGAACTCCGTGGCCTGGGCGGCTGCCCTCGCGTCAAGAACCGTGGGCACTTTGAATGCAAACGAACTTGGCATCCACGACATGAGTGGAAATGTCTGGGAATGGTGCTGGGACGCATCCAGTTCCTCGCGCCGGAGGCGCGGCGGCAGTTTTAACGGCGTCGTCACCCAAAGCACGATCGCAACGCGAAGCACAAGATTGCCGAACTCCCCCTCATCATCCACAGGCTTTCGCCTCGCCCGCAATCTGCCGGCCGCGGTCGAAAAAATGCCCTATGTCCGGGGAGGCACGCTCGTGGCCGCCAATTCGCTCAACGGCACGGCGATCCCCGCCCTGCGGGTCGGCAAATACGAAGTCACCGGCGCCGAATGGACAGCAGGAAGAACCTGGGCGCTGGCCAATGGCTACACGAACCTCGCATCCGGAGCCTCCAGCGGCAACGACCATCCCGTTCGCCAAGTGAATTGGTATGACGCGGTGAAGTGGTGCAACGCCATGAGCGAAAAAGACGGATTCACCCCGGTTTACACCGTCAATGGAACGGTCTACCGGACGGGGGAATTCGGGGCGACCGGATCGAGTGTCGTGACCGCGAACAGCACAGCCAACGGCTACCGTCTTCCCACAGAAGCCCAATGGGAATGGGCGGCCCGCGGCGGACGGCTCAGTGCGAACTCCACCTACAGCGGCGGCAATGACCTGAACGCCGTTGGATGGTATTGGAATAACTCCATCAATTCGCCATTGGAACTTTTCGAAAATGGACGCGGCACCTGGCCCGTCGGCCAAAAAACCGCCAACGAACTTGGTCTCCATGACATGAGCGGAAATGTGTGGGAGTGGTGTTGGGATGCTTGGAATTCCGGCACGAACCGCAGCCGGCGCGGCGGGAGTTGGATTTTCAGCGACTATAGTTGTGCCGTGGATTACCGCGACGACAATTACAGCCCCGATGGCCGCGCAGATTACATCGGCTTCCGCCTGGTCCGGAATTTCCTGAGCGTCCCGGCGATCACCAGTCCCCCGTTCGTGCTCCACCGCGGCTGGGTAGGCGAGTCCTACATCTTACCGATCTCCGCCAGCAACAGTCCAACGAGCTACGCCTCCACAGGCCTCCCGCCCGGAGTGGCCATCAATGCCACCACCGGCAGACTCAGCGGCACACCCACCGCCGCCGGAGTTTACATGGTGACTGTTTCGGCCACCAACGCCGAAGGCACCGGACGCAGCACATTTCTCATCGAAATCCTGGTGCGCTGAACAACCCCCTTTTCCCCTTGCCAGAGCGGCTCCCCAGTGTATTCTCTGCGCTAAAGCATTTTAAATAAAAGTGTAGCCATTCACGGAAGATCCGCTACGGTTTGCCCATGGCAACGATTTCCATGGATCTGCGAACGCGCATTCTCAAAGCCTATGATCGAGGGGATGTGTCCCGTGATCAGGTGGCCAGACGCTTTGAGGTGTCTCTGGGCATGGTCAAGAAGCTCATTCAGCAACGCCGCCACACCGGCAGCATCGCTCCGATGCACCACCGCAGCGGGCGCAAGCCTGTCATTCTCGACAGCCACCGTCGCGAGATGCGTGTTCTTCTCGCCGCCAAGCCCGATCTCACCCTTGAGGAAATCCGCACGCGTCTTGGTCTCGGGTGCACCATCCAGGCGATTCATTATGTCCTAGTGGACATGGGGCTGACATATAAAAAAAGACGCTTCGGGCCGCGGAACAATCCCGCCCCGATGTCGCCCGCGCGCGCCGTATCTGGCGCAGGCTCCAGAAGGGATTCGACCCGTCGCGACTCGTCTTCCTCGACGAATCGGCGGCCAAAACGAACATGACGCGGTGGCGCGGACGCAGTCCCAGGGGAAAACGTCTCCATGCCAGCGCACCTTGCGGCCGCTGGCGGACGACAACCATGATCGGGTCGATCAGGCAGAATGGCCAAACGGCCTGCATGACCATTGAGGGAGCGGTGAACTCGGAGGTGTTCCGCGTCTATGTCCGTGAGGTCCTGCTTCCGACCCTCACGCCCGGCGATGTCTTGATCATGGACAATCTCAGCGCACACAAGGATGGGCGGGCGCTCGGAATGTTGAGGGAAGCGGGCGTCATGGTCCGATTCCTGCCCGCCTATTCGCCAGATTACAATCCGATCGAATTGATGTGGAGCAAGGTCAAGGCCCTGCTGCGCAAGGCAGAGGCCCGCACCAACGAAACCTTGCTCCTCGCCATCAAGGACGCACTGGCATGCGTAACCCGCAAAGATGCCACCCATTGGCTTGCCCATTGCGGATATAGTTTTATTTAAAATGCTCTAATGA
>VFZO01000351.1 GCA_016871155.1 Acidobacteriota bacterium | reverse complement strand
GCGGCATCCGGGCGAATGGGAACTCTACGATATAGAGGCGGACCGGACCGAGAGCCGGGACCTGTCGGCCAGCCACGCGGAAAAGAAACAGGAACTCACGGCGAAGTGGAACGCGTGGGCGGCCCGCGCGCAAGTGCGGCCGTGGAACGAGTTTCGCGCGGCGCGCTGATCTGAGTAAAGAGTACGTAAAGATTTGCATCGAGCGGAACCGCCCGGTCGCGGGCCACATCGGGAGTGTCATGACACGCCGAATATTTCTGGCAGGGCTCCCGCTGGCCGCCAAGCGCTGGGATCGCGAAGAGTGGACCGGTGAATTCGCCTCCAAACTGCTGACCGATTCGCCCTGGGCAAAGCCCATCGCATCGCGGTTTCGCTTCCGCCTGCCCGCGCCCAACCGCTTCGCGCAGATCGGCGAGCGCGGCTCGCTGGGGCTGCCGGATTGGGGCGGCGGCCCCCGGCCCTCGGCCCGGCCCGCCAGCGAAGAGATGCCCGCCGAAACCGAGGCGAACCTGACGGTGCGCTGGGCCAGCGCGTTGCCGCTGCGCCGTGCGCGCGCCGTGCTGGAGTACGGTTCGTGGACCGATCCGCGCGCCGCGGAGGTTTTGCGCAAGCCCGCCGGCGAGTACGTTCTGGAGATTGCCGGTTTCCCAACCACGCTGATGACACAAGGCACGCGGCGCATGGAGGCCGAGCTCCTGAACACCGCCGAAATCGCCCTGAGAGGCCAGCGGCCAATGCGCGCGCTGTCGGCGTCGGTGCCAGATCACGGCATGCATCTGATGGCGACACTGCGCTTCCCGGCGTACAGCGAAGTTCCGCCCGCGGACGGCTTCGTAACCGTGACGGCACAGACCGGCGCAATCGCGGTCTCGACGAAGTTCGCGCTGCGAGAAATGCTCTACAGCGGCAGCCTCGAGATGTAGTGCCCCCGCCTTTTCTCATGGGGTCGTCTCTCATGGGGTCAGTCTCTCATGGGGTCAGTCACCACTGCCACCACACATCGTACTGAGAATTTCCCTCCGCTCGCGGCACTAATTTGTATATGGCCCGGCTTCCAAGAATCGTCCTCCCCGGCTATCCGCACCACATCACGCAGCGCGGTAACTACAAGCAACAAATATACTTCCGCTCAAGCGACTACCAGCTTTACCTCGATCTCCTCAAGGAGTACTCCCGGCACTACGGCGCCTCGAATCTGGCCTACTGCCTCATGCCAAACCACGTTCACCTTGTGGCCGTTCCGCACAAGGAAGACTCCTTCGCACGCCTGTTCCGGCGCATTCACGGCGAGTACGCCCGCGCCGTCCACACCCGCCTGCGGCGCGTAGGTCATTTATTCCAGGCACGTTACTACTCCGCTCCGATGGACGAAAAACATTTCTGGCACACAATGTTGTATGTCGAGGAGAATCCCCGTCGCGCCGCCCTCGTGACGGCGTGCGAAGACTGGAAATGGTCATCGGCGCGAGCTCACCTCGCGGGTACCGACGGCGGCTTTTTGGACCTAATCCCGTGGCGCGAACAACACACGCCAACGTCTTGGAAGTTATTGTTAGAAAAGGGCTTAGCCGAAGCGGCCATCATCGAGCGAATCCGCGAGGCCTCCAATTCCGGCCGCCCGCTCGGCGATGAAGAGTTCGTAAAACGAGTCCAGGAGCTAAGTCGGCGCTCCTCAGGTTCCCAAGCAACAACAATCGCAGAATCAAACGCTTACAGCCAAAGCGCCACCTCCATGTAACCGGTGCCAGAGGTGACTGACCCCGACCGACCAGAGGTGACTGACCCCGACCGACTGACCCCGACCGACTGACCCCGACGGAGTGACCCAACCACCGCGCATCCGTGACGTAAATCGCAAATGCGGATCGAACCCGAGGAATCCAAGGCTTTCCGCGACGAAATCTGCTAGCTTTGACAAAATGAGCGAGCAGCGGAACGTCTCGACGGAATGGGCCGACTGGCTCGATAGCTACGAGGGCCTTTCGGCGCCCGTGGCCATAGCGGCGCCCCCGGAGCCCCTGCCGCTCCGGTGGTTGAGCGAGGGAGCAGTGCTTGCTCCCGGGCTGCTGATGGCCGGGGTGCTGGCGATGGCCGCGCATTACGCCGCGGACTTCCTGGGGCGTACTGTCCTGGGGTTTGCGAAGAGCCCGATAGGCGCGGCCTCGATGGCGGTGTTGTTGGGCGCGGCGTTGCGGAACTTTGTCGGGCTGCCGGCCTCGTATGAGGCAGGCTTAAAGTTTTGGGTGCGCGTGCTGCTGCGCGGCGGGATCGTGCTGCTGGGATTGCGGCTGAGTCTGCCGGCGGCGGGGGCGATCGGCCTGCAAGGGCTGCCGCTGATTCTGTGCTGTATTGGCGCGGCGATCGGGATGGTGATGGTGCTGCGGCGTGTATTGGCGATATCGGCGCGGCAGGCATATTTGATTGCGGTTGGAACCGGCGTGTGCGGCGTGAGCGCTATATCGGCGGTGGCGCCGCTGTTGGAGGCCGATGACGACGAAGTGAGTTACGCGATTGCGTGCGTGACGGTGTTTGGCGTAGTGGCGATGTTTGGGTACCCGTGGCTGGCGCATTGGCTTTTCGGCGGCGACGCGCTGCGTGCGGGATTCTTCTTGGGGACGTCGATTCACGACACGGCGCAGGTGGCGGGCGCGGCGATGATGTACCGGCAGCAATTCGACGCACCGGGCGTTGTCGATACGGCGGTCGTGACGAAACTGGTGCGAAATACATCGATGATCGTGCTGATACCGCTGTTTGGGTGGCTGGCGGCAGATCGTGGCGGTGTTCGGATCGGGCAGGTTGTGCCGCGGTTTGTGGTGCTGTATGTGGCGATGGCGGGGGTGCGCAGCGTGGGGGATGCTTTCGAGATTTTCGATCGAGCGTCTTGGCAATCGTTCCTGGCGTGGAGCGATGGGTTGGCGGGGTGGATCTTGACGGCGGCGACGGCGGCGATTGGGCTGGGGACGGAGTTGAGCCGGGTGCGGAGGTTGGGGTGGCGGCCGCTAGCGGCCGGGTTAGCGGCGGCTGGGGCCGTGGGCGTGGTCAGTTGGGGAGTGTTGGGGTGGGGGTAACAACAAACCCCTAACTCCCCGCCACCCTCACCCTCAAAGTCATCAAGTCCTTAGTCCCAATCGCTCCCAGCAACGCCTTCGGCGGCTGGATCCCAAACGCACTCATCGGAAACGCCGCCTCGCCCTCATACACCCCTGCCTCGTTCCTCCGCACCGCGATCGTCACCGCCTTCCCAATGCCCCGCACCGTTAGCGTGCCAGCGATTTGAAACGCCCCCTTCACGTCACCCGTCACGGCTGTCGACACGAACTCGATGCGCGGGAACTTCGCCGCGTTCAGAACGTCCTTCCCCACCGTCTCCTTCCGCACATCCTCCTTCTTGCCGTCGTTAATCCAATCGTCCAGCACCTTCACCGACGCCGCTTCGATCGACAACGATGCACGCGCCGGCGCTACCGAAAACCGGCCCTCGAATTTCTCCCAGATCAGCACGTGCTTCTTTCCGTTCATCAACCCGGTCTTCTCGACGATCAGCTCCACGCGCGACCCGCCCACCGGCCCAAACGTCACGTCCTGCGCCAGCGCGCCTAGAGACACTAAAATGGTCAATCCAGCCGTTTTCATCGTTCCTCCATGCAGAATCTTATCCAAGCGCTTGTCCTGATTATTCCACTTGCCGCCCAGGAGTGCCGGATCACTCCGCTCTCTCCAGCACAGCCCGCCAACCGCATTGAGGACAACGAACGCGCGACCGAATCGCAAACCTTCCAAACCAATGCCCTAGCCGTCTCGCCGTCGAATCGCGTGCACTTCTTCGACAGCGCTTTTCGCATCCGCCGTATAGAGGCGGATGGCCGCGTTCGCACTCTCGCGGGCTCCCGCATGCGCGACGAAATCGTTCCCGGCCCGGCCTTGCAGTCCCCCATGCAGAACGTTGGCCAGATCGTCTTCTCTCCCGCCGGCGTCCTTCATTTCTCCTCCGGTGGGCGCGTCTTCCGCCTCACCGGTGAAACCATCGAACTGGTGGCGGGCTCCGGCCGTCCCGGTTTCAACGGCGAAGAGGGCGTGGCTGCGGACGTCAACCTCGGCGGCATCGTCCACATGTGGTTTGCGGCCGATGGCTCACTTTATCTCATCGACGGGTATAACCGCGTCAGGCGCGTAACACCCGATGGCCGCCTGCGCACCTTTGCCGGTTCCACTCGCGCCGCGGCCGCCGCCGGTTTCACGGGCGACAACGGACCCGCCGCGGAGGCCTCCCTCTCCAATCCCCGCCAGGTCTTCCCGCTCCCTAACGGCGACGTGTGGATCAAGGATCTCGGCGGCCGCCACCTTCGAGCCGTCACTTCCGATGGCGTCATCCGCACCATCAATCAGAACTTCGACGCGAGCATCAACATCATCTCGTTAGCCAACGGCAACCCCGCCGCGGCCACCGCGAATCGCGTCTTCCCTTTCAACGCCCGCGGCGACGTCGACCCTGGTTCGCGCCCCTTCGCCCCGTTCACCGGAACTCCTCTCGCCGTCGGCCCGGACAGCGCGCTCTACTTCTCCGGAGGCGCGCGGCCGGAGCAGCGGAATCCCCTTGTTCGCCTCACTGGCACCACGGAGACCGTAGTCGCAGGCGGCCCCGTCGCGCCTATAGTCCCTGGTCAGGCCGCCCCCTTCGGCACGTGGAGCTCGCGCACCAACTCGCTTTTTTATCCCACTTCGATCGACGGCAAGGCCGGCATCGTAGAGGCCCGCGCCGGCCAGGCTCCGCGCTTCGTCGCCGGCGGCGGCACGGAAATCAATGAGGCCGATGGCAAGCCCGCCACGCAGCTCACCATCTTCGGCATCTCCAGCTTCACCATCGACGGGGATGGCCGGCTCATCATCGCCGACACCTTTCGCCGCCGCATCCTCGTCGTCGGTGTCGACGGCAACACCACCGTGCTGAAGACGCAGGGCGGTGACCCGGTCGTCTTCGCCCCCACCGGCACCTTCGCCACTCTGCAACGCCTCACCTCCGACAACGCCGGCAACATCTATTGGTTTCGCGACGGCGCCACCCCGGCCGGCGGCTTCTTTCAGGCCAACATCAACGTATGGAACCGCTCCACGCAGAGCGTCTCGTCGTATGCCATTCCAGGTCTCTCCGCGCTGTCCAGGCTCGAAGACGGAACACCCATCGCCATCGCCGGCAACAGTGCCACCTTTCGATCCGTGTTTCGCCTCGATCCGGCCGGCCTCGGCCCGCAGATTACCGCTCTCACCAATCTGCCGCTTGTCAGCGTGACCCGCTGGAATGACACGCCGTATTTCGTCGCCTCCAGCCGGCTCTTCCGGGGCAATCCGGGCGAGCTTGAATTTTTCAACGAACCCTTTCTCGCCACCAGCGCCGCCTTTACGCCGGACTTCGTCCTCAACGCCAACGGGGAAATCGTCGTCCATTCCGCCGATGGCGGTTTTTACAGGATCGACAACCGGGAGGCCTGCCGCTGGGCGCCCCAACCCCGCATCGCCACGCGCGCCATCGTCAACGCGGCCAGTTTCGCCGACGGAGGCGTCGTCAGTCCGCGCCAACTCGTAACCGTTTTCGGCTCTGGCCTCGGCCCCGTAGAAGGACAGTCCGTAATTCGCGACGGCCTCGGCCGCGCCACCGGTCAGGGCGCGCCGTGGCCTGCCATCACCTTTGGGCTCTTCACCGGCACAATTCCATTCGCCACCGTCGGCGGCACTAACCTGCCCGTCGTCTACTCGTCCGATACCCAGCTCACGCTCATGGCTCCTGCCACCGTTCCCCCCGGAAACCTGTACCTGGTCTACTTTGGCTGGAACGGACTGACTCTCATTCAGCCAGAGCCGATTCGCGTCCAGCCGGCGGTGCCCGGTCTGTTCGACGCTGCGCTGAATCAGGACGGTACTCGCAATTCTCCGTCCAACGGCGCTGCGCCGAATACCGTCCTTCAACTCTTCGCCACCGGCCTCGGCGCCATCGACGTCACAGTTCCCCTCGGCGACGTAAACCCGGCCGACCCGCCCGCTAACGCCACCCAGCCGGTCTCGGTGACCATCGGCGGCAAGGACGCCGATGTCCTCTTCGCCGGCGGCGCCCCTGGCCAACTCGGCGGCGTCTACCAGATCAACATCCGTGTTCCGGAGGGCCTCCCCTCCGGCCTGCACCCGGTCACCCTCACCGTTGGCGAGCAGTCCACTGCAACCAAACAGTCGATCCGCTTTGCCGTCCGAAACTAACTCGCAATCCACGAGCTTTGGGCTTAACCACTCACCCTAAACTCGCGTTTCGCGCAGAAACCGCTCCGCCAGACTGCGCACGCCCGCGCGGGAATTCGCAACCAATCCGCTAATCACCGCCACCGAATCCGCGCCGGCCCGCAAAACCTCCGCCGCGTTCTCAATCGTGATGCCGCCGATCGCCACCAGCGGCCGCGTCGACAGCGGGCGCAGCCGGCGCAGCCCGTCCAGCCCCACTACCGGGTCGGGATT
>VFZO01000350.1 GCA_016871155.1 Acidobacteriota bacterium | reverse complement strand
CGGCGGCCACCTCATCGGCCAGCGCGGCCACCGTGGCGGCCGTTTTCTTCAGGTCGACGAGCTCGACGGGAATCTCCTCCCAGTCGCTCCGTTCCACCGAATAAAACCGCACCCGGTCGGCCAAAACCGAGTACTCTCGCGCCAAATGGTAGTTCCCGTCCTTGAGGTACAGTTTCACGTTCGCCCCTGGCAGCGCCAAGGCCAGCGACAAATAGAGAAGCCACCGCATCCTGAATAAATCATAGAACTCTATGCGTCATCTTGCTCGGGGCCTCCTGTCCGGCTCTCCGGCTAAACTGACGGAGGGTCCCGATTTGCGCCCAGCGAGCAACCGGCGGCAAACCCGGGTGCCTTACGGCCATAGGGACCAGGTCACAGCCCTTGGCGCGGACTCTTTCGCCGTTGGTCTCAAACTTCGTGAACTGGTCGCCATCCCGTATCTGGCCTGCGGCCCCGTTCTCTCATTTGCTTTTCCTGCCTGCTTCCCGCAGAATTTGAATGGAGAGGTACTAAAGATCTACCGGGCATGAGCCGATTACCGCTTATGCTCCGAACCAGGGGACCAGCGGCCGCGCTTGTTCTCTGCCTGATCAGCGTCGCTGGTCACGGCAAGGAGCCATCGCGCACTTTCCGATTTCTCCGCACTACCGATCATGCATCCGGCGCCAGCGCTTTTCGCTCCCTTGCGCCGGAGTGGCAACGGTTGTCGGGATCGAACTTCGAAATTGCGGCAAGCCGCGACATCGCCGGCGTCGCTGACCTGTTTCGGCGCGCCGGCGCCGATGCGGTTATTACTTCCGCCGCTCGCGCGGCGTATTTGCGTCAAATAGGTGTGGCCCGGGCCCTCGCCGCTGTCGTTGAGTCCGGAGGCGTCGAACAGAACCGGACCGTTATCTTCGTTCGGGACGAGTCGGAAATTCGGAATTTCGGCCAGCTGCAGGGGCGCCTTGTCGCGTTCGAGGACCCGGCGTCCACTGCCGGGTTTCACATGCCGCGTTGCGAACTCACGCGGGCTGGGCTCCGAATGCGCGAGGCAACAAGGGCCGCTCCGAATCAGACGTCTTACATGTTCGCGGGAGCTAAATTGAATGTCGCCGGCCGGGTATTTCACGGAAAGGCGGACGCCGGCGCTCTGGGAATACGATCCTGGCGCCGCATCGTCGATAACGCCCCCGCCTTTCGCGGTCAGCTCCGAATTCTCGGGGAAGTCGCCCGCTGCCCCGCTTCGTCATCGTTCTCCGCTCGACACTGCCGCCGCTGGACGAGGCGTCGATTCTTCAAACACTGGCCCAACTCCATTCGACTCCCGCGGGCGCTAAGGCGATGCTAGACCTGGGCTGGGAAAGGGTTCGGCCCATGGCCGAAGCGGAGGCCACCCGCTTTTCGAGCCGGCTCCAGGCTTGCGGCGTTTCGGAGAATTGGCGATGAACAGCATCCGAGGACGCTTTTACGCGGTCGCCGCGCTGCTGAGCATTGTGATCGTCGTCAGTTTTGCGATCGTCTTTCAATCCGTGGGACGGCGCGGCGCCGAGCGCATCGCCGATCGGCAGGGACGCCTGATGTCGCAGGTCGTCGAAAACGAGCTGGATCACTCGCGGCGCGTCATTGTGCAAATTCTGGCTGAGCGCCTCTCCGGCCCGGTTGGCGACTTCGATTTGGCGCTGGTCCAGGATCTGATCCGTCCGGCCAGCTCGGCGGCCCATGTTCAATATGTGCTGGTTGTCGATCCCAAGGGCAGTGTGCTGGTGGCCAGTCCGGCGGTGATGAACCTAATGGGAACGGCTCCGGGCGACGCCTGGTCGGCCAACGCGCTGCGCGCCTCCGGTGTCCTGGTGCAGCGGAACGAGACCCTCTCCGAGTATGCGTCGCCGGTTCTCAGCGGAGCTCGTATTGCCGGATTCGTTCGCGTGGCGTGGTCCAACGAAGCTGCCCACTCCCGGATCGACGCTCACGTCAACGAATCGAAAAGCATTACGATCGCCGAATTCGCCAAAGCTCGCTGGGAAGTGTTCTTTGTCGGCTGTCTGGTGCTCCTGGCGGTGTACGCGCACGTTCGCTGGTTTGTCCGCCGGCTGCTGCGCCCCATCCATGCGACCGTCGAAGCCACCCGGCGGATCTCGGCCGGGGACTGGAGCGGCCGGATTCACGTTGATTCGAACGACGAACTGGGCGAGCTGGCAGCGGCGTTTAATAACATGACGGCGCAGTTGGAGGCCAACACCATCTCTCGCGACCATGTCAGGGATATTTTTAACAGTCTGGGCAATCCGGTCCTGGTCTCAGCCTCCGATGGGTCGATCATCGAAACGAATCCCGCCGCTCTGGAACTGCTCGGCTACAGCGCCAGGGAGTTGCAAAGCAGAAATCTGAATTTCTTCAATGCTTCGCCGGAGGCCGCGTCCAACGTCGAGGCGCTCGTTCCGCGCAAAGACGGAAGCCGTGTCGCGGTGATCTACTCGATCGCGCCGATTCGAGGCCGTGCCGGGGAAGAATCGGGCTTCGTTTGCGTGCTGCAGGACATCTCCGGCCGGATTGCCATGGAAGCGGAGTTGACCCGCGCCAAGGCCGGGGCCGAAGCCGCCAACCATGCGAAGAGCGAGTTTCTCGCCAATATGAGCCACGAGATCCGGACGCCCATGAATGGCGTGATCGGAATGACCGAGCTGGCTCTCGCCACCGCCGTCGATCCCAGTCAGCGAGAGTACCTGATGATCGCGAAATCGTCATCGGAGTCCTTGCTTGGTGTAATCAACGATGTTCTGGACTTTTCGAAAATCGAAGCCGGCAGGCTGGATCTTGACAATGTCGATTTCAGTCTCCGGGACTGCCTCGCGGGCTGCGTATCCGGGCTCTCGCTGGCGGCGCGGCGAAAAAAGCTGGAGCTCAACCTGCTGTTGAACTTCTCGATCGCCGACGGACGCCGCGGAGATCCGGGACGGCTTCGCCAGGTGCTGTTGAATCTCGTCGGGAACGCGATCAAATTCACGCCGGCGGGCGAGGTGGCCGTACATGTGACGGAGTCTTCAGACGGCCTCACCTTCTCCGTGGAAGACACGGGAATCGGGATCGCCGCCCGGGAGCGCGAACGGATCTTCTCGCCGTTCTTTCAAGCCGACGGGTCCATCTCCCGGCGGTTCGGCGGCACCGGACTGGGACTGACCATCTCCTCCCGGCTGGTGGAGTTGATGGGCGGCAAACTCGAACTGGCGTCAACTTCGGACACCGGCTCTGTCTTCCGTTTCACCCTGCCGCTCCCGCCCAGCCAGTCCAAAGGCCGCGCCCGATCCCTGCCGGCGCCTTTCGGCAACGGCAGGGCCTTTGTGGGAGCCCATTGTCCCACGACACGCAAGGTGGTGGCCGGCATCCTGTCCGGTCTCGGTTGGAGCCTCGGCGAGACAGAGTTCTCGTTGGCCGTTGTCGACGAAATCCCAGCCACCCGGCTGGCGGCGCGCGTCGTGCTTCTTTCGCCCGTTGACGAACCTATCCGTCAGAGTCCGCACATTGACGCCTGGCTGAAGGAACCGGTCTTGGAAGAATCGCTCGTCCGGGCGATTGAAGGAACCCCGGAACCCTCTCCGGCCGGCGAAAACGCAGTGCAGCTTCCTCCGCTCCGGATACTGGTTGCCGAAGACAATTTGGTCAATCAGCGTGTAGTGACCGGTATTCTCGAGAAGCGGAAGCATACAGTCGTTGTGGCGGATGACGGCGCCAAAGCGATCGATCTCTGGCGCGGCGGCGGTTTCGACCTGGTACTGATGGACGTCCAGATGCCCGGAATCGATGGAATGGAAGCGACGCGCCGGATTCGCGCCGAGGAACAATCGTTGGGACTCCAGCGCACCCCTGTGATCGCCCTGACCGCGCACGCGCTCGCCGGCGATTCCGATCGCTGTATGGAAGCCGGCATGGATGGCTATGTCACCAAGCCGGTCCACCCCGTCCGTCTGCTGAGCGAAATCGCCCGGTTTGCCCCCGCC
The DNA here is from genome assembly GCA_016871155.1 of Acidobacteriota bacterium. Classification (GTDB taxonomy): domain Bacteria; phylum Acidobacteriota; class Terriglobia; order Bryobacterales; family Bryobacteraceae. Next base: position 2,529 of record VFZO01000350.1, on the reverse strand, counting down.
GGTGCTGGCGCCGCGGCAAGTTAGGGAATCGTACAGGCGCGCGTCATCGTATTGCTGCGGGAGCCATCGCCGCCGATTCCGTGCAGCAACTCGTCGAAGGTCTGCAGTGGTGCGCGTTCGCCAAACGCCCCAGTGGCGGGCAAGCCGGCCCATTGCTCGGCGGCCGCCCGCGGGAATCGCGGGTCGTTGCCTGGCACACTTTGGTGTCCAATGGGCACGCACAGTTCCGGGTGATCGAACGGTGCCCGGCTGTAGCGGACGCGTTCGTCGGTCAAGGACTTCAGGAACTCCACCACCGCCGCCCGTTGCGCGCTCGTCATCGCAAACGGCCGCAGCGAGTTGTTGGCGAAATCGCCGCCACGGGCGTAGAAGTCCATCAACTGCTCGAGGGTGGCCTGGCCGCCATTGTGAAAGTACGGGCCCGTGAGTTCGACGTTTCGAAGGCCAATGCTCTTGAAGGATCCGTTGCCGGCGCCCGCGTCTTCCTCCTGCGGCCGGACGCCGGTTCTCTGGAAGGCGTTTCGGTTGTTGTTTCCCAACACAGCGTTCGAAAACTCGGCGCCGCTATGGCACGTCGTGCAGCGGCCCTGCTGCTGGAAGAAGCGGAGGCCTTCCTGCTGCAGCGCCGTCAGTGCGCCCCGGTCGCCATCGGCGAAGCGGTCGAAGGGGGAGTCGTCCGAGATCAGCGTCGCCTGGTACGCCTGCAGCGCGAGCGCCCAAAAGAAACCAAAGTTGTTTTCGGCCTGCGAATACTCGTCGCGCTCGCCCGATTCCCACAATTCTGGCGCAAACGCTTTCTGGATCAGGCGCAAATAGCTCACTTCGTCCACCAGTCCGCGGCCGTCGATTCTGGCGAAGGGTCCCAAGACGCTATCATCCGCCGCCACCTGCTGCAGGCCCAGCGGCGCCAGGTGGAACATCTTCCTCGCTAGCATCTGCCAGGACCGGCCGGCGTAGGACATTTCAACGTGATCGAGGATCGGCCCCACCGCTTGATTGGCCAACTGCGCGTTCGTCAGTCTCACTTCCTCGTTCTCGAGCCTTCCGTCGCGCAGTATCCGGACCGTTTGTGTGAACTGCTGCAGCGCGCGGCCATCCCAAAAACCGCGCTGGTAATAAACGGAGTTAATCACAGACGGAGTATTTCGCCCGGTCACGCGCCGCGTGTTCAACCCGTTCAGCGTGAACGCCTGGGCGTCGTACAACTCTACGCCCGCTTCGGCGGCTTCGCCCGGGACGATGCCCTTGAACTCTCTTCGATAGACCCCGGCCGAGCCCACGCGCATTCCGGTGTCGGCGAGAACTGTGGAATTCCGGTTCGTGGAATCCGCGAGTTTTCGCAGCGGAAACATCGCCGCCTCGAGCGCCAGGTTCACTGGGAATCCGTTCAGGGGATCGGAGATCTGATTCTTAGCCCGGTGGTCGGCCCCCGCGTGAAAGTGGCAGGAGGCGCACGCCGTGCGCCCGTCGCTGCCGGCTTGCATATCCCAAAACAGCGCCTTCCCCAGCACCACCAGCGCGGCCCGGTCGCGCACGTACCGCTCAACGCCCGGTACCTGCGGGACTACCACCTGTTTCAAGGAGCGCAAAGGCGGGCCTCCGCCCGGTTGGGCGAATGCGCCGGCGGCGATGACGAATCCGAGAAGTGCGCGTTTCATGCTTCTTCAAAACCACCCTCAAATGCAAAAGTTGTGCGGTGTTTCGTTAAACTCCGGTTAAGTGTAGAATGAGAGCCGATGCAACGCCGAATCTTTCTTGGAACCGCTCTGTCCCTTGCCGCCGCGCCAGATCGAAAGATCGGCAAAGTGGAGACGCTGTTCAAAACCCCAGGCCCTCACCCGAACGGATTGCAGGCCACAAAAGAAGGCCTCTGGATTATCGACCAACAGAATAATAAGGTCTACCTGGTCAGTTATTCGGACGGCAAAGTGCTGAAGGAGTTGCAAACCGAAGCGGACCGCGCCAGCGGCATCACCTTCGATGGCGAAGCGCTGTGGCTGGCCTCCACCTATAGCCGCGAGCTGATTCGGACCGACATCAACACCGGAAAGGCGCTGGCCAAATACTTCACACCCGGCGCCGGCGTGATCTACAAGATGGCGGGCGACCCGCCGCAACGTCGCAGCGCGCTGTCCAAACCGGCCGCGGACCACGCGCCCGCCCCCGCGAAGCCGGCGGCCCTTCCGCCCAGCACGGCGGCGGGAACCGGCGCTCACGGCTTGGAGTGGCGGAACAACAAACTCTACGTGGCTGTTCCACCGTCGCGCACCCTGTACCGGTTGGACCCCAAGACCTGGACCGTGGAGATGAAGTTTCCCACGACCGGCAATCGCCCCCATGGCGTGGGCTGGGAAGGAAAGTACTTGTGGTGTGCCGATTCGAATTACTACGGCTTCTTTAAGCACGATCCCGATACCGGTGCGGTAATCGAGAAGATCATGCTGCGGCCGGACGTCGATCCGCAGCCGCACGGCGCGACGATCTGGAACGGGGAGATGTGGTACTGCGACGACGTCGGCGTCGTCTGCA
>VFZO01000349.1 GCA_016871155.1 Acidobacteriota bacterium | reverse complement strand
CTGCCGCCGGTCGCGCGGTTCGACGCCGCGGCGGAGATCCTGGAAAACCAGGGAGCTTACTTCGGCATGGTGACAGTGCCCGTTCTCCGTGAGGCGGAATTGGTTGGATACGTCTCGGCGGGCGCCAAACTTGACTTCTCACGCGCGTCCCAACGGATGTTGTTGAAGGGCAACCGGGTCCTTGCGTCGGCCATCCCGGGACTGACGCTGCCCGAGACGACGGCAGCCTCCGGAGGCATATCGGCCTTCGAAACGGCGGGGCGGCGATACGTCGGTCACAGCAGTCCACGGGGTGAATACACGGTGGTGGAGCTGGCGGAAGTGGACGAGGCGATCGCGCCCCTGCTCACGACGCTGCGCACGGCGTTGGTATCAATGGCCACCGTCTCCTTTCTGGTGTGCCTAGTGTTGAGCTTCGCGGGAACAAACGCCCTGAGCCGGCCACTGCGAGAATTCAGCGAGTTGTTGGCCAAGGCGAGCCCCGCAGGCGTGCTTCCGTCCGAGTTGCCCTCCGACGGCGGCGTAACGGAGATGCGGCAATTCAAACGGTCGTTCCAGGAGGCGGCGCGCGCGGTGTCCCGGTCGCGAGACGAACTCGAACAGGCCTATATCCATTTCATGGAAGCGATGGCGGAGGCCCTCGACGCGCGTGACGCCTACACGGCCGGCCATTCCCGGCGCGTGTCCGACTACTCGGTGGCGATCGCGCAGGCCCTGGCCTTGCCCGCCGATCAGGTGGAGCGGCTGCGCATCGGCGCAATGCTGCACGATATCGGCAAGATCGGCATTCCGGACAGTGTGCTGCTGAAACACGACCGGCTGACGGCGGAGGAATTCGCCGTCATCCGGGAACATCCCGTGATCGGGAGGCGGATTCTCGAGCGAATCGGGCGGTTTCAGCCGTTTCTCGCCGCCGTTGAACTCCACCACGAAAATCACGACGGCACCGGGTATCCGCACCGTCTAAGAGGAGAGGAGATTCCGTTGGAAGCGCGTATCGTCCATGTCGCCGACGCTTACGACGCAATGACGTCCAACCGGCCGTATCGCGAGCGGATGCCGGAGGAGAAAGTGAGGCGCATTCTCACCGAATGTGCCGGTACGCAGTTCGATCCGCACATCGTCGACGCCTTTTTGGGGTTGCCCGGCGAAGTGCTCCTGGGAATATCGAAGGATTTGGAGAAATTGAGTCATGCCATTCGCTCCGCACCAGGTCCGGCTGCTGTCGCTCAGCCTAGCCGCGATGGCGTGCCCGTTGCGGGCACAAGAGTCTAACGCCGGAATTCATGTACCCGTGCAGGTGAGCGCCAATGGTCTGTTCACCGAACGGTTTGACACCCGGCTGCCGCGGTCGCTCGCCCGGCTGGGAGAGGCGCAGCGGAACTCGCTCGACGGAGCGGGCGGCGGCGTTCGGCTGCTGGCCTCGCCCTCAATCCGGTGGAACGAACGGTGGTTTGCCCATGCGACGGTCCAAGTGAACACCGAGCCGTTTTTCCCTTATGAGGCGTATCATGTGGAACGGCGGCGGGCCCGGGTGCGAATGTTGCAGGGCTACCTCGGCCACACGCGCGAAACAAGGGCCGGCACGGTGACGCTCAAGGCCGGTCAAATGTCGACCGCCTTCGGCGACTTTTCCCGGCGCTACTCGGACACCGCCAATCCGTTGATCGACGCGCCGGCGCCTTACGGCAGCTATGTGTTGCTGCGGGACAACGAGATCCCGTGCACCAACTTCGATCTGCAGCATCAGCAGCAGGTGCACCCGAACATTTCGGCCTACCATTGCGCGCCGTGGGAATCCTACTCCTACGGCATTCTGCCAGTGAGCCTCTACGGCGTGTTTGGCGGGGAGGCCAACTGGAATGCGGGGCGCCTGGACGCGCGTTTGCAGCTGGCGAACTCGAACCCGTCCAATCCTCGGCCCATTTGGGCCTCCGGCCAATCGGCGCAATGGGCAGGTGGGGCCGGATGGAGCCTGGCGCGGGGCCTCCGGGTGGGTGGCTCCTTTTTCCGCGGCCGCTGGCTAAAAGGGCTGGCGCTTCGTGACTTGCGCGAAGCGCGGATCCCGAACTCATTCTGTGCCTGCGGCCTGGGTGCGGACGCTCAGTACGCCTGGCGGCGGCTGGCGATGAACGGCGAGTGGATGCGCCTGGAGTATCAGTACCCAGGTTTTTCGCGCCAGCCTCGGGTCCACTATGCCTATGCGGAAGGTAAATTGATCTTGAATCCGCGTCTCTATGCGGCGTTCCGGCTGGGAGTGCAGCAACATGGCCGGGTAGAGGCAGACCCGAGAAGAGGCGCCGGTCATGGCGACCATGCGTCGCATGGCCACCACGATGACCCGAGCGAGTCCAGTTTCCAGCCGAACCGCCGGACTTTCGAGATGGCGGCCGGGATCCGGCCCACCCGACACTTCCTTTTCAAAGTGGGCCATCAATGGGTCCGCCGCTTCCCAAGTTTTGGACCACGCGATCACGTCCTGGCCGTGCAACTGGTGACGACGCTACCGGACTTTTGGAAGAGCTTCCGCTAGCGAGGCGGTCCGGCGGAACGACCCTCTCGTACGGATCGGCGTCCTTCACTTTCTGACCACTGCGGTGAAACACCACTAGCCTTTCCGTAAGACATTGCTGCCCGGACAAGAGCTTGGTCGATCAGCGCGCTGACGCTGGGATAACGGCCCGCAGCAACTTCAGTCCGTTGTTGCTGCACCAAGCCGGCTGGCAGATGGACTTCTATGTTGCGGACCTGTGGCAATTCTAGCCCGGGTCGCCCAATCGAGGGATGCTTGTCCCTCGATTCAGGTTGTGCGACATCCAATTCGATGCGAACTCTACCAGTTCCGCGGCGCGCAGCAATTCGCTTTGGGCATTCCCGACAAGACCACAGTTCCCTCGATGGTCCTTCATGAAATCCGTGAGGATGTCGGCGAAGTAGTCTTCGCCGGGATAATCGGTAATTCCCTCACTGTCGTCCAGACACTCTACAACCCGAACTTGGGGCTCTCCAGGCCCGGCAACGCGGCGGTGGCGGCGGACGCGCCTCTTGTTTGGGAGATCCGCGAGGTATTCGGCGTAGTGGAACAGCGTTACGGAATCGAAAGGCTCGGCGCCGCCTAACAACACGAAACGTTCCTCTTCAGGGCGTGCATTGATCCATGCCCAATCGTCACGCGCCCCTAGCACCATCAGGATGGTGCCTGATGGTGTGACGACCGCCTCGAGTGCGCGAACCACGGAAGCGGCGCCGCCGTCAACGGCGCCGATTGCGCGCATTGAGGCGTGAAGCATGATGGTTCCCCCTTCAGGTACACCCATGTGCCTCAGATCCTTGACCAAGTCAGCGATGGTGAACATTCGTGCGGCGAACGGTTGGCCGGGCGTTCGACTGATGTTCGTCTCCGCCTTGGCGCTCTCTTCTTGCATGATTCTCGCAGACCCCGATCCATTCGTTCCAGGGGTAACGCCCTTATGAGCTCCTAATCAAGATCCTGGTCAGCCATTGGGAAACGTGCCGGATTTGCGGCCTCCCGACGAAACGTGGCATTTGTCTCGTAGAGGGAAAGTTGCTGGATTGGAGAAAAGGACATTTTGCGGTTTTCGTTTTCTCAAGTGGGGTCCCGCAGACACTCCCTGACGCTGGTGCAGCGCCCGGAGCCGGCCCCGCGATGTTTCGCTACTTTCGCACGATTTCGACGCGCCGGTTTTTTGCGCGTCCTTCTTCGGAGCGGTTGTCGCCGATGGGTTTGGTTTGTCCGAAGCCGACGGGTACCAGGCGTGTGCCCGCGATACCTGCGGCGCGAAGGGCGGAGGCCACGGCCTCAGCACGTAGCTGCGACAGTGTGAGGTTGCCCGCAGGGGTGCCGGTGTCGTCCGTGTGCCCTTCGACACCCACCTTGAGGGCCGGACGTTTGGTCAGCATCGCCGCGATTTCGGCGACCACGGGCGTCGACTCGGGAAGAATCTCCGCACGGCCAGTGGCGAACCGGATATCGAGCGCGACAAAACCATCCCGATCGATCGAGGCGGACATCGCGTCGGCGGTGATCACCTGCCGCATCGCCTCCTTCTCGACGATGTGCAGATAGTAGTAGCGGCCCGAGTATTTGAGCGGCGCCTGGATTTCCACCCACACTTCCACACCGCCGCGACTTGCTTTCAGGACGCTCAAGTTGTCGTCCGAGTGCACGACGACGCCGCCCGCGCGCTGAATTGCGGCTTCGTAGTTGCGCCGGATGGCCAGTCCGCCGGGGTGAGCTTTCGGGTCCTCCAAGTAGTATCCGATGCGGGTGTATTTGCCTTCGACCGCCGTCACCGGGCGGGTCTTGAACGAGTAGCTCGCGAAACCCTGCGGCTGATAGTTCGAGATTACGTAGCCCGGCATCCGATTCGGGAACAGTGGATGGTCTGAGGAACCGCGCGCATCTTTGGGATGATTTTGCGCCAGGATCGATATCGGCAGCACACCGCATAGGAGGGCGGCAAGGCGAACGGCGCGAAGGCTTTGCATGAGCGGATTTTAACCGATTCGCGAATGAGGATGGGATCCAGGTATGCCATGTCCGTCGAACGGGCGGTACGTGGGTCTCTTTTGATTGTTGAAGCGGGGCGTGTAATATTTTTGGCCCGGCGGCCATTGAGGACATATGCGCCCTATCCTCTGTTCCTTGGTTTTCGCGGTCGCTCTAGAGGCCCACATCGATCTGCTGATTCCCGCCGAGACAACGGCTGGGGCGGCCGGGTTCACGCTTCGCGCGATTGGCACGGAGTTTGAGGCCAGTGAGTTTCTGATTTGGAACGGAACTCCGCTGCAGACCACTTTTGTCAGCGACCTGGAGTTGCGGGCGACAATCCCTGCCAGCTTCCTGCTGAATCCGGGGACCGTTCAGGTCACGCTCTCCGGCTTCAACACCGTCCGATTCGTGATCAACCCGCCCCCGGTCATTACAACTCCTTCGCCGCTGCCGAACGGCGCGCCGGCCACCAGCTACGCCAGGCTATTGGAACGAACGGGAGGGACGGCGCCGTTTCGCTGGAGCGTGTCATCGGGCACGCTGCCGGAAGGGCTCACGCTTAACGAGACCAGCGGACTCCTGTCCGGCACGCCCCGGGCGGCCGGTACCTCGAACTTCACCATCCGGCTGATCGATTCGGTCAATATTGCCACCACAAAGGCGTTCGCTCTCACGATTGGACAGGCAGAGCCGGCGACACCGTCCTGCAGCGTCTCCCCGCAGAACACCTACCTGGCGGCACACCATCCCATCGCGCACCGGATTGGAGGCCGGGTTCCGGATCACACGATCCGCGTGGCCGCGTCCGCCGGCAGTATGCCGATTGTGGGCGCAACCGTGGACTTGACCGCCACGCGTCCGGTGTTTCCGGGAACGACGGCCCGCGCGGTGACCGACTCGAACGGCATTGCGACCTTTACGATCAATCCGCCCGCCCCCTCCGGTTTCGACCAAACCACGCTGAACGCGACGGTGGTGCGCGGCGCTGAGACGCTTCGATGCGCGGGAACGGTGCTGGCGGGCATTGGGGTTCTAAGCTCGATCCGGGAACGCTTTGGCGGCGCGGAGGCGCAAGCCCTGGCGCGCTTGCAGAACCGCAGCGCGGGCGACGCGGAGACGTACTCGGACGAGTTGCAACGCATTGTAGAAGCCGATCCCGGCCTGCAGGACGAAGCTGTGGAGGTTCTGCGCCGGTTCGGACCGGCGCTGGACGAGTTGCTGGCCGGGATGCCGATCCGGGTCCGCGGCTCCGAGGCGACACGGCTGCGGCGATTCTTCGAAACGATCGGTCCGCGGGCGTCCCCAGCGTTGCGCCAGGCGATCGCCGGTTGGACGCGGGACCTTTTCGAAGTTCGTGAGCGATTCCGATTCGCCGATCCCCCGAAATGGCGGGCCGCGCGATTTGTGATTGGAACTCCGCCGGCGGCCGCGAGTTCCCGGAAGCTTACGTTTGAGGAGAATTTTGGGCAGGCCGGCGCGGGAACGCGCTATTTGGCGAAGGGCGCCGCACACCGGGCACTCTTCACAGGGACCGGGCTGACGCTGCAGGCGCCGCTGGCCGAACCGGTTCATATTGGATTTCCAGGCGCGCGGTTCAGCCGTGCTGAACTTCTGGAACCGGACGGCGGGCGGAGCCACGTTCTGCAAGGCGCGGACCCGGCCCGCTGGCGGAGGAATATCCCTCACTACCAGCGATTGCGATATTCGAATCTTGTTGCGGGCGTCGACCTCGTCTTCTATGGCGACGAGGGGCGGCTGCGATACGACTTCGTAGTTGCGCCACGCGCCAATCCGAACCGGATCGCGGTGTCGTTCGACGGTGTCCGGGAAATCGAACCTTTGCCGACCGGCGAACTGTTGCTGCATTACGCTGGCGGCGACATCCGGCTCGGCGCGCCATATGTCTACCAGAACCGCGATGGGCACAGCAGCGCCATCGCGGCCCGGTACGTGTCGCGCGGAGGCAATCGCGTGGGTTTCGAGCTGGCAAGCTAC
>VFZO01000348.1 GCA_016871155.1 Acidobacteriota bacterium | reverse complement strand
TGGGCGGGAACCAGGAAGGAAGAAAAGTGAGAGCAGCATTCCAGGGAGAGCGTGGCGCCTTCAGCGAGGCGGCCGCGCGAAAACTGCTGGGGCCGGACGTGCAGGTCGTGCCGTGCAACCGCTTCGAGGACATCTTCGCCGCCCTGCGCGACAAACGGGTGGACGCCGCGGTAGTTCCGATCGAGAACACGCTGCACGGCTCCGTGCACGAAAACTACGACCATTTGCTTCGCTTCAAGCATCCCATCGTCGCCGAAACCAGCCTCCGCATTGTGCATAATCTGATCGCTCCTCCCGGCCGGAAGCTAAAGGACATCACGCGCGTCTTCTCGCATCCAGTGGCCCTGAATCAGTGTCTGGGTTTTTTCGCCGCGAACCCTCACATCGAGCGCGTGACCTTCTTCGACACCGCGGGCAGCGTGAAGCATCTGATGGAGCACGACGAACCCGGCGCGGCAGCCATCGCTTCGTCGATCGCGGCCGATTTCTACGGCGCCCGAATCCTGAAGAAGTCGATCGAGGACGACCGCGAAAATCACACCCGCTTCTTTTTGTTGAAGAGGAACGCACCGAAGTCCGCACCCGGGGACACGAAAGAGTGGAAGACGTCGATCGTCTTCGCGTTGCGCAATATTCCGGGCGCACTGTTCCGCGCGATGAGCGTCTTCGCGCTGCGCGACATCAACCTCACGAAAATCGAATCGCGCCCCATCCGGGGCCGCCCGTGGGAGTACCATTTCTACGTCGACCTGCTGGCGCACGCGGATTCGCCGAACGCGAGGAAAGCGCTAGGGCACCTGGCCGAGTTCGCTCAGGATCTTCACGTTCTGGGCTCCTATCCGCGCGGTTAGCGTTCCCGGATAGTAATGCTCTAAAATCCTGAGCGCGCTCCAACCCTCTCGCGCCAGGCCAGCCGCGCCGCGCTGACAAAGCCCAACGCCGTGGCCGCGGCCGCGGCCAGTCAACACTCCACCGTTCACCGAGTAGTTGTTGCTCGGAACGGCATCCCAGCCCAACTCGCGTCCAACGCGCAGGCGCGCGCTCTCTTCCCGGTTGCCTGCGGCGATCGCGGCGAGCTCGCTGGCCGGCAGCCGCCGCACCCATTGCGGTTCCTGGAGTTGGCAGACCTTGCACGGAACGGCGAAATACGGATACTCGCTCGACTCCGGCCAACCCACCTCCTTCGCAGTCTTCGTCCGTCCCCCGCAACTGGCCGAATAGACGGCGCGCACCGGCCGGCTTTCCCAGATGAGGATCAGGCCGGCCGTGGCCTTCGCCGCGCGCGCCGAATCCGCCGTGGCGGTCTTGAAGTGCTGGCAATGCGTGGTATCGCAAAAACCGAACTCCTTGTGGCGCGGGCCGGCCAGCAAGAAACTCCGTGCCGCGATCGCCTGGGCCTCCAGCGCGGCGGCCGGCGCGCCCGGCTCACTTTCGGACGCCACGATGGCAGCAACGACATCTTCGACATTCGCCCGCCAGATGAGCCGTTTGCCGCGCAGAAGCAGTTGGCCCCGGTACGTTCTCTCCAACTCCCCGACTCGCACCGTGCATGTTCCGGTCCAAGTCGCAGCGTCGCATGCCGCCGACGGTTTCACAACCGCATCGCCGGGCGAGAGCAGAGCCAGCACGCTGAGTTCGACCAGCGTCACCAGCGCTCCTTGGCGATTCGCGCCTTTAGCGATCGCGCAGCCACCGAGCCCGGCACACCATGCTGCCGATAGATCGCGAGCGCCGGACCCCACGCGGCAAATACCCAGCCGTCCCCGGCGTGGCGCTCCGAGGCCGAGGTCCCTGTCTTCGCCAGAAAACCGGGGCCAAGGGCAGAGGCCGTTCCGCGTTCGGCGGCCAGCCGCAGGCCGGCTTCCACGGAGGGATGGTCCGCGCGCCTCGCCAACAGTTCCGCATACGCCAGCGCCAGTTGTCTTGGGGTCGAAGGCCACGCGGACCAGTTCCTTTCGCCAGCGGAGAGCCCGAACTTTGAAAGCGCCGTCCGGTCGAACTCCTGGGAGTCGAACCATCGATTGCAGGACAGCGCGATCGCTTCGACGAGCTGAACGCGGCCGTGCCGCCGCCAGCAACCGGCTCCAGTGCAGACGGCCTCGGCCGGCCGTACGGCCGCAGCCGCCAGAAATGGTTTCCAAAGGCTGCCGGGCCGCACAGCTCCATCCAACCCGCCGCGCCACTCGTCGACAACAATGCGGCCGTTGCGGTACACAACCAGGTCGCTCGACGCCGGCACAATTGCGGCCAGCAGGACTCGACGCGAGATCATGGCGTCAGCCGGTACAGCACGGCCTGATTCATCGTGTTCGCCGTCTCGGTCGCGGTGACGGACTGCTCGGCGACGCGACTCACCACGCGCCCCAGTGAGGGCAGAATACCGTCCAGGAAATCCGGCGGCCGCTGCTCGCCCGGCTGGAGCGGGCGGAGGTGCGGCTGCTCGATGCGGGCCATCCAGCGCGCGTACCGTTGCCGTTCGGCGGAGACGCGGAAGGAGGCTGTAAGGCTGGCAGAGGCCGGCGGCGGAGGCAGGGCCGGGTTCGCTCCGCGCATGGTGTTGAGAATTGCCGGCGCGTTGCCGAGGAACAGACGGCCGCCGTCGATCAGAAACGCGACATCCGGCAGCTCCGCGCGAACCGAATCAGCGTCCCAAACTCCGTCCTTCTGCAGGAGCAAGCCGATCTCCTGCCCGATCCAGACGTTGCCCGGCATGTCGCGGGTGGATTGGACGTGAAGTAATCCTTTCAATCGGTTACCGGCCAGCCAGCGCGTGATGCGGCCCTCGTTGGGACCCTCCGTCACTTCCCGGTAGGGCTGAGCGTCGATGCGCGTCTCCCAGTCCGACTCGCCGCCCTCCTCGGTGAACGACGCCACCGGCGGCGCCAATTCGCCCACCTGGCCAGCGGCGGGCGCTGGCTGCATCAGCTTCGTGACGATTAACCGGGCGGCCAGGGCGTTATCCGGATTCGCCCAGGCGCGATAAAGTCCGGCGTTGGCGGGTACAGCGCGGAGTAGCGCGGGCCAGTCCGCCGTGGTGGCCGGCGCCGTGGAGGGCTGCCTGCGAATGAGCGAGCGGCGCTCCAGCCACTGCCCGGCCGCGCGATCCAGATCGCTGATCGACGCCGAGTACGGAGCCAGTTCCGTTCGATTCCGCGGCAACCAATAGGTCCGGAACTGCGGGCTTTTGTAGAGCGCGTCCAAATTGGCGACCAGCCTCACCTCGCCCTCCGCGTTCGATGCGGCCGTGGCCCGCGTGAACCACTCCTCGGCTGCTACGCCGCCGCCGGTTCTTTGCAAAAATTCCGCAACCAGAGTTTCCGATGTGCCCGCCACCACCCAATCGTCCTTTATTGCAAAGGCGAAGGTCCGGCGCGTGGCCGGGTCGGAGGAAACGAAATATTGGGACCCTTCGACACTTCTTGGCTGCATGGCGGCTCGCCGCTGGCCCAGCGCCGTCAACGCAAACGACGCGGCGGGCATGCGCGTGACAGCCAGAAGTTCCAGGTCGCCGATATTGTAGACGCCGATCGCGGTCCGGGATCCGGCCAACTGCTCCACCAGCGCGCTATCGAGCGGGACCTTTGCGGCGCTCGCGAATTGGCCCAGCGCCTCATCGAGGCGCGCACCCAACCGGGAGACCAGGAAGCTCTTATAGGCGTCGCCCGCCAGCCATTCCTTCTTCGCTTGCGAAGCGTTCCACTCTTTCAGCAGAGCGCCGAAGTCGCGCATCTCCAGCACCGCCACCGCACCGCGCGGGAACCGGGCGACCGGAGAAGGAACCGGCGCGGCAAGCTGTGCCAGAAGCCAGACGGCCGGCGGAACGGCCAATAGCCATCTCTTCATCGCGCGCCTCCTGCAACCAGCCGGGGCCGCACGCGATGCGGTTGCTCCAAGCCAGGCCCAAGAATCGGACGCCTCGTTTGGTTCAGCCGATCCCGCTCCAGTTGCGCGGACAGCTCCCGAACGGCCGGGTCGTTCCACTCGTTCATGAATCCGATGGCCCTTTCCAGTTGACCGGTGCCCCTGTAGACGGCGGCCAGCCTGCGGCGGTCCGGTTCGCTGGACGTCAAATCGAATGCTCCTTCGGCGATCGCAGCAGCCTCCTGCCATTTACCGGAATCGGCCAGCAGACGGAACAGAGCCACACCGGCCGGATGGCGGCCCGGATCCGCGGCCAAAATGTCGCGATAGAGTTTCGCGTTTCCGGCGCCGGCCCCCAGAGCCGCCGAGCGCGCTTCCGTCCACAGCGGGAAATCGACATTGGTGGCTGCGCTGACGCCCGCGCCGAGCGCATTCAACTCCGCCGATCCAGCGTTTATGGTCTTCCTGGCTGCTGTTGCGGCGGCGGCGCGGACCCGGTACGGCGCCTCCCGATTCGCCGCCAGCTCTTCGGCAGCGAGGGATTTTCGCGCCATTTTGGCGTCGTAATTCCAGGGCTCGGCTTTGACCAGGGCGTCCAGGAGTTTGGCCGCTTCCGTGTCCTGCTTGTGCCGCTCCAGCAACGCCGCCGCCTCGGCGTGCCGGGCAAAGGGAATCGGCGCCTGCATGACGTAGCTGCTCAGCAGCGGCAGCGCACGAAGCGGTTCGCCGCTTTCCAAGTAGGAATCGGCGAGACCGGCCAGCGCGGAGTCATTGTTTCCCGCGCTCAACTCAATCTGATAGGACCGCCGGGCGACCGTTCGCGCGGCGTCTACCAAGCCTGCGCGGCGCAGATTCCCCGCGACGGAGCGGAGCACCTCCGGATTGCCGTCCATGTTGTCTAAAACACTTTCCAACGTATTGGCCGTGGCGGCCAGCCGCAGGCGAAACTCGATCAGTTCGCTCCGGAACTGATACTCCGTGGAGCCGGCCAGCGCGTCCAAAACGGCCGCCCCGGCGCCCAGACGGTTCTGACTCGCCAGCAGGCGCAGGTACCGCATGCGCGCCTCGTCCACTTGCCCCCGGCGGAATTCCCGCTCCTCGCCGGCCAGTTGCTGATACTGCGTTTCGCTCCACTCCAATCGCAGCCTCACCAACGCCTCGCGCCCCGCGGCGTTCAGCCACGGCGCATTCTCGTCGATCTGGCCCAGGAACTGCGCCGGATCCGGCGCCGCCCGTGCAACGTCCGCCACCCACGCCACACCGCGCGCCGGATCCCCGGCGAAGTGGACCAGCGCCTGCAACAGTTCGCCCACCCGGTACGCTCCGTTGCGCTTCACATACGAGCGCATGAAACGGTCGACGGGTTCCCGCAATTCGTCGCGCAGGCCGGCGGCGGCGTCCATTGCCGCCGTTGCCTCCGCCCAATGCCATTCGGCGACACGCCGATTCTCCTGCCACCACTGCAACTCCGCAAACGTCCTGCGCCAGCCCGCCAGCCGCTCGGCGGGTGTCCGGGCCAGAGCCGCCAGCCGGGCATGGGCGATGGGCTGATGTTCGTCCAGCAACAACGCCGACTCGAACGCTTGGCGCGCCGCCGCCCCTGCGGCCTCCTCGCCGTATTCAATGTAGGCGGAGGCGCTGTTCGACCGCTTTTCGATCGCCGCCGCCAAATACCCGGCCGCAGCCGGATCCGCCGCCGTCTGCAACCAGGCGCCGTAGCGGCCCGCGTAGTAGAACCACGCATCGCCCGCTACCTGCGCATCACGATTGCCTGCAAGCGCGAGCTTTTCGCCTAAGCGGTCAGGACCCACAACGTCGAGAAACGCTTTTCTCACGGCCGGCGAATTCTCGCGGAAGTACAGGCCGGCCAGCGCCCGCGCCGCATTCTGCCACTGCGCCGTCCGGCGGCCGCCGGTGAGTTGCGCAAACACCGCCGGCCGGCCGGCTGAGAGCGCGTAGTTGCCGAACTGATCCAGAAACGATTCGTCGCCGCGCTGCGCCGCCGTCAACGTCACGGGCGAACTTTGGGATCGCAGTTCGAAATAACGGTTCGCCAAATCGCCGCCCAGCGCACCCGCCGGCTGCAGCGTGCTCAGCACGCGGAGTTCGGCCGCCTGGCTGCCGCCTAGAAAATAGGCGCGCCGGGCGCGGTACAACAGCGCGGATTTCTCTCCGTTGTTGGGGAACACACGATGGTAGGCCTCCAACTGACCACCCAGTTCGGTGAAGCGAAGGCGGGAAATCTGAAGCCTCTCCAGATTCGCCATCCACTCGGCGGCCTGCGGACTTCCGGGCTCTGCCAGCGCTGCCTGGTGCCAGATCTTCACGGCCGAGTCGTTCACGCCGGCGGTGCGGGCCGCTTCCGCCACACCATCCACCGTGGCCAGCGCGCGTTGTGTCTCCAGCCACGCGCCGAACCGGAGCTTCTCTTCCGGCGTCAAATACTCGGCCGCGGTCCGCGCGGCAACCCGAATCCAATTGGCGCGAAATTCGCGCCGGACACCGGACGCCACGTGCCTTTCCAACTGGGCCACCTTCGCATCGAAGTCGCGCTGCAATACGGCGATTCGCGCGGCCAGTCCGGCGCCATACTCCAGGTTGCTCTCCGCGGTCGCAAGTGCGGCGCCTTCCAAATAAAGGGTATTGGCCTGCGCTACGAGCCCCCAGTCCA
>VFZO01000347.1 GCA_016871155.1 Acidobacteriota bacterium | reverse complement strand
CTGATGCGCCACCTTTGAGGTGGTGCTAAACCACGGGGCCGCGCCAGCGACCCCAACCAGCCGCTTTGAGCGGCTCACGAACGAAGGCCCCCGGCTCTGCCGGGGGATCGTTACTCGCGAAAAGCGCGCGCCGCACACGTATCTGGCTGAGGGATTCTGTCCAGTTGGTCGGCTGTTCGGAAGTTGGCCAAGACGATTTGCCCCAAAAGAATAGAGGACGTGTAGTCGCACAGCTTAGAACCAAAAGCGGCGCAGCCCCAATCCTATGCGATCCCACCAACCGCAGCCAGCCAGGTAAATTGCGTGCAACGTCAACATCGACATCAATGACTGGGGCCTCTCGCTGGAGGTTTCTCGTGTCCAAAGGTTGACTCCGTACGAACGTTATCTCCGGCCGCGGCTACGTCCCGCGCGGCAAGAGGGAGTGCACCGGACATTTTCCGCATGCTGACATGGTGACGGGGAAATCGCGGAATCCGTCGCGATCTCGCCCATGAACTCGAGTTGTGCCGCCGAGCGTTCTGGCGGCGAAGGCCTCGGCGATTCATGATGGGGCCATCTAAAAGGGGCGCCGGGATCTCGCAATCAATGAGGTTCGATGTATGACCGCATCGAAACTCAGCTAAGGAACAGGGTTACCGCCGAGAGAGCCAGCGCCCTACCCCAAAATCCCCTGAATCGGCCCCGTACCCTCTTCGATCATATGCAGCGGACGCCCGTTCACCACTACACTCATTCGCTTGTAATCAAGCCCCATCTGTTTCAACACCGTCGCGTGCAGGTCGGTGACGTAGTGCCGGTTCTCCACGGCTTTGTAGCCGATCTCGTCGGTCGCCCCGTAAACCACGCCGCCCTTCACGCCGCCGCCGGCCAGCCAGCAGGTGAAGCCCTGCGGGTTGTGATCGCGGCCGACATTGTTCTGCGAATACGGCGTGCGCCCGAACTCGGTGGCCCACACAATCATCGTGCTGTCGAACATCCCGCGCTGTTTCAGGTCGCGAATCAGTCCCGCGATCGGCTTGTCGGTCTGCCGCGCCAGCGGGCCGTGATCGGCCACGTCGTCGTGCGAATCCCACTTGCCGTTGCCGCCGCCCGCGCCGCCGTGACACACCTGAATAAAGCGCACGCCGCGCTCGGCCAGCCGCCGGGCCAGCAGCATTTGCCGCCCGAATTCGTCCGTCTCCGGTTCGCCGACGCCGTACAACTTCCGCACGTGCTCCGGTTCGTTGGCGAAATTGACCAGTTCCGGCCCAGCCAGTTGCAGCGTGCCCGCGAGTTCATAACTCCGCACGCGCGCGGCGACTTCCGCGTCGATCGCGTGCTGAACGTGAAATTCGCGATTCAGCTTCGCCAGCGTCTCCATCTGCCGGTCGCGCTCGGCGCGTGTGATTCCCGGTTGCAGCTTCAAGTTGTCGAGCGGCGTCTCACCCGCCTGAAACGGCGTCGCGCCTTCTTGCGTGCCTAGGTAGCCGCCGGTCAATTGCGCCGGCGCCGAGGGCCGGCCCATGTTCACAAATGTGGGTAAATTCTTGTTCGCCGAACCGAGCGCATAACTCGCCCACGCGCCCATCGCCGGGTGATCGAACAGCCGGTTCCGGTGGCTGGTCGACATCTCCCAACACGCCGGGAAATGACCCACTTCATGGCAGTACATCGACCGCACCATCGCGATATCGTCGATCACGCCGCCGATGTGCGGGAACCATTCGCAAACCGGCGTGCCCGACTTGCCGTACCGCGTCCAAACACGCGGACAATGCAGCACCGGGCGCAGCTGCGGCTTGCCGTTGTTGGAGTTGATCGTCTCCAGCATCTTGCCGGCCCACTTGTTGTCCTTCGGGTCGAACGTGTCCATCGCGCTCACGCCGCCGCACATGAACAGGAAGATCACCGATTTGACCTTCGGCTCGAAGTGCGGCCCTTGCCCCGCTCGCAAGAACTTCTCGTCCTCGGCCCACAAACAACTCAGCGCCGCGCCCGACATCCCGAACGACATGCGGCGGAGGAAGGAGCGGCGAAGCGCTAAATTGTTAGCCGCGGCAATCATGGCAGAAAGATAAACTCGCTAAGGTTGAGCAGCATCCACGCGAAGCCGGTGAGCTGCGCCGGTTCCGCGTTTTGCAGATAGCTTAGCGCCGCGTCCCGTTCGGTGGCCGATGGCGCACGGCCCAGCGCGAGCTTGTAGCCGTAGTCGACCTTCGCCGCCGGGCTCGCGCCGCCCTCGCGGTACAAGCGCTCGGCCAGATCGCGCGACGCGGTGTGCGGCAGCGCGCCGTTCATCATGTAGAGAACCTGCGGCGCCGTCACGCTGCGTTCGCGCCGCGCGCAGGGCACATGTCCGTCTTCGGCGTCGAAGGCAGCCAGGAACGACGGCATCATGTTCATCGATGCGTCCAAGCCGCGCCCCATGTAGATGCCGCGCCGGTTATCGCGCCGGTCGTAATAGCCCGTCTTCGGGGCGCTCATCACACGGCGTTCGTTGATGTCCTCGCCGCGGAAGGATTGCCCGCCGATCGACGCATCCAGCGTCCCCGCCGCCGCGAGCATCGCATCGCGGATCGTCTCGGCTTCCAGCCTGCGCACCGGGAATTTCCAGAGATGCTTGTTGGCTGGATCGATTGCTTCGTTCGCCGATCGCAACTCCGCCGCCACCGAGCTCTGTTGATACAGCTCCGAGGTCACGATCAGCCGGTGCATCGTCTTCATGCTGTATTTGCGCGCCGTGAACTCGCTCGCCAGCCAGTCGAGCAGTTCCGGATGCGACGGCATTTGCCCGGTACGGCCGAAGTCGCTCGGCGTGGTGACGAGGCCCTCGCCGAAGTGCCATTGCCACAAGCGGTTCACCGCCACGCGCGCGAACAGCGGATTGTCCGGAGCGGTCAGCCACGCGAGAAACGCCTGGCGCCCGTCGCCTTTGATCGCCAGATCCTTCGGGGCGAATGGAAAACCGGGCTGTACCTCGTCGCCCTTCTTCGCGCGGTCGCCGCCGATGTAGATGTGATTCTTCCGCGCTGCCCGCTCGCCGTCGGCGCGCACACTCCAAAACGCGGCCAGCGCCGGCGGCTCGCGCCGCAGTTCGGTCTGGCCCCTGCGAATCCACTCGTAGCGAATGGTTTCGTCGGGCTTCATCACATCGCGGAATTTGCGCGCGTCGGGGACAACGACGGTTTCATACTGTTTGACGATCGCCTGTTCGGCCGCGGTCCGCGACGCCGCTTCCTTACGAAACACCGCGGCCACATCGGGCGGCAGAAACGTCATTCGCTCTTCGAAAATCTGCTTTTCGTAGGGCCGCGTGATGAGATCCATCTGCGCCTGAATCGCGGCCTGATCCGCGCGCCACTTGGCCAGTACGTCTTCGTGCCGCAGTATCTCTTCGGCCGTTGCCAAATTGCGTTTTTCCGGCTGCAGCGGGTCGAACAGCGCCTTCATCGCATAGTAGTCGCGCTGCGAGATCGGGTCGTACATGTGGTCATGGCACTTGGCGCAGCCCGTGGTCATCGCCATGAAAGCGGAGGATACGTTTTCGACCGCCGCGAACGCTACGGCCTCGGCGGGATCGGTCTCTGACTGTGCGGCGCGCGATAAGAAGCCGGTCGCGAAGAAGTCGCCGGCTCGTCCGGAGAGATCGCCCGCGATGTGCGCCCGCGTGAATTGATCGAACGGCAAATCGCGATTCAACGCGCCGATCACCCAGTCGCGCCAGTGATGAATGCCGCGTTCGGCGAGCATGCCTCCATCGACATCGGCATACCCTAAAACATCGAGCCAGTGCCGCGCGTAGCGGACCCCGTGCTGCGGATCGGCCAAGAGTTTGTCAACGACTTTTGTATAAGCATCCGGCGAACGGTCCGCGAGAAACGCGTCCACCTCCGCCGGCGTTGGCGGCAATCCAGTCAGATCGAGATGAACACGGCGCAGCAGCGTGTTCTTATCCGCGCGGCCCGCCGCACGCAGACCCTTTTGAGCATGTTTCCGCGCCACCAGCACGTCGATCGGATTCCCGCCCCCGGCCTGGATCTCCGGCCGCGCTACCGGGCGCAGGGACCAAAGCGGGGCCTTGGGTTCGCTCATCGCGAGCGCCCCGGCAAGCAGCGCCAGCGGCGCCATGCGCTTCGGACTCATACGGTAAAAGTGTACCTGTTTACGGCAATGAATACGCGATCAACTCGCCGCCGCCTTCGTCGCCCGTAGTCGTAACTGCCAGCACGATGTACTGCTTGCCCTGGTGCAGATACGTCATCGGCGAGCCCGTCTGCTTCCCGGGCAGCTTCACTTCGCCGGGAATGTCGTCGCCGGTCGCCTTGTCATAGGCGCGCAGCAACGCAATCTGCTCACCTTTCGCATTGCTATGCACTCCGCCTTCGCCGGCGATCACCAGCGTCTTGGTCGTCAGTGCGCCGATAAACGTTCGCCCCGGTTGGCCGAGGCGCGGAAGGTTCAGCCCTTTCAGCGCCGGATTGTCCCGGATGTCGTCCGGCGTCGACGAATGTGTCTTCTGCCAAAGGATCTTGCCCGAGTTCATGTCGTACGCCGTGATCCGATCATACGGCGGTTTGATCAGCGGAAGGCCCTGCACCGTGGGGCCCAGGAAAAAGCGCGCGGGCGGTCCGCCCGGTCCGAATGGTCCGCCCGGCCCAAAGCGGCTTCCACCGGGTTGGGCGGCCGGGGCCGTGCCTGGCGGGCGCAGCACTCCCGCGGTATTCGCCGGGCCTGCGGTGGACAACTCGGCCGGCACATTTCGCAAACTGTACACCGTCGTGTGCGAGTGGATGTAGAGCCGGTTCGTTTCAGGATCGAAAGATCCACCCGGCCAATTCGCCCCGCCCACGTCCATTGGCAGCATCAACGTGCCTAACGGCCCATCCGGCCGGGCCAACGCGGGCGGCGTAAATATCGGGCCGATCTTATACTTCTTCACCAACTCCACGGCCTCGCTTCGCAATGCGGGCGTGAAATCGATCAGGTCGTCAATGGAAACGCCCTGGCGGTCGAACGGCGGCGGCCACGTTGGGAACGGCTGCGTCGGACTGGTCTTTTCTCCAGGCACGTCCGATTGCGGCACCGGGCGCTCTTCGATCGGCCAGACCGGTTCGCCCGTTTCGCGGTTCAGCACGAACAGAAACGCCGACTTCGCCGGCTGCGCCAACGCCTTGATCTTGCGGCCGTCGCGCACCAGGTCGAACAGCACCGGCGCACACGGCAGGTCCCAGTCCCACAAGCCGTGGTGGATGGTCTGGTAGTGCCACCTCCGTTTGCCCGTCTTGACGTCCAACGCCACCAGGCTCTCCGAGAACAGATGGTCGCCCGGCCGGTTGACGCCGTAGTAGTCGGCGGCCGGCATTTCGGTTGGCACGTAGACCAGGCCCAGCTCCGGGTCGGCGCTCATCTGCGCCCACGCGCCGAGATTGCCATTGCGCTCGGCCGAGCCCTCCAGCCACGACTCGTAGCCGGCTTCGCCCTTGCGCGGCAGCGTATGAAAGATCCACTCCCGCTTGCCCGTTTTGATGTCGAAGGCGCGCACGTAGCCGATCGCATCAGGCGAGGTCTGTGGATTCCCCGCGGCGGAATGCGCCGCGCCGACGACGATCAAATCGCCGATCACCAGCGGCGTCGCGTTCAGCCCGATGTTGGCTCGCACCAGATCCAGTTTCTGGTCGTTGTCTTCCTTGAGGTCGACGATTCCTTTCTTGCCGAACGACTCGATCAAATGGCCGGTTTTCGCGTTCAGCGCGACCATCTGATAACCCGGTGTCACAAAAACGACGCGGCGATCCGAGCCATCCGCGCTTGCCCAGTACGACAATCCCCGGCCTGCGCCCCTGCGGGGCGCGAACTGCCCGCGCTCGCCCTCATCGAGCTGATACATCCACAGCATCTGGCCAGTGCCGGGGTTCAGCGCCACCACCGAGCGCGCCGAACCCGCCGTGGTGTAGAGCACGCCGTCGACCACCAACGGAGTGGCCGAATACAGCCGGTCTGGAATCGGTCCGAGATTATTTGTCTTCAGCCGCCAAGCCACCCGAAGCTGGGCGAAGTTGTCTTTGTTGATTTGATCGAGCGGCGAGTAGCGCGTGCTGGCCAAATCGGCGCCGTAGGTTGTCCAGGATGTATTGACGCCACCTCGCGCCGCGGGGCCGCCGAGCGGTAGATTCAGCGCAACGCCGCCCGGCTTCACGTCGTTCATTTTGAGGAGGTAGCTGACCAGATCGGTGACTTCAGCGCTCGACAGCGAGCGCGGCGCGGCCGGCGGCATTGTGATGCGGATTCGATTGGCGAGGCTCGGCAAGGGCTGCCGGTTCCAGTTCGCGGTAAAGCTGGAGCCGGTCAGCGCCGGCGCCATCTCGACTCCCTGCAGGACGTCGCCATGACAGCTCGAACACTTCGCGGCGTATACGCGCTCGCCCCGTGCGGCTTGTTCGGCCGCGAAGACGCCTTCGCGGAACGTTGGCGCCGGCTGGGCATGTAGGCTGGGGAAAACAATTAAGCCCACATTTCCGTTTTGAGCCGCGCGTGCGAATCTCCCGGATGCTCGTCCGCATCAATATCCATAGGGGTTTGAAGGCAGCGAAGACCCCTGCG
>VFZO01000346.1 GCA_016871155.1 Acidobacteriota bacterium | reverse complement strand
AGTCTTTAAATAGACTCCATGCCGGACTCCGGCGGCCAAGTTACAGATCAGTGGGGGGCTGTATCTGTTTGAGTTATTTGGTCGGGCCGGCGAGATTTGAACTCGCGACCTCTTGCACCCCAAGCAAGCGCGCTAGCCAGGCTGCGCCACGGCCCGATCCTTGATGCATCGGCTCACCCCGCCGGTGAGCCGACTTTATGAGTTTACCAGATCCGCGGATGCAACATCGAGCGGAGCGGAGGCTTCCGGGCGGTCGCAGGTGCAGCAATCGGAGCAGCGCTTGCAGCGCGCGCACCGGTGGCCGGGACAGGCGTCCTTGGTGCACCAGACGCAGATATCGGCGGAGGGTTCCTTGCAGATACAGCAGGCGAAGCGTAGGGAGATGCTCAAAGACGGTCCTTCGGTTTGGCGGGCGCGGGAAGCTTGGGCACAATCGCGCGGGGTTTCGCCGGCGGCGGCTGCCGGACCAGGATGTCGCGGCAGCGCTGGGCCTCACCGTCCATCACTTGCAGTTCCGACTCCTTGGAATTGGCCAAGTCCAAAACATACATCTTCAGCTTCTCACGGTTCGAGCCGTTTTCATCCGAGAGAGCGACCAGCAGATCGGCGAGTGCGGGATTTTGATACCTCCGGACGCCTTGCGCCACCGAACCCAGGTAGGTCTGGACGTTTTCGAGGGCGAACAGAGTCTCCACCGCCGCATTCACCCGGCCAGGCTGCGCCGCTAGTTTGGTGGATGAGGCGTGCAGCGTCGCGATCGATTGCGAGACGCGCCGGTGTTGCAAGACGTAGGCGTCCGGTGCCCCATGTGCGATCCACTCCGCAGGTCTCAATTCGGCCAGCATCGGTTCAATTTTGCGGGCGTTCTCCACCAGACTTTCCAGCAGTTTACGAGCTTCCCAGTCGGGTAGCACGCCGGCCTGCTGCCCAAAGCCCAAAACGGGTGCGCAGACGCAAAGGCGAATCCATCTCATGCCTTCTATTTGACTACGCTTGGCTACTGCGGCGGAGGCGGGGGTGGAGGAGGTGGTGGCGGCGGAGTGGACCCGCCCGTGTCTCCAACGGGACCACCACCACCGGGGGCGGGAACCGGCGAACCGGCTCCGCCACCGGCGCGCGGGAGGCGGTACAACACGTTTGCGGCGGCGTCGCCGGCGATCTCCATCGCCCGGCGCAGCAAGCCGCCCTTATCAAAGGATTTCTGTGCGATCGGCTGGGTTTTGTAGACGCGCAGGTACTCACCTTCGCCCAGCAACTTCGGCTGACTTGTGGGGATGAGCGCGTGCCGGACGCTTACCTGGCCCTCTTCCACCAGCACCATGGTCGTGCCGTCTTCGTCCTCAATCTGAACGTCGTAGATCGTGCCACGGACCGAAATGACCGCCGTTGGCGTCGTGACGCGATTGGGATTGGGCTGCCCGCCGAATTTTTGGATGTGAACTTTTACGCGCCCGAGGAACAGGTCAAGCAGGTCCTTCCACTCGCCGGCGTTATTCCGGAAGATGACGTGGGATTTCGGGAACACTTCGAACGTAGATCCGTCACTCACCTGGAACTGCGCATAGCCGTCGGCGCCTGTGACGATCTCCTGCCGCCGCTGGACGAAATCTCCGACGTGAAGCGCCCATGGTTCCCGGCCTTTTAGAACCGAGACTTGGCCGTTCAGAACCAACACCTTGGCGGAGTACTGCTTATCTTCCCCGAACAGCAAAGGCAACTGAGCCCAGGCGGACGAAGCCACCAGCGTGGCGCCCAGCGCCACCCAGCTCCGAGTTGTGGACCGCGTGAACATCTCTCTACCAGTAATCGTTAGAACGTACCAAAAGCGTTAGTGTTGCGAGGACACGAACTACAGCGTCCCGATTGTACCACTAAAATTGCAAGCAAAAGCGTGGCCTTCCGGATGTTCGGTTTGAAAGTCGATTGGAATCAACAGTTTTTCCGGCGGGCGACCGATAAAGGTACAAAGGAGTGCGTCCAGAAGTGGGTACAATAGACACAGTTGTTGCGTCCGCGTAGCTCAATTCGTACGTCCTAATCCTATCAGCCGCATGATGGCGATATCGAAAATCCTTCTCCTGGCCGGCCTAGTGGCCGCCGCACCGCGTGCCGACGCGGCGTGGCGCCGTTTGGGGAACGCCGCCTTGGATCTTCGCCTGAGCGGCCCAGCTACGGGTCCGGTGGATCGCGTCGGATACTCGCGCGACGGCGAAAAAACGTACGCCGCCGCCACGCTGGGCGGCTGGCTTTCGAGTGAGGACGGCGAAAAATGGGTAGCTGCATCGGACGAGCCGCTCCAGTCGCAGCCCGCCGTCGCCGAGCGCCTGCCCGAACCTGGGGCCCGGGTAGTTGCCGGCGGCCGCGCCGGTTTGCTGTACGCCGCCGGTGAGCACGTCTGGCGGTCAGAAGACAGTGGCCGAACTTGGCGAAATCTGACCGCGTGGCGGGGATCTTCCCTGCTGGGCGGTCCCATCACCGAGATCGCGGTGCGTCCGGGCGTTCCGGAAGAGATTACGGCGGCCGGCGCGACCGGTCTGTGGCGTTCGGGTGACTCCGGCCTGAGTTGGAGCAGTCTGAACGCCAGCCTGCCTCACCTTCCCTTGCGCCGAATCGTGGCGTTGCCGAGGGAATCTAGCGGCCTTCGTATCGCGTTGCTGGCTCCACCGGAGGTCACACCGGCCGTCTTCGAATGGGCGCCCGGTGAGAAGAATGCTTGGAAAACCGTTCCGGCGGCGCTTGCCGTTGAACAGACCGCCAAACGAACTCTTTCGCGGGAGTTCGGAGCGGCGATTACCGCCCTGCATGTGGCGGGCGACATCGTCTACGCCGGTTCCAGCGATGGCCGAATCTTCGTTTCCCTGGATCGCGGCGGAAACTGGCTGTCTCCGGCGATGAATCCTGGTGCGGCGGTGGAGAGCTTCGCCGCAGACCCGCAGGACGCCCGGCGCGCACTGGTTTCGCTCCGCCGCGAATCGGCCGGACCGGTTGTGTTGCACACCTCGAATGCCGGGCTTTTTTGGGATAACATCTCGTCGAATTTGGGCGTGAACGCCGTCTATGGGGTCGCCGCAGATTTTCGTTCCGGCGCCGTATACGCAGCGACCGCTTCCGGCGTTCACTGGACGCCGGCCGCACTTGCCGGAATCTCGCCGGCCACGAGTTGGCGCCGGATCGAAGGCGGTTTGCCGGAGGCACCCGTTTTTGACGTTAAACTTGACGAGAACGGCCAAACCCTCTTCGCCGCGCTCTACGGCCACGGAGTTTACTTCGACGCCGCTCCGCACCGGCAGACCGCGCCGCGAATTGTCAGCGCATCCGACTGGGCGGAGCGTCCCGCCGCGCCCGGCGCCCTTTTGAGCATTCTGGGCGCAAAATTGACCAGCGTCACGGCCGGCGGGCGCAGGGCCGCTCTTCTATCGAGTGCCGACCGGGAGACTCAGGTGCAGCTTCCGTTCGATCTGGACGGCAGCGCGATCACACTGGCGCTGGAATCCGAGCGAGGCACCGTTCCCGCCGTGTTGCCGCTGGCGCTGGCCGCACCCGCAATTCTCGTGGATCGCGATGGCACCGCGATGCTGATGGACTCGGCCAGCGGCGCGATGATCGATGGGAATAACCCGGCCCGCGCTGGGACCCTCTTGCAAATTCTGGCCAGCGGCCTGGGCAAAGTCCGGCCCGATTGGCCTGCCGGATTGGCGGCCCCGCTCAACGCCGAGCAGTTGCCCGCCGTCGTCGCCAATGTCCGGGCCTGGGTGGATGGGGCTCCAGTGGAGGTGGTTCGGGCGACTCTTGCCCCCGGTTATATCGGTTACTACCTGGTCGAAATTCTTCTTCCGGACGTTGTGAACGAGGGTCCCGCCGAATTGTTTATCGAGGCAGGCAACTCTTCGACTAACCGCGTGCGTCTGTATATCGAGCAGTGAGGGCTCTTCAACCAATGATCAAACGACGTGAACTATTCGCCGCCGCAGCCGGGATGTCCGCGTTCGGTCAGGAGAAGCAAAAGGGTGAAAAACTGGCGCCGTACTATCCGACGCCGGAACTCGTTGTTGAAAAGATGCTGCAGCTTGCCGGGACCAAGAAGGGCGAGAAGGTCTTCGATCTTGGAAGCGGCGACGGGCGAATCGTAATCATGGCTGCGGCGAAATTTGGAGCCGACTCCACAGGTGTAGAGTTCGACAAGGATCTGGCCGTACAGAGCAGCGAGCGGATTCGCCGTATGGGCCTGTCGGAACGTGCCCGCATTATCCATGGCGACATGCTCCAGCAGGATTATTCCCCGGCCGACGTCATCACCGTTTACCTATTACCGGTTGCAAACGATAAGATGCGGCCGATACTGGAGAAACAGCTCAAGAAGGGAACGCGGATTGTCGCGCACGACTTCGAAGTGGGCGGCTGGAAACCGGATAAGACCGAAGTGATCGAAGACGACGGCGAAGGCCGGAGCCATACGCTGTATCTCTACCGGCGCTAAAGCAGGTAGAACCCGCTCTCGACGCCTTCATTCCGGATGCGGTTCCAGACCACCCGCGCCGTTCGGCGTGTGCCGCCGGTCTCCAGTTCGAGGATCATTCCGCTTGAGAGTTCGGCGTACATATGTTCCACACGCATGCCGTGTTCGCTCACATCCGTCATACGCCCGCGAACCGAGGTTTTGTCGACGTAGAGCGTGACGACCCCGTTGGCGGCGAACCGGGGTTCCGTCCGGCGATCATCCACCGGCGAGAGCGGTTTTGTCAGATTCAAGTTCGGCTCAGTCATGCTACCTCCAGGCCAGTCTCCAGGCCCTCGCTCCTTCCTTCGGAGTCGTACTGCTTCAATTTCCGGCTCAGCGTCCGCCGGGAAATTCCCAGTAGCTGCGCGGCCTTCTCTTGGTGCCCGTTCGTGTGCGACAACACTTGAAAAATCATCCGCCGTTCCATGTCCTGCAGAATCGCGCCTGGAGCGCCGTCCTCGATTCCCGCGTTGACGGAGTGGAAAAGCCGTTTCAGGTCGCTCTCGCCCTCGGGCATTCCTCCATAAGATTCCTGCAAACGATCAGGCAGGTCCAAGGGCTGGATTTCGTTGCTTCGGACCGTAAGGGCGCACATGCTCATCACATTCCGAAGCTCCCGCACGTTGCCTGGCCACACATAGTTTTCCAGTGTCCGTTTCGCGTCCTCGCTGAGGATCAAGTTGTCCCGTTCGGCGAACAGAAAAATTTCCGCTAGCGGTACGATATCCTCGACGCGGGCCCGGAGCGGGGGAATGGAGAGGCGAAACTGAGTCAGCCGGTGGAACAGGTCGGCCCGGAAGCGGCAATCTTCGACCGCTTTTTCCAGATTTTGATTCGTCGCCGCGACGAACCGGACTTTGGATCGAACCGGCACCGAGCCGCCAACTCGAAAGTAGGAGTGGCCATCGAGCACACGCAAAAGCTTCGTCTGAGTCTTCAGTTCCAAGTCGCCTACTTCATCGAGAAATAGGGTCCCGCCGTCGGCGAGTTCTAAAATCCCTGGCCGTGGCCCTTGGCCGCCGGGAGGCTGTATGTCGCTGCCAAACAACTCCAGTTCAATCAGATGATCGGGCAGCGAGGCGCAGTTCAGGTTCACCCACGGTCCGTCCGTCCTCTTGGAGAGGCAGTGCAGCGCCCGCGCGACCAAATCCTTGCCGGTACCGCTTTCCCCTTCCACAAGGACCGTGGCGTCAGAGAGCGCCACCAGTTGAACTGTGTCCAGCAGGCTTCGCATCGCGCGGCTTTCGGCGACGACCGGAACGCCTAAGAAACTGTGCGTTGTTCCTCGCATGACCTACTGCCAGTGTGCTCCTCGCACCGCAGGAGTGCCAGAAGCCGCTTCCCTGTTTCCGGGCCGTAAATCACCTTAGAACTCAGGTCCCAGGTTTACTGAGGTGCGATGCGGAACAGACGTGAATTGTTGGCCTTACAGGAATTTAAGAGTAGGATTCGCCCTTACCGCCTATAGGGAAGCGCCGGATCGGTCGATGGATTCGCAGAATGGGTTAACTTTCGTTCGTTCATTCGGGACCAGCACAGAATTTATTCTCGATGACTCCGGTATCTTATCCACCAGATCCGATCTATACGCGGCACGCCAAGATGCTCGTTGTGCTGACGACCGTCTTGGGTGCGTCTGGACTGATCGCAGGCCTTCATCCGTTCGAATTTACTGATAAGATCCGATTTTTAAGCTACATGGCGCTCGGTCTCTCGGCCGTTGGCATGCGCGTCGTCCTTCCAACGATTACCGGTACCCTGTCGGTCAATTTCCTCTTTATATTGATTGGGCTCGCCGAACTCTCCCTGTCAGAGTTGCTCGCGTTGGGAACAGGGATGACTTTCGTCCAGATCCTGATGGCGCGTGAGCGGCGTCCCGGTCTGGTCAAGGCGGCCTACAACGTCTCGGTAACCGTCATTTCAATTCACGCCGTCTACGCCGTGTTTCATTTTCCGGCTCTGCGGGCATTTGGTCTGCACGACACCCCCCCGATCCTGGCTGCGTGCTTCGTCCTTTTCTTTACATTCACGATTCCTGTGGCCGTCGCCATTGCCTGGACCGAGAACAAGCGGATCTGGGAGACTTGGCGCGAGTGCAGCGGGTGGGCGCTTCCTT